>NZ_JAAUVO010000002.1:0-301027 GCF_012030385.1 Microbacterium sp. B19(2022)
GTGCAGGAGTGGGCGCGGTGGGCGGGCAGCATCCCGCACACCATCGTGACCGGCCTCGGCGCACGCGTGCAGAGGAGCGTGGCATGACGACGAAGGTGCTGGTCATCGGCGGAGGGCAGAATCCCGAGCACGAGGTCTCCCTGGCATCCGCAGCGGCGGTGGCCGCGGCGCTGCGGATGGGCGATCACGACGTCACGTGCGTGACGATCGACCGCGACGGGATCTGGCGCGTCGAGGGGCGCCCGAACGGGGGATCGCCGGCCGAGTCGCTCGCGCTCGCGCTGCCGCTGCTCACCCGCACCGACGTGGTGTTCCCCGCCGTGCACGGTGCGTTGGGGGAAGACGGAGCGCTCGCGGCGCTGTGCGCGCTCGCCGGAGTGCGCGTCGTGGGGTCGGGGCTGCGGGCGGGGGCCATCGGCATGGACAAGTGGACGACCAAGCTCGTGGCGGATGCCGTGGGTCTCGGCACCGCCCGCGGCCGTCTGGTCGCCGCCGACGACATCGGCGACGTGGAATTCGAGGGGGAGGTCGTGGTCAAACCGGTGTCGGCGGGCTCGAGCCATGGAGTGGGCCTCGTCACGGAAGAGGGGCAGCTGCTCGCGGCGCTCGAGGAGGCGGCGGGCTTCGATCGGCGCATCCTCGTCGAGGAGGTCGTGCGGGGGCGTGAGATCGACGTGGCGGTGCTGCGCGAGAAGGGCGGCATCCGGTGGGCGGCGCCGCCGCTGGAGATCCACGCGACCGGGCTGTTCGACACGGCCACCAAGTACGACGGCAGTGCGCGGTTCACGGTGCCGGCGCAGCTCGATGCTGCCGAGGCGGCCGCTCTCAAGCGGGCGGCGATCGCCGTGTTCGATGCGCTCGGGTGCGATGGCGTCGCGCGCATGGACTTCTTCCTCACCGAGCGGGGGCCGGTGCTGAACGAGGTCAACACGATGCCGGGGCTCACCGCCGCCTCGCAGGTGCCGCGGATGTTCGCCGCGGCGGGCGTGACCTACGTCGACCTGGTCTCGCGACTCGTGCGCGCGGCCTCGTGACCGCGCCGGCGCCACGGGTCGGATGGCCGGATGTCGCGAAAGGCATCTGCATCCTGCTCGTCGTGCTCTGGCACGTGGTCACGAAGGTCGCGGTCGGTATCCCGGGCGCGGGGCCGGTGACGGATGCCTGGGTGATGCTCAACGCGCAGCTGCTGCCGCTGCGTATCCCGCTGTTCTTCCTGGTCTCCGGGATGTTCGCGGCGCGGGCGGTGTTCGCCGCGAGCGGTGGCTCCTGGCGGCGTCGGGCCGGGCGTCTCGCGCTGCTCTACCTCGTGTGGGTGCTCATCCAGACCGTCGTGCTCGCGCTCACGCCGGAGTTCGACACAGCCCGGGCGACCAGCGGGTGGGAGCTGCTCGCGCAGCTCACCATCAGTCCGACGAACCTCTGGTACCTGCTCGCGCTCGCCGTGTATCTCACGGTCGGGCGGCTGACGCGCGGGCTCCCGACCGTCGCCGTGCTGTCGGTGGCATTCGTGATCGCCGCGGTCGCCGGGGCGGGTCTCCTTCCTGATCTCGGCAACCTGTGGCAGCTGGTGCAGAACCTGTTCTTCTTCCTCGTCGGGCTGCGGCTGCGGGCGATCGTCGAGCGCTTCGCGAGGCTGAGTGGCGTGGGCGTCGCGGTCGCGCTCGCCGCCGGGTACGCAGGGGCACTCGCCGTCGTCTCGGTGCTCGGCATCCGGCTCGTTCCCGGTACATGGCCGCTGCTCTGCCTGGTCGCGGTGGCATTCGGGGTTTCGCTCAGCGTGCTCCTCGACCGGCACGTCGAGGTTGTCGCGCGACCGCTGCGGTGGATCGGCCGACGGACCCTGCCGATCTACGTGCTGCACATGATGCCGCTGGCACTGATCGACGCGGGGCTGCATGCTGCCGGGTGGCGGACGACACCGGTGCTCGAGGCCGTCGGCCCTCTCCTGCTGACGGCGGTGGTGGTCGCGATCTGTCTGGCCCTCCACGCGCTGCTCGTGCGCTGCGGTCTCGCGGCGCTGTTCGATCCGCTGCGGGTGACCGACCGGCTCACGGCCCGCATCCGTCGATGAACCCCTCGACAACCGCGGGGCGACGGCGGACCATGGAGTCATGGCGGCCTTCACAGCGGACAACGCATTCAGCGGTTTCAGCGTCGACGACATCGACGCGGCGAAAGAGTTCTACGGCACGGCCCTCGGCCTCGACGTCGAGGTCAACGCGATGGGGTTCCTCGACCTGCGGCTGCCCAGCGGCGGGTCGATCCTCGTGTACTCGAAGCCGAATCACACGCCGGCGAGCTTCACGATCCTGAACTTCCCGGTGGCGGATGTCGACGCCGCGGTGGACGAGCTCATCGCGCGGGGCGTGCAGACCAAGATCTACAGCGACGACGAGTTCCCCTCCGATGCGCGCGGCAT
Source organism: Microbacterium sp. B19(2022) (assembly GCF_012030385.1). Taxonomy (NCBI): domain Bacteria; kingdom Bacillati; phylum Actinomycetota; class Actinomycetes; order Micrococcales; family Microbacteriaceae; genus Microbacterium; species Microbacterium sp. B19(2022). The sequence continues at coordinate 2,420 of NZ_JAAUVO010000002.1, forward strand.
CGTCCGCGGCAACGGACAGGGGCCGGACATCGCGTGGTTCCGCGACCCGGCCGGCAACGTGCTCGCGGTCATGCAGGCCTGATGCAGGCAATGCGCTGAGAGGTGACACTCCCGGGCGGAGAACTCCCCCTCGGGAGGTGATTCTCACGCAAAGCATCCGCCCGTGAGGGAGATGCCCGCCCGAGGCGTTCGCGAGCGGAGGCTGCTACAGCCGGTCCACACCCGTCACGGTCACGACGGCCTGACCGGCTTCGTCGGACGCGGCCAGGTCGATCGTCGCGGTGATGCCCCAGTCGTGGTCGCCGGCGGGGTCGTCGAAGATCTGCCGTGCGGTCCAGGAGGTGGCGCCCTCGGTGAGGATCAGCAGCTTCGAGCTGCGCGCATCCCCGCCGGTGAGGATCTCGTCGTGGTCGCCGTAGTACCCGTCGAGGGCGTCGGACCAGGCGTCGGCGCCGAAGCCCGGGTCGAGCTCGGCCAGCGCGGCCACGTCTTCTCGCGCCGCGAGCTGCACACGACGGAACAGTTCGTTTCGCACCAGGATGCGGAAGGCGCGGATGTTGCTCGTGAGGCGCTTCGGTGCGGGCGGCACGATCGGCTCGTCGGGGGCGTGCGGATCGAAGCGGCCGTTGTCGACGCCGGCGATCAACTCTTCCCACTCATCGAGCAGGCTGGAGTCGACCTGACGGACGAGTTCGCCGAGCCACTCGATGAGGTCGCGCAGATCCTCGTCCTTCAGCTCTTCCGGGATGGTCTGCGAAGCGGCGCGGTAGGCGTCGGAGAGGTAGCGCAGCACCACGCCCTCCGAGCGCGCGATCTTGTAGTAGGCGACATATTCCCCGAACGACATGGCCCGCTCGTACATGTCGCGCACGACCGACTTGGGGTGCAGCTCGAAGTCGCGGATCCAGGGCTGGGCGGCACTGAAGGTCTCGAAGGCCGCGGTCAGCAGCTCGTCGAGCGGCTTCGGGTGCGTGATCTGCTCGAGCAGTTCCATCCGCTCTTCGTACTCGATGCCCTCCGACTTCATCGCCGCGACCGCTTCACCGCGGGCCAGGAACTGCTGCTGGCTGAGCACGGGGCGCGGGTCGTCGAGCGTGGCCTCGACGATCGAGATCATGTCGAGGGCGTAGGAGCGGGTGCCCGTTCCAGCGGCCGGGTCCGGGTCGAGCAGCTCGAACGCGGCGAGGGCGAAGGGCGACAGTGGCTGGTTGAGTGCGAAGTTCGGCTGCAGGTCGACCGTGAGGCGGATGTCGCCCTCCGGAGTCTTCTCGACGATGCCGGATTCGCGGAGGGTGCGGTAGATGCCGATGGCTCGAAGCGCGAGCTCGCGCTGCCGTCTCCGCGGCTCGTGGTTGTCGTATACCAGGGAGCGCATATTGGCGAAGACGTCGCCGCCGCGGGCGATCACGTTGAGCATCATGGCGCTCGTGATCTGCATGTGCGAGGTCAAGGTCTCGGGTACCGCGTCGATGAGCTTGCGGAACGACGGCTCGCCCCACGAGACGAAGCCGTCGGGCGCCTTCTTGCGCACGATCTTGCGCTTCTTCTTCGGGTCATCACCCGCCTTCTTCACGGCAGCGACGTTCTCGCTCTCGTGCTCCGGAGCCTGGGCGACGACCGTTCCGGCGGTGTCGTACCCCGCTCGACCCGCCCGCCCGGCGATCTGATGGAACTCGCGGGCGTTCAGCTGCCGCATCCGGGTGCCGTCGAACTTCGTGAGTGCGGTGAGCAGCACGGTGCGGATCGGCACGTTGATGCCGACGCCGAGGGTGTCGGTGCCGCAGATCACGCGCAGCAATCCGCGTTGCGCGAGCTGCTCGACCAGGCGCCGGTACTTGGGCAGCATGCCGGCGTGGTGCACGCCGATGCCGGCACGCAGGAAGCGGGAGAGCGTTTTGCCGAATGCGGTGGTGAAGCGGAACTCGGCGATCAGCGCCGCGATCGCATCCCGCTGCTCGCGGGTGGCGACCTTCGTGCTCGACAGCGCCTGCGCCCGCTCCATCGCTGCGGCCTGCGAGAAGTGCACGACGTAGATCGGTGCCTGCCCGGTGTTCAGCAGGTCGTCGATCGTCTCGTGGATCGGGGTCGTCTCGTAGAAGAAGTGCAGCGGGACAGGGCGCTCGACCCCGGTCACGGTCGCCGTCTCGCGACCGGTGCGCCGGGTGAGGTCGGCGGCGAGCTCGGTGACGTCGCCGAGGGTCGCCGACATCAGGATGAACTGCGCCTGCGGCAGCTCGAGCAGCGGCACCTGCCACGCCCAGCCGCGGTCGGGGTCGGCGTAGAAGTGGAACTCGTCCATCACGACCTGCCCGACGTCGGCATCCGTACCCTGGCGCAACGAGAGGTTGGCGAGGATCTCGGCCGTGCAGCAGATGATCGGGGCGTCGGCGTTGACCGCGGAGTCACCCGTGACCATGCCGACGTTCTCGGCGCCGAACACGTCGACCAGTGCGAAGAACTTCTCGCTCACCAGGGCTTTGATGGGTGCTGTGTAATAGCTGCGGCGTCCCGCGACGAGGGCGGCGAAGTGTGCGCCGATCGCGACCAGCGACTTGCCGGTGCCGGTGGGGGTGGAGAGGATCAGGTTGTTGCCGGAGACGATCTCGATGACTGCTTCATCCTGCGCGGGATAGAGGCTGATGCCGGTCGACTCCGCCCACTCGACGAAGGCGAGGTAGACGGTATCCGGGTCCGCGGCGTCCGGAACGAGGGCGGGATCGAGCCGCGGTGGGGAAGTCATGGTCTCTCGATCATCCCATCCGCGAGGACAGGTCCGACGGGCCTAGGCCGAGGTGGCGGCGCGCAGGGCGATGCGGATCATGTCGCCGAAGGTCTGCTCGCGCTCCTGCGCCGTGGTCTCCTCGCCCGTGACGATGTGGTCGCTGACCGTGCAGATGGCGAGCGCGCGCCGCCCGTAGTACGCCGCGAGGGTGTAGAGCCCGGCCGCCTCCATCTCGACGCCCAGGATGCCGTGCTGCACGAACGGCTCCGTGAGCTCGGGGCGGGTGCTGTAGAACTGGTCGCTCGAGAACAGCTGCCCGACATGCACGGTCGACTCGAGGTCTTCCGCCTCGCTCGCCTCCACCGCCGCGCGCAGGAGCCCGAAATCCGCGACCGGCGCGTAGTCGAGTCCGTGGAAGCGCACGCGGTTGATGCCGGAATCCGTGGATGCGCCGTTGGCGATGATGATGTCGCGCACCTTGACGCGTTCGGTCAACGCCCCGCACGATCCGACCCGCACGATCGTCTGCACGTCGTAGGAGTCGAACAGCTCGTTCGCGTAGATCGCCATCGACGGCTGGCCCATGCCGGAACCCTGCACCGAGATGCGGTGCCCCTCCCACGTGCCGGTGAAGCCCAGCATGCCCCGCGTCTCGGTATACAGCTGGGCGTCGTCGAGGAACGTCTCGGCGATCCACTTCGCTCGCAGCGGGTCGCCGGGGAACAGGACGACGGGGGCGATCTGGCCGGGCTCTGCGGCGATGTGCGTGCTCATGGCCCCAGCGTAGCCAGCGACCCCATGCCTCAGCCGGGGGTTCCGGCGAGCCCCAGGGCGGTGATGAGTTCGTACGCTGCCGAGCGTGCCTGCACGATGACGGTGCCCACCTGGACGCCGGCCGCCGACACCGACAGGAGCAGCTGGCCGTACGGCGCGAGCACGAAGCTGAGCAGCGAGAGTTGGCTCTGCCCGATCGACACCGACACGACGGCCGACAGGCTCGGTTCCGCCCCGCCGGAGATGATCTCGGCCTCGGCCCTGGCGACGCCGAACAGCGAACCGTTGATCGCCGCCAGCCGCTCTCCCGTCTCGTCCGGGGTGCCGACGGAGGCGATGTGCAGGCCGTCGGCGGTCGAGAGGACAGCCGTCGTCAGCTCGGGGAAACGCTCTTGCAGATGACGTAGTCGGGTGAGCGCGGCCTGGCTGACGACGTTCGACCAGAGCGCCCAGTGGGCCGCGATCTCGGGATGCATGAGCACGGGGTCGCCCGCATAGGTCGCGTCGTCCCGGTGTGCGGCGTCGTTCGCGAGTGGGGGGTGGTCTGTTCGGTTGTGTGTGTTCACGACTCTTCTTCCGGAAGGTCAAGGGCCACGCAGGCGACTCGCATCACGCTGTCGCGATCGCGGGCGTCGGCGGCATGAACGCGGTTCGTGGGGATCCCGTATCGCGCCAGGACCTCGGCGAGCTCCTGGCGCACCGTGCTCAGCGCGTCTTCTGCGCAGTGGCTCACCGCGATGACCATTCGATGGCTGTCACCCGCGAACCGCGGTATCCAGGCGGCGGCGTCGGCGGCGAGGTGTGGCCGGTCGGCACGCAGCCAGAGCAGGATGCGCGTGTCTGCCGTTGAGGATCGGCGTCGGGCGGGCGCGAAGCGGTCTTGCCCCGGAACCCCTATGAGCGTGACGGCGATCTCGGGCGTGGGTTTCCACGCGCCGTAGTCGAGGCCCACCGTGGTGGTGGTCTTCTCGCCGTCGCCGTACTCCGCTGATCCGGCCGAGATCGGAACGTCGGTGTCGACCGGCGGGATGTCACTCAGTGCCCGGACGGCGGTCGTCTTCCCTGCCCCGACCGGCCCGGCGAAGATGAGCCGGTAACGGTTCGGCAGATTCACGTGCCGCCAGCGCGCGCGCCGCATCGGTGTCTCCACCGACGCGGAGCGCACCCACGAGATCTCCTCGAGGCCGTCGCTGCGCACGGCCTCCCTGGTCAAGCGTTCAGGGCCGCCACGTGGCGGTTGACGGCAGAGCGGAGAAGCGCGAGGTTGGTCGCCTGGCGGTCGGCAGCGAGATAGATGAACATCTCGGGGGTGATCATCTTGAGCAGGTGGAGCTGCGTGTCGAGCGTGAGCAGCATGTCTTCGAAGGTCGCGTCGAGACCGAGCGCCTCGATCGTGCGCATCTTGTTCTTGACGATCTCGCTGTTGTAGGCGCTGGCCACGTCGAGGTCGAAGTCCGGTCGGACCGAGCTCGAGGCGAGCGGCATCCCGGACTCCAGATCGACGACCGATGCGCCGATGAAGCCGTTGATGTCGTGCGCGATGTCGGCGATGAGTGTGTTCAGGTCGTCTTGCGTGGTCATGATGCTCCCCAGGTCGTGTCGCGCGCGGCAGAGACCGCCCCATGCGATCACCCCAGAGCCCCCGCGACTCATAAAGTGTATAACGTTACTGGCTCAAAATGCGGAATCGTGGCGGGACACGCCTGCCGGTCACCGAGGCGGATGCCGGGCCCGCCCGTTCCGAAGGAGAACTCACGCAATGAAGGAGCGGATGCCGGAGGGTCTCCTTCAGAGCGTGAGATCTCCTTCGCGCCAGGTGGGTGGCAGCACGCAGCAACCCTGAACCAGCTCAGCCTTCGAGGCGCCGCACGAGCTCGCCGATCCACAGCGGGGCGAACGGCGAGGTGCAGCCGGGGGCGGTGGGGTAGTCGGCCAGGACCTGCAGGCGCTCGCCGATCTCCAGCGCCCTCGCGCGGTACTCCGGGTGGTAGATGCCGATGTTGGCGAGGGTCTCGTTCATCGCCCACTGCAGGCGCGACGGAGCATCCTTCATATCGCGCTCGATCAGGTCGAGCAGATGCGGCAGGTCCAGGCCGTCGGCGTCCTTCATCACACGCACGGTCGTGAGCGACCAGGCGGCCGCCGCCACAGTGGGGTCGGCGTCGTCGAACCAGCGCAGCCGCAGCTCTTCCGCGAGCGGGGTCTTCTTGGCGACGTAGTTGACGAACCAGTCGTTGACCTTCGGCGGACGGGTCTCTCGCAGCATGGCGTCGAGCTCGTCGGCGGTGAAGTCGCGGGGGCGGCAGATCAATAGCGCCAGCAGTCGCGCCGGGGTCTCGCCGGTCGCCCACAGCTCCTGCGCGAGCGGCTGGTCGGTCTTGATCCGCTTCGCGAGCGCGCGCATCCGGCTGAGGTTGATGCCGTGGTCGTCGCCGCGTTTCTCGTTGGCGGCGCGCATCTTCGGATCTTCCAGTGCGGCGAGCTCGCCCAGCGCCTCCGCGACGGTCATGTCGGACATGCCACCAGCGTAGGCGGAGTCGGTCAGTCCTCGTCGAGCAGTTCGCCCCGGATGCGGCGCAGGTCTTCCATGAGCGAGCCGATCAGGATCCAGTGCTGCGACGACGGCGGCCGGATCACGAGTGGCGCGGTGAGCGCGGGGATCGCGCTGGTCATCGTGTCAGGCTCGGGCGACGCCTCGGCGATCTGCACGGCCAGGCGCACGTCGTGCCCGGCTCGCCGCAGCTGCTCGGCGATCGCGGTGACGGCGGGCTCTTCACCGATCGTGTCGTCGTAGTGGTCGAAGTACGCGCGGGTCATGCCGATCGTCTGGGTCACGATGGGCGACAGACGCTCGAGCAGCTCCCGCATCTCCTTCAGCTCGCTGCGGTGGGTCGAGCGCCGCGGGTTCAGGGTGAGCGACTCCTCGCCCGCGGCGATGGAGGCGTCGGCGGCATCCTTCATCGGACGCAGCAGTCGCACCTCCAGCATCAGCTCCTGCAGCTGTGCGGCCGTCTGCGGCTGCGGCAGCGCGACGGCCAGGCGGTCGAGGCTGGCGGCGAGCTCCCGCCCGAGCAGTCCGACGGCGCGCCGCGCGGGGGCGACCAGCACCGGAGGCACGATCAGCGCGTTCACGACGATGCCTATCACCACGCCGATCAGGGTCTCGACGATGCGCGCGAACGCATACTCGGGGCTGGACGATCCGAGCGCCAGCACGAGCATCGCCGAGATCGCGACCTGGTTGCCGGTTCCGGGGGAGGCCCGGAAGATCCACGCGACCAGCATCGCGACGACGATGGCGAGCAGCACGATCCAGCTCGGCGACCCCAGCAGCAGCCCGAGCGCGACGGCGATCACGACGCCGGCGATCACCCCGATGCTGCGCTCGAGCGCCTTCGACAGCGACTGATTCACGCTGGGCTGCACGACCAGGAGCGCGGCGATCGCGGCGAACACCGGGAGCTGCGCGGGGAACACCCATCCCGCGATGAGCCACGCGGCGATCGTCGCTGCGGCCGACTTCACGACCTGCAGCAGCGGAGAGCGCTGGGAGGCGCGGATCGCGGCGGGGATGCGCATGTCCTCAACGGTAGTCCCGTGGTGTCGCGGATGATCGTCGTCCGACGATGCGGCTGTCAACCCCGTCGCCGATCCTCGTCGCAGCGGGCTGAATGGGACGACACGAACGACGAGAAGTGAGGAGCATCACATGGTGCAGATCATCGAGACCATCGACGTCGACGTCCCCGTGCGCACGGCGTACAACCAGTGGACGCAGTTCGAGAGCTTCCCGAAGTTCCTCGACGAGGTCGAGTCGATCACTCAGATCGACGACACCCACACGCATTGGAAGGTCAAGGTCGGCGGCGCGACCCGCGAGTTCGACGCCGAGATCACCGAGCAGCACCCGGATGAGCGCGTCGCGTGGAACAGCACCGGCGGCGAGACCGAGCACGCGGGAGTCGTGACGTTCCACAAACTCGACGACACGTCGACCCGTGTGACCGTGCAGCTGGACTGGGCGCCGGAGGGCCTGCTCGAGAAGCTCGGCTCCCTCGTCGGCGCGGGCGGTCACGCCGTCAAGAAGGACCTGCAGAACTTCAAGGAGTTCATCGAGGGTCGCGGCGTCGAGACCGGATCCTGGCGCGGCGACGTCGACGCCTGACGCGAACCGCACGTGAGGCCCGGATGCAGCTCCTGCATCCGGGCCTCGCTGCGTCATCGTTGTACGATCGCGCCATGACGAAGACCACATTCAAGCCGGGTGACGAAGTCATCACTCCGCGTTCGCGGGGAAGGGTCATCGACATCTGCGCGACGCCCTCCGGGCAGTTCATCTTCGGCATCGAGGACGAGACCGGAGAGGTCACCTACTTCACCCCCAAGGCTCTGCAGCACGCCTGACGGGCCGGCCAGGGCTCGAGTCGCGAGGCCGGGTGCGCGGGATCTTCCGCGCGTCCGAGGGGAGTGCTTGCATGGGCTCATGGAGCGGGACGAGAAGCTGCGCGGCGAGACGAGGGCCGTCTGGGCGACCGCGGTCTGCTTCGTCGTCGGTGCCGTCGCGGGCATCCTTCTCCTGGGCGGGGATGCGCGCCCGCTCACCGGTCCCGGGTCGGTGGCGCTGCCGGTGGCGGCGATCGCCGGGATCGTCGCCGCAGCCGCGTTCCTCGTCAGCACGCTGAGGCACCGTCGCGCGGAGACCGGACCGATGCCGCGCTGGCAGGCTGTGGTCTCCGACCTCTCGACCGTCGCGCTCACCGTCGCTTTCGGAGCGGTCACCGTGATGGGGGTCCTGCTCACGGCCGAGATCCTCGCGGTCGGCCTCCAGGGTCTGCAGCTCGCGGCGGTCGGCGGCGGCCTGCTCGCGGGCGTCGCCTCGGCCGTCGGTGGTCGCTTCGCGTTCGGTGCCGGCATCGGTCTGCGCACCGCCGACCTCTCCGCGCTCCTGTTCGGATTCCTCGTGATCGGCACGCTCTTCGCCATGGTCACCTCGGCCGACCCGCGCTGGTGGGAGCAGAACTTCTCGCAGCTCGGGTCGGGCTGGGCCTTCAACGGCACGCTCGTCGTCGCGGGCCTCCTGATCGCGGCCGTCGGCTCGTACATCGGCCGCGACCTGCACCGGATGCTCGGCGACTCCGCTCTGCGGCGCATCGCCGTGGTGGTCGCGCTGTGGGCGGCGACCGGTGTCGCGCTCGCGGCCGTCGGTCTGCTGCCGCTGCACCGGGCGCCCCTTCCGCACGACATCGCCGCGCTCGCGACGCTCATCCTGTTCCTCGGATCTGCGGCCGCGACCGTGGCCGCCATCCCCGCTCCTCCCCGTGCGCTGCTGATCACGTCGATCGGCGTCGCCCTGCTCATCGTGGTGGCCGTCGTGCTGTGGGTGCCGTTCGGCCTCTACTCGGCCACGGGGGTCGAAGCCGTCGTCGTCGGGCTCGGACTGCTGTGGATGGCGACGCTCGTGCGGGTGCTGGCGATCCTCGTGCCGGCGCAGTCCCGCCCCTCGGCCCGTCGGTCGCCGCTGCGCGCCGAGTCTCCGCAGGCCTAGGCATCGCGATCCCTAGACCGCGGCATCCCTAGACATCGGCGGCAGAAAGATAGGGAATCCGTCCGATGTCGGCGGGGCACCTCAGAGCGGAGTGTAGGGATACCGCACACCGCCGAGGAGATCCCATGTTCGAGCACACGTTCTTCACCGAGCAGTACACCGGCTACCAGCAGGAGGAGATGGAACGCGCAGCCGCGCGGCGGCGCATGCTCGTCGAGCACGCCGACCAGATCGTTCCCCGTTCCCCCGGGGCGGTGCGTCGGACGCTGACGCGCATCTTCCGTGGATCGACGGCCAGCACTGTGGGTGCACGCGACGCGGGCCGCAGCGCCACGAACGCGCGTCCCGGCGTGGGACACGCGGCCTCGGAGCGGGCGAGCTCCGGATGCGAGCCGACAGCGGCACCCGCACGGTGAGCATCGTCGTCGCGGAACGCGCCCCCGGTGTCGGTGGAGGGTGGGACGATGAATCCATGCCTTCCTCCGCACCGAGCGCCGCGATGGTCGGCCGTGCGGCCGAGCTCTTCGAGGTGCGCCGGCTGTTCGAGGGTGTGCGCGAGGGCGTTCCGGCGGCGCTGCTCGTCGAGGGCGAGGCGGGGATAGGCAAGTCCCGGCTGCTGCGCGAGTTCACCACCGAGATCGAGCACACCGCCGACGTCCATGTGGGCTGGTGCCTCGACCTCGGGGCCTCCCGCACTCCCTATGGCCCGCTCACCGGCATCCTCCGCTCGATCGTCACGCGCATGGGCATCGAACGGGTGCGTGAGTCGGTCGGCGTGGGCGCCGAGGCGCTGGGGATGCTGCTGCCCGAGCTCGTCGACGCTCCGACCGATCGCGAGCGCACCAGCCCCGAGCGCCTCCGCGACGCCATCGCCTCGCTCATCGAGGCGGCAGCCGAACGGGCCCCGCAGGTTCTCGTGGTGGAGGACCTGCACTGGGCCGACGATTCGACGCTCGCCATCCTCTCTTTTCTCCTGCGCGCGCTCGACCGCGGGCGCATTCTGCTTCTCCTCACCTGCCGGAGCGATGACGTGAGGCGCGGGGATGCCGTGAGTCGCTTCATCGGCGAGGCCACGCGCGCGCGTCTGCTCGAGCGCCTCACGCTCGCCCGGCTCGACGAAGCCGCGGTGCGGGAACTGGCCGAGCAGATCACCGGCAGTCCGCTCTCCGAAGCCGCCTTCGACCGCATGCAAGAGCGAGCGGAGGGCGTGCCGTTCTTCGTCGAAGAGATCGCGGGATGCTCGAACGGCCCTCTTCCCGACGGCCTCCGCGACCTGCTGCTGGCCCGATTCGATCGGCTCGGCGACGCTGCGCAGCATGTCGTCAAGGTCGCCTCCGGTGCCGAGCGACCGCTGTCGCATCCGCTGATCACCCGTCTCGTCGATGTCCCGGAGCAGCAGCTCGACGAGGCGATCCGCGAGGCGACGCGCAGCGGCATCCTGGTCGTGGTCGACGACGACTACCGCTTCCGGCATGCCCTCCTTCGTGAGGCTGTGCACGACGATCTGCTCCCGGGTGAGCGCGCCCGGCTGCATCGCGCCTATGCCGAGTCGCTCGAGGCCCAGGGGGCGGGCAGGGACACCGGCGACGCTGCCGCGCTCGCGTACCACTGGCAGCTGGCGCAAGACGACCGCAAGGCGCTCGTCGCCGCCGCCGATGCGATGCGCCACGCGAAGTCGCAGTACGCGTTCGCGACCGCCGCCCGCTTCGGTGAACTCGCGCTGGAGCTGTGGCCGCTGGTCCCCGATGCGGCTGCTGCGGCGCGCGTCGAACGCCTCGATCTGCTTCTCGTGCTGGGGTCGATCCTCCGCAACGCGGGCGACGGTGAGCGGGCGCTGGCCGTCGCGAACCTCGCGCTCGCCGAGGTCGACCCCGAAACCGTCGATCCGCGTCTGCACGCGCGACTTCTGCGCAACAAGGCGCTGTATCTGGTCAACCTCGGGCGTCTCGGCGCGATCCCGCTGCTGCAGCAGGCCCTGGCCATCGCCGAAGAGCACGTCGACGACGAGGTCTTCCGCGCCGAGCTGCTCAACCAACTCGCGAGTCGCCGCATGATCGCGGGCGACCGTGAAGAGGCGATCCGCCTCGCGGATGAGGCCGAGCGCGGGGCCGCAGGGGCGCAGTCCACGGATCAGCTGTCGATCGCGGCGAACGTCCGCGGCGGCTCTCTCGCGCACCTGGGCGAGGTCGAGGCGGGCGTGCGCGAGTACGAGCGCGCACGGGAACTCGCGACGGGTTCGAACGCCGAGATGCGCTACCGCGTCAACTATTCCGATCTGCTCACTCTGCTCGGCCGCTACCGTGAGGCCGTCGAGGTCGCCGAAGAGGGGCTGCGCCGGGCGCGCGAGCTCCGCGTCGAGCGCACGTCGGGGTCGATCATGGCGCAGAACATGGTGGTGCCGCTGCTCGAACTGGGCGAGATCGACCGGGTCGAAGAGATGCTGTCGCGCGACTTCGTGCAGGGCACTCTGCGGGTGTTCCGCATGTACATGAGCATGACCCATGTGCGGGTGCTGGCCTGGCGCGGCCGGTCATCCGAGGCGGCGGAGATGCTGCAGAGGTGGCTGCCGGCGTTCGAGGAGACCGGCATCTCGGAGCGGCAGATCTGGTACGACCGGGTCATGATGACGGTCGCGGTCGCCGAGAGCGCGGGCGACCTTCGCGGTGCGCTCGACACGATCCTCGAGATGCTGCGCGATGAACGGCCGGCACTGCTGCACCAGCGGCGACTGATGCTGCAGGGCGGGGCACTCCTCGCCGAGCTGCGGGCAGAGGGGTCCGAGGTCGCCGATGCGGCCGAGGTGATTCGCACCGCCTGGCTCGCGCAGCCCGCGCAGCTGCAAGACGACGCCTGGTCGACGATCCTCGTGGCCCTGCTCGACCCGCAGTCCGACTCGCTCGATGCGGCGCTGCTGTGTGCCGACGGCGACGACGTTCCGGTCACCTTCCGCGTCGTGCTCCGGCTCGAGCAGGCGCGGATGCGGGTGCACGACGGCGACCGTGCGGGTGCGTCGACCGTGCTGGCCGAGGCGGCCGAGATCGCCGAGGCCCTGGGGCATGCGCAGCTGCAGGCCGCCGTCGCCCGTTTCGCGACCGATGCGGGGCTCGGGCTCCGCCTCGTCGCGGAGCCTTCCGCCGGCACCGACCCGCTGACCGCGCGGGAGAAGCAGGTGCTCGAGCTCATCGCCGAGGGGCTGAGCAACCGCCAGATCGGCGAGCGGCTGTTCATCAGCGTCAAGACCGTGAGCGTCCATGTGTCCGCCGTACTGCGGAAACTCGGGGTCAGCACACGCACCGAGGCGGCTCTTCTGCAGAAGAATCCGTCGCACAGTGCTTCTGGTCAGCCTGCCGTGGTAGCGTGACTGTGCGCGCGTCTCGGATGTTCCGATTCGGCGTAGGCCGTGTAAACGGCTAAGTCAACAGAAAGTAGAAACACATGGCCACTGGCACTGTGAAATGGTTCAACGCGGAAAAGGGCTTCGGCTTCATCGCTCCCGATGACGGCTCGGACGACCTTTTCGCCCACTACTCGGCTATCGCCGGCTCCGGTTTCAAGGAGCTCCGCGAGAACCAGAAGGTCGAATTCGACGCTGAGCGTGGCCCCAAGGGCATGCAGGCGGCGAACATCCGCGCTCTCTGAGCGCGCGCTGACTTCCTGAAGCCGGCCGGATCCTCACGGATCCGGCCGGCTTTTTCTGTGCCCGCAGCTGCGCGGGGTACCGGGACTCGAAGTGAGGTCGCCCTAACCTCCGTGTTAGATTAGGCCAGGCTTACCAAAGGCTGGGCGCACCTCTTGCGCCGCCCCCTCACCCCGAACCCCGAAGGGAACGCCTGTGCGCACCTCTCGAATCCTCGCCATCGGCGCGGCCGCTGCACTCGCAGTCGGCCTCTCCGCCTGCGCCTCCTCCGCGCCGGAATCGACCGGGACCGCCGGTGGCAACCCGGCCTCGGCGGATGCCTTCCCCGTCACGGTGGAGCACGCCTACGGCGAGACCACCATCACCGAGAAGCCCGAGCGCATCGCGACCGTCGCCTGGGCGAACCACGAGGTGCCGCTGGCGCTCGGCATCGTCCCGGTCGGCATGAGCAAGGCCTCCTGGGGCGACGACGACGACAACGGCGTGCTGCCGTGGGTCGAGGAGAAGCTCGACGAGCTGGACGCCGAGACGCCGGTCCTGTTCGACGAGACCGACGGCATCGACTACGAGGCTGTGGCCGACACCGAGCCCGACGTGATCTTGGCCGCCTACTCCGGTCTCACCCAGGAGGAGTACGACACCCTCTCCAAGATCGCCCCGGTCGTCGCGTTCCCGGAGGTCCAGTGGGGCACCTCGGTCGACGACATGATCGAGATGAACTCGAAGGCACTCGGCCTCGAGGATGAGGGCGAAGCGTTGATCGACGAGCTGCACGCCGACGCCGAGGCCGCGCTCGAGGCGAACAGCGAACTCAAGGACAAGAAGGTCCTGTTCGCGTACCTCGACCCGGCCGACCTGAGCCAGATCGGCTACTACACGGCGATCGACACGCGCCCCGGTTACCTGCACGACAACCTCGGTCTGCCGTTCCCATCGATCGTGGAAGACACCGCAGACACCGAGAAGTTCGACCTGACGGTCAGCGCGGAGGAGGTCGCGAAGTTCGCCGACGTGGACGTGTTCGTCACCTACGGCGACGACGCGCTCATCGCTCAGCTCCAGGCCGACCCGCTGCTGTCGAAGATCCCGGCCATCGCCGAGGGGCGCATCGCGATCCTCCCCAACGCGACGCCGGTCGCCGCATCCGCGAACCCGTCGCCGCTGTCCATCCCGTGGGGCCTCAGCGACTACCTCGCACTCCTGGCTGCGCCGCTGTCGAAGTAACCGTTCGATCCGCATCAGCGGAGTGAATCCCCCGTGACCTCAGCAACCGTCATCGCCCCCGCACCGGGAGCCGCAGACCTGCGGCGCCCGGTGCTGGTGCGCACCCTCTGGCTGCTCGTGGGGCTCGTGGTCCTGGTCATCCTCAGCATCCTGTCGATCTCGTTCGGCGTGCGCGCGGTCTCGTTCGACGACATCGTCGCGGCCCTCGGCGGCCACACCGACACGATCTCCCAGGCCGCGATCGTCAAGCGCATCCCGCGCACGGTCCTCGCCCTCCTCGTCGGCGCCGCGCTCGCCCTCTCCGGTGCCACGATGCAGGCCGTGACCCGCAACCCCATCGCCGATCCCGGCATCCTGGGCGTCTCGAACGGCGCCTCGCTCGCGGTCGTCTGCGGCATCGCCTTCTTCGGGCTCAGCAACCCCTACGGGCAGATGGGGTTCGCGATCGCGGGGGCCGGGATCGCCGCCGTCTTCGTCTACACGGTCGGCTCCCTCGGACGCGGGGGCGCGACGCCGCTCAAGCTCGCCCTCGCGGGGGCGGCGACCTCGGCGGCCTTCGCCTCGCTGATCAGCGCGGTGATGCTGCCCCGCGTCGACCTGCTGCAGACGTTCCAGTCCTGGCAGATCGGCGGCGTCGGCGGTGCGGAGTGGCCCCGCATCGCGCTCACCGCACCGGTGCTCGCGGTCGGCGCCCTCATCTGCTTCCTGAGCTCGCGCGGCATGAACTCCCTCGCCCTCGGCGACGACATGGCCAAGGGCCTCGGTGAGCACGTGTTCCGCACGCGCATGATCTCGGCGCTCGGCGCGGTGATCCTCGCGGGAGCCGCGACGGCCATCGCCGGGCCCATCGGCTTCGTCGGCCTCATCGTCCCGCACATGTGCCGGATGCTGGTGGGCACCGATCACCGCTGGCTGCTGCCGTTCTCGGCCATCGCCGGTGCCGCGCTGCTGACCGCGAGTGACATCATCGGCCGCGTGATCTCGCCCTCGTCGGAGGAGATCCAGGTCGGCATCATCACCGCCATCATCGGCGCCCCGTTCTTCATCTGGATCGTCCGTCGGCAGAAGGTGCGTGAGCTGTGAGCACGACCGAGCACACCGAGCACACCCTCGACCGCGCCGACGAGCCGGCATCCGCGCGGATCGCACGCATCGTCGCGGGACGTCGCGCGCGCCACCGCCGCCACGCGATCGCGACGATCGTGCTCGGCATCCTGTTGCTCGTGCTGTTCACGGTCGCCCTCATGGTGGGCAACACGTTCTACCCGCTCGACGAGGTCATCCGCGTGATCCTGGGCGAGACCGTGCCCGGAGCGTCTTTCACCGTCGGCGATCTGCGGCTGCCCCGGGCGATCCTGGCCGTCCTCACCGGCATCGGCTTCGGCATGGCGGGCGTCTGCTTCCAGACGATGCTGCGCAACCCGCTCGCCTCTCCCGACATCATCGGCATCTCGAACGGCGCCGGGGCGGCCGCGGTCTTCGGCATCGTCGTGCTGTCGGTGAACGGGCCGGTGGTGTCGCTGCTCGCCCTCGGCGGTGCGGTCGTGACGGCCTTCGCGATCTACCTGCTCTCGATCAAGGGCGGCTTCGCCGGCACCCGCCTGATCCTGATCGGCATCGGCGTCGCCGCGATGCTGCAGAGCGTCATCTCGTACATGCTGTCGCGCGCCGCGAACTGGGACATCCAGACCGCGATGCAGTGGCTGACCGGAAGCCTCAACAACGCGTCGTGGGAGCGGGTGCTGCCGATGGCGATCGCCGCGGCCGTGATCGTGCCGCTGATGCTGTCGCAGGGCCGCGCGCTCGGCGCCCTGCAGCTCGGGGACGACTCGGCGGCCGGACTCGGGATCCGGGTCAACGCCACGCGCCTGCTGCTCATCCTCGGAGCGGTCGCGCTGCTCGCATTCGCGACGGCGGCCACCGGTCCTATCGCGTTCGTCGCGTTCATGGCCGGACCCATCGCCGCCCGCATCACGGGGCCCGGTGCCAACCTGCTCCTGCCGTCGGCGTTCGTCGGGGCCGTGCTCGTGCTCGGCGGCGACCTGATCGGCCAGTTCGCCTTCGGCACCCGGTATCCGGTGGGCGTCATCACCGGCGTGGTCGGCGCTCCCTACCTGATCTACCTGCTCATCCGCACCAACCGCTCCGGGGGTTCGCTATGACCGTCTCGCACAGCCTGTCCGCCGAAGGCGTGAGTCTGGCCTACGGCGACCGCACCGTCGTCGACGGCCTCGACCTGCAGATCGCCCCCGGCCGCATCACGACCATCGTCGGGGCCAACGGATGCGGCAAGTCGACGCTGCTGCGCTCGCTCGCCCGCCTGCTGTCGCCGACCGAGGGCCAGATCGTGCTCGACGGAAAGTCCGTGCACGCCCGGCCCACCAAGGAGGTCGCCCGCATCCTCGGCCTGCTGCCGCAATCGCCCGTGGCACCGGAGGGCATCGCGGTGGCCGACCTGGTCGGGCGGGGACGGCACCCGCACCAGAAGATGCTCGCGCGGTGGAGCACTCACGACTACGAGGTGGTGGCGGATGCCCTCGACGCCACCGGCATCACCGACCTGGCCGACCGCAGCGTCGACGAGCTCTCCGGCGGGCAGCGGCAGCGCGTCTGGATCGCGATGGCCCTCGCGCAGGAGACCGACATCCTGCTGCTCGACGAGCCGACGACCTTCCTCGACGTCGCGCACCAGGTCGAGGTCCTCGACCTGCTCACCGACCTGAGCGTCTCGCGCGGCACCACCATCGTCATGGTGCTGCACGACCTCAACCTCGCGGCCCGCTACGCCGACGAGCTGGTCGCGATGAAGGACGGCCGGGTGCACGCGACGGGCGCCCCGCAGGACATCGTCACCGCACAGCTCGTCGAAGAGGTCTTCGGCCTCGCCAATCAGATCACCATCGACCCGGTCTCCGGCAAGCCGATGGTCACACCCATCGGGAGGCATCATGTCCGCTGAGACGACCACCACCGAGCGTCCGACCTACATCCTCACCCGCGCCGAGGTGCGCGCCGTCGTCCGCGTCTCGCCCTCGTTCGTGCGCGTGACATTCGGTGGCGACGACCTGTTCGAGTTCGGCACGCCCGGCGAGGTGTTCGACAGCCGCATCAAGCTGGTCTTCCCGCCGGCATCCGGCATCCTCCCCGAACTCGATCGAGCCTCGGACAACTGGTGGCAGTCGTTCCTCGCGGTGCCGGAGGAGGAGCGCGGCTCCATGCGCACCTACTCCGTGCGCGAGCTGCGGGTCGATCCCGAGACCGGCACCGAGGTGGACGTCGACTTCGTGCTTCACCTCGAGCCGGGGCTCACCGGACCCGCGTCGCTCTGGGCGAGTCAGGCCGCGGTCGGGCAGGAGCTCTACCTGGTCGGACCGCGGCGGGGCGTGGACGTGGATGCCCACGGCGGCGCCGAGTTCGCGCCGGGCACCGCGGCATCGGTCGTGCTCGCCGGCGACGAGACGGCGGCTCCCGCCATCGCCCGCATCCTGGAGGACGCGCCCCGCGACCTGCGCGGAGTGGCCTTCATCGAGGTGCCGTCGCCCGCCGACATCCTGCGCATCGACGTGCCGGCCGGTGTCGAGGTGCACTGGCTGCCGCGCGACGCGGGTGACCCGCACGGTCTGCGCTTGATCCCCGCGGTGCTCGGCTACCTCGGAGACGCCGACGCCGCCGAGGAGATCCGGGTGAAGGACATCGACGGCGAAGATCTGCTCTGGGAGACGCCGGACTACTCCGGCCTCGGGGAAGAGATCGACCGGGCGGATGCTCCGGCCGAGCGCTACTTCTGGATCGCGGGGGAGAGCGGCGTGGTCACTACCCTGCGCCGCCACCTCGTCAAGGACCTCGGCGTCGACCGCGGGCAGGTCGCGTTCATGGGCTACTGGCGCCGCGGCGTCGCGATGCGGGGCTGACATGACGACGACAGCGCCCCACGCCCTGCAGGGCGAATCCCTCGTGCTCGGATACGGCCGAGCCCGGGTGGTGCACGACGTCTCGCTGCGCCTCGCGCCCGGACGGGTCACCGCCCTCATCGGACCGAACGGCAGCGGCAAGTCGACCGTCCTGCGCGCCCTCGCCCGCCTGCACCGCATCGAGGCGGGGAGGGTCCGCATCGGCGGCGACGAGACGCGTGACGCGGCCGCCCTCTCGGCGAAGGAGTTCGCCAAGGCCGTCGCGATGCTCTCGCAGTCGCGGCCGCATCCGTCCGGGATCGAGGTCTCCGACGTCGTGGCGTACGGCCGCCATCCGCACCGGGGCCGTTTCTCTGGCGTCAGTGACGCCGACCGCGCCGCCGTCGCGCGGGCGCTCGAACTGACCGGACTCCGCACGATGGCCGCCCGCCCCGTCGACCAGCTCTCGGGCGGCGAACTGCAGCGCGTGTGGCTGGCGACCGCGCTGGCGCAGGAGACGGGCGTGCTGCTCCTCGACGAGCCGACCAACCACCTCGACCTGCGCTACCAGGTGGAGACGCTCGACCTGGTGCGCGAGCTCGCCGACGACCACGGCACCGCCCTCGGCGTCGTGCTGCACGACCTCGACCACGCGGCATCCGTCGCCGACGACGTGGTGCTGCTGCACGCCGGTCGAGTGCACGCGGCGGGCACCCCCGCCGAGGTGCTCACGGGCGAGAACCTCTCGCACGTGTACGGCCTGCGGATCGACACCGAGATCGACGAGGAGACCGGCCTCGTGCGTGTGCTCCCGCGCGGTCGTCACCACGGTCGGCACCGCGCCCGCGCAGCATCCTGAACCCCCTCACACCTCCCGGAGGAAGAACCGAATGAAGAAGAAGCCCCTCGCCCTGATCGCCCTCGGCGGCGCGCTCGTGATGGCCCTGGCCGGCTGCGGCACCACCCGGGCCCCCGCCGCCTCCGACTCCGATGCCTCGGCCTCGACGAGCGCGGGCTGCGGCGACGACACCACCGCGACCTCGACGGGTGCCGTGTCGGTCACGGACGACCTCGGCCGCACGGTCGAACTCGACAAGCCCGCCGAGCGTATCGCGGTGCTGGAGTGGCAGCAGATCGAGGATGCGCTGTCGCTGTGCGTCACCCCGGTCGCGGTCGCCGACGCCGAGGGGTACAGCACGTGGGTCACCGCGGAAGAGCTCCCGGAGGGTGTGACCGATGTGGGCACCCGCCAGGAGCCGAACCTCGAGACGCTGTTCGGCACCGAGCCCGACCTGGTGATCGTCGAGGTCAGCGCCGCGGACGACCCCATCGTCTCCCAGCTCGAGGCCTACGACGTGCCCGTGCTCGCGACCATCGGTGCGGATGCCGCCGACCCCATCGCGAAGATGCTCGGCACGCTCGACCTGATCGCCCAGGTGACCGGCCGCGAGGAGCGCGCCGAGGTCGTCGCCGACGAGTTCCAGGCGCACCTCGACTCGGCATCGGCCGAACTCGCGGATCTCGACCTGCCCACGAAGGAGTTCGTGTTCTTCGACGGCTGGGTCGACGGCGGCAACGTCGCGCTGCGCCCGTTCGGTCAGGGCTCACTGGTCGGTGAGATCGGCGAGAAGCTCGGTCTCGAGAACGCCTGGACCGGCGAGGTCGACCCCACCTACGGCCTCGGCCAGACCGATGTCGAGGGCATGACGACGGTCGGCGACGCCAGCCTGTTCTACACCGGCACCGAAGACCCCGAGTCGGAGAGCTTCATCGACGCGCTGCAGGACAACCCCGCCTGGACCTCGCTGCCCGCCGTGGCCGATGACCGCCTGACCGCGTTCCCCGCCGGGATCTGGACGTTCGGCGGACCGCGCTCCACCCAGCAGATCATCGACGGCTACGTCGAGGTGCTCTCGAAGTGACGGAAGCCCTTCGCCTCGACGACGCGGCGGCCACGACGGAACCGGCGCGCCCGGCTCCCGGCGTCGCGCCCGACGGGGCGGAGGGACGCCGGCCGGGCGCTCTGCTGACGGGCATCGGGGTGCTCGTCGCCCTCGCGGTCGTGCTCGTCGCCGTCGCCTGCTGGCATCTCACCCAGGGCACGAGCGGCGCCGTGTTCGCCGATACCGAGGTGCTGTGGGGGTCTCGGGTTCCACGCCTCGCCGCGGGCATCGCCGTGGGGGTGGCGCTCGGCGTGGCCGGCATCCTCCTCCAGTCGCTCGCCCGCAACGCTCTGGCCTCGCCGGACACGCTGGGCGTGACCGCGGGAGCCTACCTCGCAGTCACGGCCCTCGCGGCGTTCGGCATCGCGGTGCCGGTGTGGGCCTCGGGGGCTGTCGCGTTCGCCGGCGGCCTCATCGCCGCGGGGATCGTGCTCGGCCTCGCCGGTGGCGCGGGGTCGTCGACCACGCGGCTGATCCTCGCGGGCACGGCGCTGGCCCTCGCGTTCCAGGCCGGCACCTCGACCCTGCTCATCCTCTTCGACGAGGAGACCAAGGGTCTGTTGGCGTGGGGAAGCGGCAGCCTGTCGCAGCTGGGGCTGACCGCGTTCCTGCAGGCGGCACCGGTCGTGGTCGTGGTGACGGCGGCGGCCCTGCTGCTCGCGCGGCGGTTCGACATCCTGGCGCTCGGCGACGACACGGCATCCTCCCTGGGTGTGCCGATCCGCTCGACGCGGGCCATCGGCATCCTGCTCGCCGTCACGCTCACCGCGGTGTCGGTGACGCTCGCGGGGCCGATGGGCTTCGTCGGGCTGTGCGCGCCTGTGCTCGCCCGCCTGCTGACGCGGGTGGTGCCGAGTCTGAACCGCCACCTGCTCCTGATCCCGGCGGCAGGTCTTCTCGGCGCGATCGTCGTGATCCTCTCGGATGCTCTGCTGCGGGCGATCATCGGGGCCGAGGCGGCGATCCTCATCCCGACCGGTGTCGCGACCACGCTCCTCGGAGCGATCGTGCTCGTGCTCATGGCGCGGCGCCTGCGCGATGCCGGGCCGACGCGAGAGCCTCCGCGGGTGCGGTTCGGCGTGCGCAGCCGACTCCGCTTCCGCATCACCATGGCGATCGTCGTGCTGGGGGTGATCGGGGTACTGGTCCTCGGCCTGCTCGCCGGGCACACCTGGCTGCTCACCGGCGACATCGCGCTGTGGCTGCAGGGTGAGGCTCCGCCCGCGATCGCCTTCGCGCTGGACGAGAGGGCGCCGCGCATCGTGGCCGCGGTCGTCGCCGGTGGGGCGCTCGCGCTGTCCGGCGCCATCATCCAGGGGGTCAGTCGGAACCCGCTCGCCGACCCGAGCATCCTCGGCGTCACGGGCGGCGGCGGCCTCGGCGCGGTGCTCGTGATCACGAGTGCCGTCTCCTCCACCGCGGGCATGATCGCGGGTGCCATCGCCGGTGCGCTGTTGGCCTTCGCCCTCGTGTACCTGCTGTCGTGGCGCGGCGGCTTAAACGCCGACAGGTTCCTGTTGATCGGCATCGGCGTCTCGTACTTCACTGTGTCGCTCACGACCTTCTTCCTGCTGAGGTCGAACCCCTGGGACACCCCGAAGATCTACACCTGGCTGTCGGGCACCACGTACGGCCGGGTGTGGGAGCAGGTGCTGCCGCTGGCGATCGTGCTGGCCATCGCGCTGCCGTTCGTGGTGATGAGCCGTCGCGAGCTCGACGTGCTGTCCCTCGACGAGGACACCCCGCGCCTCGTCGGCATCCGCCTCGAGCCCGTGCGCCTGACGCTGCTGGTCGTGGCGGCGGTGCTCGCTGCCCTCAGCGTGACGGCGATCGGCGTGATCGGCTTCGTCGGACTCGTCGCCCCGCATGCGGCACGGGCCCTCGTCGGCGCCAGGCACGCCAGGGTGATTCCGGTCGCGGTGCTGCTGGGCGGTCTGCTCGTCGGAGTCGCGGACACCATCGGGCGTACGGTCATCGCGCCCGCGCAGCTGCCGGCCGGACTCGTGGTCGCGCTGATCGGAGCCCCGTACTTCGTCTGGCTGCTCTGGCGATCGCGCGACGCCTGAGGGCGGCCCGGGACGCCGCAGCGACGAGCCCGGCATCCGTGTGGATGCCGGGCTCGTCGGCGCGAACGGGGTTACTTGGCGAGGAAGTCCTTCAGCGCGGCGTTGACCTCGTCGGCGTGGGTCCAGAGCAGGCCGTGCGGGGCGCCCTCGACCTCGACGTAGTCGGCATCCGGCACCGCCTGGTGGAAGCGGCGCGCGGTCGCGTCGATCGGGAGGATGTTGTCCTTCGTGCCGTGCAGGATCAGGGTGGGCTTGGCCGCGGCACGGACAGCCTCGACGTCGCCACGGAAGTCCTCGATCCAGGCCGAGACGACCGCGTAGGCGGCGACGGGTGCGCTGCCGATCGCGACGTTCCAGCTGCCGGTCACGGCCTGCTCGCTGATGCGCGAGCCGAGGTTCTCGTCGAGGTTGTAGAAGTTCTTGTAGAAGTCGGTGAACCACGCGAACCGGTCGCCCTTCGCCGCGGCCTCGATGCCGTCGAAGACCTCCTGCGGCACGCCCTCGGGGTTGTCGTCGCGCTGCACCAGGAAGGGCTCGAGCGAGGCGAGGAAGGCGAGCTTCGCGACGCGGTCGTGGCCGTACTTCGCCACGTAGCGGGCGAGCTCTCCGGTGCCCATCGAGAAGCCGACGAGCACGACGTCGCGCAGGTCGAGGGTCTCGAGCACGGTGTTCAGGTCGGCGGCGAACGTGTCGTAGTCGTAGCCGGCGTTGACCTTGGAGGAGCCACCGAAGCCGCGGCGGTCGTAGGTGATGACGCGGTAGCCCTGGGCGAGGAGCTCGCGGGTCTGACGCTCCCAGCTGTGGCCGTCGAGCGGGTAGCCGTGGATCAGGACGACGGGCTGACCGGAACCCTGGTCTTCGTAGTAGAGCTCGATCGGGGTGCTGTTCTCGTTTCCGACGGTGATGTAACCCATGATCCTGGTCCTTTCGGTTGCGGTGAGAACGACCGTTCTCTCTCGATATGAACAATCTAGAGAACGTTCGTTCTCATGTCAAGTAAACTTCTGGGTATGACCGAAGACGACGCCAGCGAACGCATCCTCGCCGCTGCCGAGGAGCTCTACTACCGCAAGGGATTCGCGGCGGTGGGCATGGACGAGCTGCGGTCGGCGGCCGGCGTGTCGCTGCGCCGCCTCTACTCCCTCTTTCCCGCGAAGACCGACATTGTCACCGCCGTCCTCGCCCGCAGGCACGCCCAGTGGGAGTCGGGGCTGTCGACGGCGGTGACGGATGCCGGCGACGACCCGCGCGCCCGCCTCCTCGCGGTCTACGGGTACCTTGAGAACTGGTTCTGCGCCGACGACTTCCGCGGCTGCGCGTTCATCAACGCGTTCGGCGAGCTCGGCGGGACGAACCCCGAGGTCGCCGAGATCGTGCGCACGCACAAGGCGTCGTTCCAGGAGTACATGGCGGGCCTGGTCGCCGACACGGGCGCGCCCGCGGCGCTCGCCGCACAGCTGTCGATCCTCGCCGAGGGGGCACAGAGTACGGCGGCGATCTCGAAAGACCCCTCCGTGGCCGTGCAGGCGCGCGGTGCGGCCGAGGTCCTGATCGACGCGGCCTTCACCCGGGCCTGAGGTTTTTCCTAACCTGGTTAGCGAAAACCTCGGCGGGTGTCAACCCCGATGCGCACCGGCCGTCTCACGCCGTATGGTCGCGACCATGGACTCACGAACGAAGGGCATCGGCCGGCAGAGCCTGATCATCGCGGCGGCATCGTTCATGCTGATCGCGGCCGCCGTGGGCGCAGGAGCCTTCGGCGGAGCATCCGTCGACGACCTGCAGGACGGCGCGCTCTCGGCGCAGGGGTCATACCTCGCGCCCGCCGGCCCCGCCTTCTCGATCTGGTCCCTGATCTACATCGGGCTCATCGCGTACACGGTGTGGCAGGCGCTTCCCGCACAGCGGCAGGATGCTCGCCAGCAGGCCGTGGGCGGATGGATCGCTGCGTCGATGGTGCTGAACGGGCTGTGGCTCGTGACTGCACGGTATCTGACGCTCTGGCTCACGGTCGTGGTGATCGCGCTGCTGCTGGCCGTGCTCGCCCGGGTGATCGTGGTGCTGGGGCGCTTCCCGGCACGCAACCTCGCCGACCGCATCCTCACCGACGGGGCGAACGGTCTGCACTTCGGCTGGGTGACGATCGCGACGGTCGCGAACACCGCGGCCTGGCTGACCCAGATCGCGCCCGAGAGCTGGGCACAGGCGGCGGATGCCTGGGCGATCGCCGTGCTGGTCGTCGTCCTGGTGATCGGTGCCGCTGCCGCGTGGGCGACAGGTCGCATCGCCCCCGCTCTCGCGACGGCCTGGGGTCTGGCCTGGCTCGCGGTCGGCCGTCTCACCGGGGAGCCCGAGAGCACCCCCACCGCGATCACCGCGGTCATCGTGGCCGTGCTGCTCGTCGTCGTCGGCATCGTGGCGGTGGTGCGACGCCGTGCACGCGCAGCTCAGAGCACGAGCCGGTAGCCCATCCCCGCCTCGGTGAGCAGATGCACCGGCGCGGCCGGCTCCTGCTCGAGCTTCTTGCGCAGCTGCGACATGTACAGCCGCAGGTAGCCCGAGTCGGAGACCTGCTCGCTGCCCCAGATCTCCTTCAGCAGATCCTGCCGGGTGACCAGGGCTCCCGGATGCCGCGACAGGTGCTCGAGCATCCGCCACTCGGTCGGCGTCAGGTGCACGCGGGTGCCGGCGCGGGTGACCGTCTTCGTCGCGAGGTCGACCACGACGTCGCCGAACACCACCGTCGACTCCCCGTTCGCCGGCATCGACCGGCGGGAGAGCGCCCGCAGCCGGGCGAGCAGTTCGTCGATCTGGAAGGGCTTCGTCACGAAGTCGTCGGCGCCGGCATCCAGCGCCTCGACCTTGTCGGCAGACCCGGTGCGGCCGGAGACCACGATGATCGGCACGTTCGTCCATCCGCGCAGCGCCTGGATGACCTCGATGCCGTCGAGCCGGGGCATGCCCAGGTCGAGCATGATGAGGTCGGGGTGCGTCTGCGCGGCGGCGGCGACCGCGGCGGCACCGTCGGCCGCCACGACGACCTCGTATCCGTGGGCGGCGAGAGTGATCCGCAGCGCCCGCACCATCTGCGGGTCGTCGTCGGCGATGAGGAGCTTCACTCCGTCTCCTCCGTGTCGTGATGCCCTGCGCCGAGCGGCAGGGAGATGACCATGGTGAGGCCCCCGCCGGGGGTGTCCTCGGGTGTCAGGGTACCGCCCATGCCCTCGGCGAACCCGCGCGACAGGGCGAGCCCGAGCCCGAGGCCCGTGGTGTTGTCGGTGTCGCCGAAGCGCTGGAACGGCTGGAAGATGCGGTCCCGCCGCTCGGGCGAGACGCCGTCGCCGCGGTCGATCACCCGGATCTCGGCGCGATCGCCGAGGGTGCTGGTCGAGACGATCACGCGGCTGCCCTCGGGCGCGTGGCGGTGCGCGTTGGCGAGCACGTTCACCAGCACCCGTTGCAGCAGCACCGGGTCGGCGAACACCGGCGGCAGGTCGGGGTCGAGGGCGAGCTCGACGTCGGCCGGGCCCAGCCCGAGTTCGTCGATGGCGGCGAGCACCGTGCCGGCGGCATCCATCCGCGACGAGGAGACCGCGAGCACCCCGGCCTGCACGCGACTCACGTCGAGCAGGTCGGTGACCAGGGTCGACAGGGTGGCGAGGCTCTCGTCGGCGGTGGCGAGCAGCTCCGCACGGTCGGATGCCGAGAGCTCGTGCGCACCACGGAGCCCGCCGATCGCCGCGACGGCCGAGGCCAGCGGGCGCCGCAGATCATGGCTCACGGCCGACAGCAGCGCGCTGCGCACCTGGTCGGTCTCGGCCAGGGCCTCGGCCTCGCTGGCGGTCGCCCGCAGGTCGGTGTGCTCGAGCGCGGCCGACAGCTGTGCGACGATCGCGTCGAGCAGCCGACGCTCGGGCCCGGCCAGCGGTTCGCCGTTCAGTTCGAGCACCGCGCGCGGGCCGCCGCCGGGGCGTGAGCCGACCGGGATGTTCGTGGCGCGTCCGTCGGCGACCGGCTCCCCGTCGCTCGCGAGCACGTCGCCGTCGGGGGAGAGCACACGCACGCCGCTGAGCCCGAACGCCTCCCGGGTGCGGCTGGCGAGGGCCAGCACCGCGTTGTCGCCCCGCAGCACATTGCCGGCGACAGCGGCGAGCAGCTCGGCTTCGGCGGTGGCGCGCTGCGCGGTGCGGGCGCGTCGGGCCGCCTGGTCGACGATGATGCTCACCAGGATCGCGATGAGCACGTACAGGGCGAGGGCGAGCACGTGCAGCGGATGCGCGATCGTGATGGTGAACAGCGGCGCGACGAAGAGGAAGTCCAGTGTGACGCCGGACAGCACCGCGGCGAACACGGCAGGACGGATGCCGCCGATGAGGGCGACCACGACCACGAGCAGCTGATACGCGAGCACCTCGGCCGTGATCGACTCGGGGCTGCGGAAGGTGAACATCAGCCACGACAGCAGGGGTCCGAACACGAGGGCCACCGCGAAGCCCAGCAGCTGCCGCCGCCAGCCGAGTGCCCCGCCGGTCATCCGTGGCAGGGCGAGTCGCCCGCCCGCGGCGGCGTGGGTGACGATGTGCACGTCGATGTCGCCCGAGCGACGGATCACCTCCGATCCGATGCCGGGACCGGTGAGCGCGGCGGCGAGTCGACTGCGACGGCTGACCCCGATGACGAGCTGCGTGGCATCCACTCCCTGTGCGAACTCGACCAGGGTGGCGGGGATGTCGTCGCCGACCACCTGGTGGTAGCTGCCGCCGAGAGACTCCACGAGGGTGCGCTGCGCGGCGAGGGCGCCCGGGGTCTCGTTGCGCAGTCCGTCCTGGGCCGAGATGTGCACGGCCAGCAGCTCTCCACCGGCCGAGCGGGCGGCGATCCGCGCACCGCGACGCAGCAGGGTCTCGCCTTCGGGGCCGCCGGTCAGCGCCACGACCACACGCTCTCGCGCCTGCCAGGTGCCCTCGATCCCCTGCTCGGCGCGGTAGGTGCGCAGGGCGCTGTCGACCTCGTCGGCGAGCCAGAGCAGGGCGAGCTCGCGCAGTGCGGTGAGGTTGCCGAGGCGGAAGTAGTTCGACAGGGCGGCATCGATCCGTTCGGCCGGGTACACCAGCCCCGCGGAGAGTCGATCCCGCAGCGACTGGGGCGCCAAGTCGACGACCTCGATCTCGTCCGCGGCCCGCACCACGGCATCCGGGATCGTCTCCTGCTGCGCGATGCCGGTGATCTTCTCGACCACGGCGTTGAGCGACTCGATGTGCTGCACGTTGACGGTGGTGACGACGTCGATGCCGGCGGCCAGCAGGTCGTCCACGTCTTGCCAGCGCTTCGGATGCCGCGAGCCGGGGGTGTTCGTGTGTGCGAGCTCGTCGACCAGGGCGATCTCGGGAGCCCGGGCGAGCACGGCGTCGAGGTCGAGTTCGGTCAGGGCGACGCCGCGGTGGTCTTCGACGCGGCGGGGCACCTCCGGCAGCCCGACCGTCTGCGCGAGGGTGGCCGCGCGCTCATGGGTCTCGACGATCGCGATGACGACGTCGTGTCCCTCTTCGCGCAGGCGCCGCCCCTCGGCGAGCATCTCGAACGTCTTGCCCACGCCGGGAGCGGCGCCCAGCAGCACCCGGAGGCGGCCGCGACGGGGGTGCTCCGGTGCCGGGCGATGCGTCCGATCTGCGCTCATTCGCCCTCCTGGTCGTCCAGCGCGAGGTTGAGCTCGGCGACGTTGATGCGCTCCTCGCCGAGGAATCCCAGATCCCGCCCTTGAATCCTAGACTCCACGAGGTCCTCGACCTGCTGTTCCGGGAGCCCGCGCGCCTCGGCCACGCGCGGCACCTGCAACAGGGCGTAGGCGACGCTGATGTGGGGGTCGAGGCCCGATCCGGAAGCCGTGACCGCGTCGGCCGGCACCTCGGACACCTTCACACCCTCGCGCTCCGCGATCGCGGCCTGGCGGTCGGCGATGGACGCGACCAGGTCGGGGTTCTCCGGGCCGAGGTTGCTGCCGCTGGAGCCTGCGCCGTCGTAGCCGTCGCCGGCCGCGGAGGGGCGGGACTGGAAGTACTCCGGCAGGGCCTCGCCGTCGGCGTTCGTGAACGGCTGGCCGATCAGTGAGCTGCCTCTGTCGTCGGGGAGGGGTGAGCCGTTCGCCTGCCAGGGGAGGGCGAGCTGCCCGATGCCCGTGACCAGGAGCGTGTAGCCGACACCGAGCACGAGGGTGAGGACGAGCATCGCGCGGATGGCGACCCCGGTGGTGCGGGCCGCGGTGCGTGTGGAGGACATGTCTGGATTCCTTTTCCGAGCCGGGTCAGAAGCCCGGGATGAGGCTGACGACGAGGTCGATGATCTTGATGCCGATGAACGGGGCGATCACACCGCCGAGTCCGTAGATGAGCAGGTTGCGCTGCAGGATCTGCGAGGCGCTCGCCGGGCGGTACTTCACGCCGCGCAGGGCGAGCGGGATGAGGAACACGATCACGATCGCGTTGAAGATGATCGCGCTGGTCACGGCGGACGCCGGCGAGTGCAGCTGCATGACGTTGAGCGCCGCGAGTCCGGGGAACACCCCCATGAACATCGCCGGGATGATCGCGAAGTACTTCGCCACGTCGTTCGCGAGCGAGAACGTGGTGAGAGCGCCCCGGGTGATGAGCAGCTGCTTGCCGATGCGCACGATGTCGATCAGCTTGGTCGGGTCGGAGTCGAGGTCGACCATGTTGCCGGCCTCCTTCGCGGCCGAGGTGCCGGTGTTCATGGCGACGCCGACGTCGGCCTGCGCGAGCGCGGGGGCGTCGTTCGTGCCGTCGCCGGTCATCGCGACCAGGCGTCCGCCCTCCTGCTCGCGGCGGATGAGGGCTAGTTTGTCCTCGGGCGTCGCCTCGGCGAGGAAGTCGTCGACCCCGGCCTCCGCAGCGATCGCCTTCGCGGTCAGCGGGTTGTCGCCCGTGATCATCACCGTGCGGATGCCCATGCTGCGCAGCTCGTCGAACCGCTCGCGCAGACCGTCCTTGACGATGTCTTTGAGGTGCACGACCCCGAGGACGCGGCCTTCCGCGCCGGGGGTCGTCACCGCCACCACGAGCGGGGTCCCACCGCTTTCGGCGACGGTGTCGGTGCGGGTGGTGAGCTCCGCATCCTCGGCGTCGAGCCCGAGCCACGCCCGCACCGCGGAACCTGCGCCCTTGCGGATCTGCGTGCCGTCGGCGAGGTCGAGTCCCGACATGCGGGTCTGCGCCGTGAACGGCACGACCACGGCATCCTCCGGAGCGATGACGCGGATGCCGCGGGCGGCGGCGAGCTCGACGATCGAGGCGCCCTCCGGGGTGGGGTCTGCGAGCGACGACAGTGCCGCGACCCGCAGCAGCTCGTCCGCATCGATGCCCGGGAGAGGCAGGACCTCGTGCGCACGGCGGTTGCCGTAGGTGATGGTGCCGGTCTTGTCGAGCAGCAGCGTGGTGACGTCGCCCGCGGCCTCCACGGCGCGCCCCGACATGGCCAGCACGTTGCGCTGCACGAGTCGGTCCATCCCGGCGATGCCGATGGCCGAGAGCAGTGCGCCGATGGTGGTCGGGATCAGGCAGACGAGCAGGGCGATGAGCACCGGAATGCTGACGGGCGACGCGGCGTACGAGGCGATCGGGTTGAGGGCGAGCACCACGACCACGAAGATGATCGACAGGCTGGCGAGCAGGATGTTCAGCGCGATCTCGTTCGGGGTGCGCTGGCGGCTGGCGCCTTCGACGAGGGCGATCATCCGGTCGACGAACGTCTCACCGGGCTTCGAGGTGATGCGCACCACGATCCGGTCGGACAGCACGCGCGTGCCGCCGGTGACGGCGCTGCGGTCGCCGCCCGACTCGCGGATCACCGGGGCGCTCTCGCCCGTGATGGCCGACTCGTCGACGGTCGCGATGCCCGCGATGATGTCGCCGTCGCCGGGGATCAGCTCGCCGGCTGCCACGATCACGACGTCATCGCGCTGCAGTTCGGCGGACGAGACCTCGAGGGTCTCGGCGCGCTCGGCGACAGCATCCGAAGCCGCGTCGTATCCGACCACCCGGCGGGCCATCGTGCTGGTGCGGGTCTTGCGCAGGCTCGCGGCCTGCGCCTTGCCGCGGCCTTCGGCGACCGACTCGGCGACGTTCGCGAACAGCACCGTCAGCCAGAGCCACACCGCGATGCCCCAGGTGAACGGCGCGGGGACAGGAGTACCACCCGAGTCGGCCGGACCGCCGAGGAACGGCTCGGCGATCGCCAGCACGGTCGCGAACGCGGCACCGACCCAGACCAGCAGCATCACGGGGTTGCGGACGAGGGCTGCGGGGTTCAGCTTGCGCAGGGCGCCGGGCAGGGCCGCGACGAGCTGCGACCAGCCGAAGGAGCGCGTCGGCTGCGCGGGGGCGGATGCCGCAGCATCCTGCTGTTCGGACGGGGATTCAGAAGGCGTGGTGATGAGGGTCATGGTCAGACGAGTCCTTCGGCGAGGGGTCCCAGTGCGAGCACGGGGAAGTAGGTGAGGGCGGTCACGACGACCGTCACGGTGAGGAGGAGGCCGACGAACTGCGGCCGGTGGGTGGGCAGCGTGCCCGAGGTGGCGGGCACCCGCTCCTGGGCCGCGAACGATCCGGCGAGAGCCAACACGAGCACGATGGGGAGGAAGCGTCCGAGCAGCATCGCGACGCCGAGAGCGGTGTTGAACCACGGGGTGTTGGCGGTGAGTCCGGCGAAGGCCGAGCCGTTGTTGTTCGCGGCCGAGGTGAACGCGTAGAGCACTTCGCTCATGCCGTGTACGCCCGGGTTCAGGATGCTGGTGGCCTCCACGTCTTCCCGGATGCCGGGGATCGCGAAGCTCAGGGCCGTACCGCCGAGGACCAGTGCCGGGACGACGAGGATGTAGAGGCTCGCGAGCTTGATCTCCCGCGGACCGATGCGCTTGCCGAGGTACTCGGGGGTGCGTCCGACGAGCAGTCCGCCGACGAACACGGCGATGATCGCGAGCACGAGCATGCCGTAGAGGCCCGAGCCGACGCCGCCGGGGGCGACCTCGCCGAGCATCATGTTCAGCATCGGCATCATGCCGCCGAGTGCCGTGTACGAGTCGTGCATCGAGTTGACCGCACCGGTCGAGGTGAGCGTGCTGGCGCTGCCGAACAGCGTGGAGCCGAGGATGCCGAAGCGCACCTCCTTGCCCTCCATCGCCGCTCCGGCGAGCTCGGGTGCGCTGCCGCGGCCGGCCAGCTCGAGCGCCGAGAGGGCGAACGTCGAGATCAGGAAGATCGTGCCCATGACCGCGGCGATCGCGTAGCCCTGTCGGTGGTCGCCGACCATACGGCCGAACGTGCGAGGGAGGGAGAACGGGATGACGAGGATCAGCAGCACCTCCAGCAGGTTCGTGAACCCGGTCGGGTTCTCGAACGGATGCGCGGAGTTGGCGTTGAAGAAGCCGCCGCCGTTGGTGCCGAGGAGCTTGATCGCCTCCTGCGAGGCGACCGGTCCGCCCGGGATGGTCTGGGTGCCGCCCGACACGGTGGTGACGTCGGTGAAGCCCGCGAAGTTCTGGATCACGCCGCCCGCGAGGAGGGCCACCGCACCGATCAGGGCGATCGGGAGGAGGATGCGGCCGAGACCGCGGATCAGGTCGACCCAGAAGTTGCCGATGGTCGCCGAGCCCCGGCGCGCGAGGCCGCGGATCAGCGCGATCGCGATGGCGAGTCCGACCGCCGCCGAGACGAAGTTCTGCACCGTGAGGCCGGCGAGCTGCACGGTGTAGCCCATGGTCTGCTCGGGCGAGTACGACTGCCAGTTGGTGTTCGCGACGAAGGATGCCGCGGTGTTGAATGCGAGTCCTTCGGGCACGGCGGGCAGCCCCAGAGACTGCGGCAGGAACGCCTGCAGCCGCTGCAGCCCGTAGACGAGCAGCAGCCCGACGACCGAGAACGCGAGCACGCTGCGGGCGTAGGCGCGCCAGGTCTGCTCGGAGGAGGAGTCGACGCCGATCAGCCGGTAGACGCCGCGCTCGACGCGCAGGTCCTTCGCCGAGGAGTACACCCGGGCGATGTAGTCGCCGAGCGGGCGGTAGAGCAGCACGAGCACGACCACGACGGCCGTGAGCTGCAGGATGCCGAACCAGATCGCCGCGCCCATCAGAATCGCTCCGGGGCGACGAGCGCGACCACGAGGTAGACGACGGCCGCGACGGCGACGACGGCCGCGATGATCTCGAAGACGATCATGCGCGGTCCACCGCCTTGGCGACCAGGGAGACGAGGGCGAACAGCGCGAGAGTCAGCGCGATGTAGATGATGTCGAGCACGGATCCGATACAACTCCCGTGCGCGGGCGGATCCGTCGATCCTCACGGTTCCCCTACACCCCCGCCGAGGATGCATACGGGTTGCTCACGGTTCGGCCCTATGCTCACGAGGTGGGGATCAGGAAGCTGCGGATCGGGGCCGGGACGTGGGTCGTCGGCGCACTCGTCGTGGTCGCCCTCGTCTGCGTGCTCACCGGGTTCCTGCCGCGCTCCGATGCCGGGGCGCTCGGCGAGCGGACCGCCCCCGTTCTGGGTTTCGTCGTCGCGATCACGATCGTCGCCGAGCTCGCCCGTGACGCGGCCGTGTTCGACGTCGTCTCGCAGCAACTCGCCCGCTGGGGTCGAGGACGGGTGCTCGCGCTGTGGGCGCTGGTCGTGGCGCTCGCCGTGGTGAGCACGGTGTTCCTGTCTCTCGACACGACCGCCGTGATCGTCACTCCGGTGGTGGTCGTCCTGGCGCAGAGCATCGGCGTCTCACCCCTTCCGTTCGCGCTGGCGACCGTGTGGCTCGCGAACACGGCATCGCTCGCGCTCCCGGTCTCGAACCTCACGAATCTGCTCGCCGCCCCGGCCATCGGCGACGGGCCGGGGGCGTTCTTCGCGCTGAGCTGGGCGCCCACGCTCGTCGGCATCCTCGTGCCCGTCGCGATCCTCACCATCATGCATCGGCGCACGGTCTTCGGCGCGTATGAGACGCCGGTGCCACGGCGTCCCGCCGATCCGGCTCTGTTCTGGAGCGCCACCGGCGTCCTTCTCGTCCTGATGCCGTTGCTCGCTCTCACCCACGATGTCTGGATCCCGGCCGCGGCCGCTGCCCTCGCGCTGATCAGCCTGTTCGCGGTGCGGCGACGGCGGGCGCTGCGCCTCTCGCTCGTCCCGTGGCAGGCGCTCGCTCTCGCGGCGTCGCTGTTCGTGCTGGTCGAGTCTGCGCACGCGCAGGGGCTCTTCGGCTTCCTCACCTCGCCGACGGCGACCGGCGACGCTCCCGGTGACCTGTTCCGACTGGCCGCGCTCGGGGCCGTGAGCGCCAACGCGATCAACAACCTCCCGGCATATCTCGTGCTCGAACCCGCGGCCGGTGACCCCGTCGCGCTGATGGCGCTGCTGATCGGCGTGAACATCGGCCCGCTCATCACTCCGTGGGCCTCGCTCGCGACCCTGCTCTGGCACAACCGGATCGTCGCGCTGGGGGTGACGATCCGGTGGAGCCGCTTCCTGCTGTGGGGAGTGGTGGCCGCTGTGCCGACGGTGCTCGCCGCCGTGCTCGTGCTGTGGCTCGTCTCGGGCTAGCCACGCGACCGGGGGAGCGGGTGCCTGTCGGTCAGGCGGTCGCGAGCGAATCCAGGAACACGCGGGTCTGTGCCGCCAGCTCGGGCGACTCCGTGTGGTGGAGGTAGTGGCCGCCGTCGATCCCGACGACCTCGCCACGGTCGACACTCGCGGCCTGCGCCTCGTGCAGCTCCCGCCAGCCGGAGACCTCGGCATCCTCGTCGACGATGAACAGCAGCACGGGAAGGTCACTGGGGAAGGTCGTGCCGCTGACGGCGGCGAAGTTCGAGGAGGCACGATCCATCTCGTCGAGCAGCGTCGGTGCGGCCGCGTTCCGGGCGCTGAGCACCCGCATCCGGTCCTTCGTCTCGTCGTCGTACGGCAGGCCCTCGTAAGGATCGGGAGCGATCGCGCTCAGCACCCGCGTGACTCCGAGCCCGGAGAGCGTGGCGATGGTCGACGTGGGGATGGGATCGTCCCACCCCGGCTGGTCGGGCACGCTGCTGTCGATGCCGATGAACGCCGTGACCTCGTCGGAGTAGGCGGCGGTGTAGGTGAGGGCGTAGATGCCGGAGATCGAGTGCCCCATCAGCGCATACCGGTCGATGCCCAGCTCCTGCAGCGCCTCGTGCACCTCGCGGGCGATGTTTTCGCCGGTGCGTGGGACATCGGTCTGGTCGCTGAGCCCGGTGCCGAAGGGCTCTACCGCGACCACCCGGTAGTCGTCCTGCAGCTCGGCGATCAGCGGTTCGAAGTCGAGCGCGGGCGCGGCCGTGCCGAGTCCGGGCAGCAGCACGATGGTCTCGTCACCCTCCCCGGCCACGACGACGTTCATGGACTTGCCGTCGACCGTCACCGGCTCGCCGTACGGCGTGAATGCGGTTGTCTCGACCTGCATCGCGATCACGTTGCCGATCGCTGTGGAGGCGATGGCGAGCACGGGCACCGCCACGATGACTCCGAGGGTGGTGAGGACGACTTTCCAGGGCTTGCGCATGAGGCTCTTTCTCGATCAGCGGATCGGGTTCCGCGTCTGTACCCAGTCCATCCGACCGCCGGATTCCGCGGAAGTGTCGCCCCGTCACGACCTGGGGTGACTAGCGTCACGGCAGCTCGAGGTCGGCGCGGCCTGGCAGGATGTCGAGCATGAGTGTGATCTACGACTACTTCTCCGCCGCATCCGACGAAGAGGCCGTGAGGGTCCTCGACGTGGAGGGCGGGCCGACCGCGACGGACTCCGGTTTCGACGCCGGCACGCTCGGCGGTATCGATCCCGTCGTGCAGCTCGGCACGCTCGAGGCGCTGCTCACGGGCACCCCGTACGACGACGTGACCGAAGACCCCCGCGCCGGCCACAACCTCGCGATGAGCGAAGACTACGACCGGATCGTCATCACGGTGACGGATGCTTTGGCATCGGCGCTCGCCGCAGCCGACGACGCGCGCCTGGCCGAGGTAGCCGAGCCGTGGTCGCAGACCGAGGAGCTCGAGGGTGCAGATCCGGCGCAGTTGGCCGCGTTCGCGCGCGACCTCGCCGCTCTCGCGCGTCGCGCCGCCGCATCCGGCCACCGCGTGTACTGCTGGGCCTGCATCTAGAGACCGATCACGGTCGTTCCCCGCTGACCCGCCGCATCTCCGACGCGAGTGCGCTGTTCGTCTCGGCGAACCGCGCGGTGATGTTGTCGCGCACCTCGGGCGGCTTGTTCTGGCTGAGCTTGGCGCGCGCGTCGAAGCGCGCGACGCGCATCCGCAGGCCGACGGTTCCCTTCGCTGCTCGACGGGTGCCCGGCTCGTCCTCCGACAGATGCCGACCGTGGTCCTGCCCGTTCTCGAAGTGGTCGGTCAACTGCGTGAGCATGGCGTAGTTCTCCTCCTCGCTGAGGATCTCTGGGGTGCCGTAGAGGTGCGCGGTCACGTGGTTCCACGTGGGGACCAGGTCGCCCGGCGCATACAGGCTCGGTGAGACGTAGTCGTGCGGCCCCTGGATGATCACGAGAACCTCGTGCCGACCGAGTTCGTGGAGCTCATCGTCGGGCCGTCCGAAATGGCTGGCGATCACGATGCCCTCCTCGTCCTCGATGAGCAGCGCGGGGTAGTGCGAGGCGACGAGTCCGGTGCTCGTCGGGGAGACGAACGCCGCCCACGGGTTGCCGCGGATGAGGCGCTTGACCTCGTCGGGGTCGGTCATCAGATAGCGGGGTGCGTGGCGCATCAGGACTCCTCTTCTCGGGGCGGCCGTTCGGTTCGGGGGCGGTCTTTCAGGCGGGTGCGCACCGCGAGTGCGGCGCAGGCGATGACCGCGAGACCTCCGACGGCGGTGGCCCAGCCGATCGGCTCGTGCAGCAGGAGGGCGGCCCACGCGATGCTCATCACGGGCTGGACGAGCTGGATCTGGCTCACCTGCGCCATCGGTCCGATCGCGAGTCCGCGGTACCAGGCGAAGAATCCGAGGAACATGCTCACCGCGGCGAGGTAGGCGAAGGCGAGCCACTGCACGGGGCTCGCCGCGGGTGGCTGCTGGATCGCCGACACCATGGTCAGGACGCCCATGAGTGGGGCGGCGGCGATCAGCGCCCACGACACCGTCTGCCAGGAGCCGAGCTCGCGGGCGAGCAGACCGCCCTCCGCATAGCCGATCGCTGCGGCCAGCACGGCTCCGAACAGCAGCAGGTCGGCAGTGGTGAGGGATCCGAGTCCGCCGTTCTGCAGGGCGGCGAACACGACGGCGGCGACCGCGCCGACGATCGCGAAGATCCAGAAGGAGCGGTTCGGGCGCTCGCCGGTGCGGACCACCACGGCGACGGCGGTCGCGGCGGGCAGCAGGCCGATCACGACGGCGCCGTGACTGGCGGGGGTCGTGGTCATCGCGAACGAGGTGAGCAGCGGGAATCCGGCCACGACTCCGCCGGCGACGATGGCCAGTCGCCCCCACTGCACTCGTGTGGGGATGCGCTGCCGTGTCGCGGCCAGGGCGATGCCTGCGAGGAGGGCGGCGACGACCGCGCGCCCTGCGCCGATGAACAGCGGGGAGAGGCCGTCGACGGCGATCCGTGTGAACGGGAGGGTGAACGAGAAGGCGGTGACGCCGAGTAGCCCCCACCAGAGGCCGGCGCGCGTCGATAGCACTGTCGATCCCGGAGCGATAACGCTACTCTCTACTTTCATGAGTCAGGATAGCAGTGACCGGATCGTCGCCGGTGTCCGCGCATGGGTCGCCTCGGCATCTCCGGGGGCGCGCGTGCCGTCGAACCGGGCGCTCATGGCGGAATACGGGGCGAGCCCGGTCACGGTGCAGAAGGCGATGCAGCAGCTCGTCCGGCTCGGGCTGGTGGAGTCGCGTCCGGGCGCCGGCACCTTCGTCCGCGCGATCCGCGCCGCCCGCTCGGCGGACTACGGCTGGCAGACCGCAGCGCTCGGCACGGCGCCCTCGGGACTCGTGGGCCTGTCGTCCACGCAGCGCACGGTCTCCCCGGAGGCGATCGGGCTCCACTCCGGCTACCCCGCGGTCGAACTGCTGCCGGCGCGGCTGGTGCGGCAGGCGCTCGTGCGCGCCGCGCGCACCGATGAAGCACTGACCCGCTCGCCCGCCGCGGGGCTGCCGGAGCTGCAGGCCTGGTTCGCGGGAGAGCTCGCCGCCACCGCACCCGCCGGCGTCACACCCGCATCGGCGCGGGATGCCCTCATCATCTCGGGCAGCCAGAGCGGGCTGAGCTCGATCTTCCGTGCGGTCGTGGGCCCAGGACAGCCGCTGCTCGTCGAGTCACCCACCTACTGGGGTGCGCTGCTCGCCGCCGCGCAGGCGGGTGTCGTGCTGGTGCCGATCCCCTCCGGGCCCCAGGGCCCCGATCCGGATGACGTGGAGCGGGCGTTCGCGCAGACGGGAGCCCGAGCGTTCTACGCGCAGCCGACGTTCGCCAACCCGACCGGCGCGCAGTGGTCGACCGCGACGGGGGAGGCCGTTCTCGAGACCGTGCGCCAGCATGGGGCTTTCCTGATCGAGGATGACTGGGCGCACGACCTGGGGATCGATGCCGAGCCGCGACCGATCGCCGCATCCGACGACGACGGCCATGTCGTGTACCTGCGCTCCCTCACCAAGAGCGCCTCGCCCGCGCTGCGCGTCGCGGCCGTGATCGCCCGGGGGCCTGCGCGGGAGCGGATCCTGGCCGACCGTGCGGCGGAGTCCATGTACGTGAGCGGGCTGCTGCAGGCCGCCGCGCTCGACGTGGTCACGCAGCCTGCCTGGCGCACGCACCTGCGCGGGTTCCGCGAGCACCTGCGCGCGCGCCGCGACTTGCTGGTCTCGAGCCTGGCCGAGCACGCCCCGTCGGCGCAGGTCGAGGGCATCCCGGCAGGCGGCCTGAACCTGTGGGTGCGGCTCCCCGAGGGGACGGATGTCGCACAGGTCGTCCGCGACTGCGAGGTGCGCGGTGTGATCATCGCCCCCGGGTCCGAGTGGTTCCCCGCCGAGCCCTCCGGCTCGTACGTGCGGCTCAACTACGCGAATGCCGACCCCACCCGCTTCGCCGAGGCCGCCGGCATCCTCGGTTCGGTTCTCGCCGGAGTGTGACGAGAGCTGCGGCGTCTACTCCTGCGGCGGACCCCCGGGCCGGTGCGCGCGGCGTCCGTTCACGACCACGGGGCGACCTGCGCGTTGCTGACCCGGCAGCGGACGGGAGCGGCGGCCGTAGATGAGCTCCGACGAGTCGAGCAGCCAGGGCACGAGGGTGATCGACACCCCGTGGACGAGCATCAGCTGGTTCGCGAGCCGGCGGGCGCGACGGTTGTGCAGGAACGACTCCCACCAGTGCCCCACGATGTACTGCGGCAGGTATACCGTCACGACGGAGGAGCCGTGCTTCTCGCGGTACTGCTTGATGAACTGGGTGACCGGCTGCGCGAACGAGCGGTACGGCGACTCGACGATCACGAGCGGGATGGGCACGAGGTGGTCGGCCCACTCCTGCTGCAGCGTGGCGGCGTCGTCGGAGGCCACGGCCACGTGCACCGCGAGGGTCTTGCCGTGCTTGGCCGCGATCGCATAGTCGATGGCCTTCACGACGGGCTTCTGCAGTCGGTTGACGAGCACGATGGCGAGGTCGCCGGTCGCGCCGAACTTGGTGGTGTCGTCGATCGCGATCTCGTGTTCGACGTCGCGGTAGTACCGCTTCACGCCCAGCATCAGGAAGGCGAGGACGGGGATCGCGAAGAACACCAGGTAGGCGCCGTGCGTGAACTTGGTGATCGTCACGATGAGGAGCACGAGCACGGTCATCACCGCGCCGGCCGAGTTGATGACGAGACCGATCTTCGCCGAGCGGCGGTCGGATGCCGATGCCCCGTCGATACCGGATCCTGCCTTGCTTTCGACCGGCCCGCGCAGCACACGCCGCCAGTGCCGCACCATGCCGATCTGGCCGAGCGAGAACGACACGAAGACGCCGATGATGTACAGCTGGATCAGGGTGGTCAGCTTTGCCTGGAACACCACGAGCACCGCGATCGCCGCGATCCCGAGCAGGATCATGCCGTTCGAGAACACCAGGCGGTCGCCGCGGGTGTTGAGCGACTTCGGGGCGTAGCCGTCGCGGGCGAGCACGGCGCCCAGCAGCGGGAACCCGTTGAAGGCGGTGTTCGCGGCGAGCAGCAGCACGCACGCGGTCGCGGCCTGCACGATGAAGAAGGCGATGCTGCCGCCGCCGAACGTGGCCGAGGCGATCTGCGCCATCAGGCTCGGTTGCGGGTTCGTGCAGTCGAACCCGATCAGGTCGCACGGGTTCTCGGCGTAGTGCACGCCGGTGATGAGGGCGAGGGCGGTGAGTCCGGCGAACAGACAGGCGGCGATCGACCCCATCAGGACGAGCGTCGACTGGGCGTTGCGCACCTTGGGCGCCCGGAACGCGGGAACCCCGTTCGACACGGCCTCGACGCCGGTGAGGGCGGAGCATCCGCTCGAGAACGCGCGCAGGATCAGCAGGATCACCGCGGCCTGGCTGAGACTCTCGGCCTGCACGGAGAAGTCCGCACTCGAGGCCACGGGAGCATCGCCCAGGAAGGTGCGGATCAGGCCGGTGACGATCATGATGCCGACGGAGGCGATGAAGACATACGTCGGGATCGCGAAGACGAGAGACGCCTCGCGAACCCCGCGCAGGTTCACGACGATGATGAGGATCACGAAGCCGACCGCGAGTTCCACGCGGAACGGGTCGAGGCCGGGCACCGCCGAGATGATGTTGTCGACGCCGGATGCGACCGACACGGCCACGGTCAGCACGTAGTCGACCAGGAGGGCCGCGGCGACGATCACGCCGGGGATCTCGCCCAGGTTCTTCGACGCGACCTCGTAGTCGCCGCCGCCCGAGGGGTAGGCCTTGATGAGCTGCCGGTAGCTGAGCACGACCACGATCAGCAGCACCACGACCGAGATCGCGACGAGCGGCGTGAAGGAGAGGAAGGTGAGCCCGCCGATCAGCAGGATCATCACGAGTTCCTGCGGCGCGTAGGCCACGGAGCTCAGCGCGTCCGACGCGAAGATCGGCAGTGCCATGCGCTTGGGGAGCAGCTGATCGTCGACCTGCTGGCTCGTCAGCGGTTCCCCGATGATGATGCGCTTCGCGCGCGGGGGCGCGTCCGCGCTCTCCCTGTTTTCGTTGGACACGTCCGGCGACACTACGCCTGCTGACGGCATCCTCACGCGATCCTCACGGAATCCCTACGGTCGGATGCGGGTCCCTCACGGAATCCTTACGGCCGCGGCTACACTGGCACGCTGTGGAAGATCAGGTGCTGCTCGGGTTCATCGCCATCGCGATCGGAGTGGCTTTCGGCATCCTCCTGTTCGTGCCGTTCGTGGCGATCAGCTACCGGCGGCGCGGGCGGCTCGGCCTCGGGCGCACTCTGCTCTGGCTGTCGGCCCTGATCTACTTCTGGGCGATCTGGACGTACACCCTGCTTCCCCTGCCCGACCCGGATACGATCCGCTGCGTCGGGGCGATCACCGATCCGATGTCGGTCGTGCGCGACGTGCAGAAGGCGTTCGCGGCGCCGGGCAACCCGCTGCGGCAGCCGGCCCTGCTGCAGCTGGTGTTCAACGTGCTGCTGTTCCTGCCGCTCGGCTTCTTCGTGCGGGTCCTCGCCGGTCGCGGCATCCTGGTGGCGCTCGCCGCCGGATTCGGACTGTCGCTGCTGATCGAGACGACGCAGCTGACCGGGGTGTGGGGTGTCTACCCCTGCGCGTATCGCTTCTTCGACGTGGGTGATCTGATGACGAACACCCTCGGTGCTGTCGTCGGCTGCACCCTCGCTCTCGTCGTCCCGCGGTCGCTGCGCGGCGCGGAGGCGCGCCCCGACGCCGACCTTCCCCGTCCGGTCACCCGCGGTCGCCGCGCCCTCGCGATGCTGTGCGACTTCCTCGCCTACGGATTCCTGAGCATGGGCGCCGGCGTGACCGTGCAGGTGTGGCTGGAGTTCGTCGTGAAGGATCGGGCCGCGGTGCTCGACGGCACTCTCTCTTCCGCGGCGGCCACGATCGTCCCGTCCGCACTGTTCCTGGTGCTGACCCTGATCGGCGGGCGTTCGATCGGTGACGTCGCCGTGCAGCTCCGGTACACGGGGTCCCGGCTGCCGGCGCCGTTCGCGCGCCTCCTGCGCTGGGCGGGCGGTCTCGGCGGGATCAGCGCTCTTCAGCTGCCCGGCGGGATCTTCGGATTCGCGTCGGCCGTGCTGTTCCTCGTCGCGGTCGTCCTGCTGTTCACGACCCGCTCCGGGCGTGGCCTGCCCGGCGTCCTCTCCGGGCAACAGCTGGTCGATGCGCGGACGGACGTCGCCTCCCCGCTCCCCGGAGTCCGCCGCATGTGAGTCGTGAGGACATCGGGTATCCACAGCGGTTTCCGATCACGAACGCGTAACGTCGATGCCATGTCGACCGTTCACGTCACCGAGGACACGATCAACCAGGCCCGCGAGCTGCGTGACGAGCTGCAGCGGTTCCTGCGCGAGTACGAGTTCGGGATGCGCGAGGTCGAGACCAAGATCTCGATCCTCCGTGACGAGTTCACGCACGATCACGCGTACAACCCGATCGAGCACGTGAAGAGCCGTCTGAAGTCGCCGGACAGCATCGTCGAGAAGCTCGCCCGCAAGGGCATCGACGAGCCCGACTTCGACCGCATCCGCGCCGAGATCACCGACATCGCCGGCGTGCGTGTGACCTGCAGTTTCGTCGCCGACGTGTACCGCCTGTTCGATCTGCTCACCGCGCAGGACGACGTCACGGTGCGCACCGTCAAGGACTACATCGCGCACCCGAAGGACAACGGCTACAAGAGCCTGCACGCCATCATCGAGGTGCCCGTGTTCCTGTCGACCGGCGCGCTGGCGGTGCCGGTCGAGGTGCAGTTCCGCACGATCGCGATGGACTTCTGGGCCAGTCTCGAGCACAAGATCTATTACAAGTTCTCGAACCAGGTGCCCTCGCACCTCGTCGACAGCCTGTCGGATGCCGCGGATGCCGCCTCCGAACTCGACAGCCGCATGGAGCGCCTGCACCGCGAGGCGCACGGCGTGCCCCAACGTCAGCTCGCTCCGCCGCCGCCCCCTGCGCCGCGCGCGACACCGCCCGCCCCCGTCGACCCTCGGGTCGTCGGGGTCTAGCCCCGCGGCGCCTGTCTACGTCGTCGCTGCTCGCGCCCGCCGCGGCCAACCGCACTTCCCGCGCACGTTTCGTGGCAGTACGTCCGGCTGGAGCGCGATTCACCGACGGAAGTGCGATTCACGCTCGCACGAGCGGGCCGCCTCAGCCCTCGGTCTCCCGCCGCTCAGCCGAGCTCTGACGGGTGGGTGAGCCGCCACCACTCGGACGGCGGGTCGACGTTCCCCTTGATCTCGACCGGGGCAGTGACGGTGTGCGGGCCGGCGGTCCAGGTGACGCTCCCCACGACCGAGCCGTCGCGGTAGGTCGGCGGGGTCTCGATGTCCATCGTCGCGACGATCGGAGTGTCCGACCAGGTGAAGACCGCTGCGTCCTCGCCGATGACCAGCTGGGCGGTGGAGCCCCAGGGTGTCGTGATCGTGCCGACCTCCTGTCCGGATGTTGCGACGGGCACCTCGTGGAAGCCGGTACGGATGCTGTCCAGGGTGGCGAGCACGCTGCCGTTCACGGACTCGCGCGTCGGTCCTCCGAGGATGACGCCGGTCACCGCGAGTGGTTCGTCGGCACCCACGACGAGAGTCGCGGTGTACAGCAGGCTGTACGTGCCGTGGCCCAGGGTGCCCGTCTTCATCCCCGTGATCCCGCTCGTTCCGAGCAGGCCGTTGGTGTTGTACAGCTGGCCGGCGCCGGGGAGGGAGATCGACGGGGTCGCGACGATCTGAGCGATCGTCGGATTCGCCGCGGCCAGCTTCCCGATGGCCAGGAGGTCGGCAGTCGTGCTCGTATTGCGCGGGCTGATGCCGGTGGGCTCGGTGATGGTGGTGCCTGTCAAGCCGTGGGCGGAGAGCCAGTCGCGAGTCGCGCCGAGGAACGCGTTCTGCGATCCGAAGATGTGGGAGGACAGTGCCTCGGCGTAGTTGCTCGCCGAAGGGATCAGCATGGCGGCCAGGGCATCGTGCAGTGACATCGAGGTGCCTGTGGGCATGGGGGCGATGGTGGCGCCCAGCACGTAGTACCGGTCGTAGAGGTCGTTGTCGGACTCGCTGAAAGTGATCGTGGGCCCGGGGTCGTCAGCGGAGGCGAGCGGGACGGCGTCGAGGATGACCAGCGCGGTGATGAGCTTGGTGATGCTCGCGATGGGGAGAGGTTCGCCGGTTCCGCTCGACGACCAGATTCCGCTCGCCCCCTCACCCAGGTATTCGTCCGCGCCGGAGATGCTGATCGCCGAAGCGCCCGCGGGAACCGCCGCGATGGACGCGGCACCGCCGACCGGCACCGGGGGTATCTGCGTCGTCACCGCC
Organism: Microbacterium sp. B19(2022); assembly: GCF_012030385.1. Lineage (NCBI taxonomy): Bacteria > Bacillati > Actinomycetota > Actinomycetes > Micrococcales > Microbacteriaceae > Microbacterium > Microbacterium sp. B19(2022). The sequence continues at coordinate 45,750 of NZ_JAAUVO010000002.1, forward strand.
GGCGGTTTCACCGGCGCGGTGAGAGCCCACGCGATGTACCCTCCGGTCGCAGCCAGCAGCAGCACCACGCAGGCGGCGGTGATGAGAAGCCCCCGGCGTCGGCCTCGCCTGTGGGCCTCCGGATCGAGATCGCGAGAGGAAGCGAACTCCTGCTCGCGGGTTATCAAATCCGCGAAGTCGGAGAGATCGTCCGTGGGTTGATTCGGCGCGGTCAACGACAGGGCCCGTCACCGATGGCGTACGGCATGAGCACGAGGTACCTCCAGGAAAGTCCGCTCCGACCTCGAGGCAGAGCCCTTCCGAGGAACCATCCCGTCATCATGGCGGACATCCGATGCGCGGCGCTATCGGCCATTCGGGGGACACGCGCTCTCTCGCGCCGCGCCGGCCGCGGAGATCCGCACTTCTGTCGGCCATTTCCCGCCCGAAAGTGCGACGGGAGCGCGTTTCTCCGACGGGAGCGCGACCCCGTCAGCCGAGCCGAGCCCGCGGGTTCAGCCGAGGAACTCCCGCGCCGCGGCCGACAGTGCCGTGACGCCGACTTCGATCGTCGGGTGGATCTCGGGGGCGAAGAACGGGGAGTGGTTGGTCGGGATGTCCTTCTCGAGGCGCCCGGCCGCGCTCGCCTCGGCGAAACGGACCGGGTCGATGCCGCCCCAGAACCAGAACACCAGCGGCGCTCCGGCATCCCGCGCGAACCACGAGACGTCCTCGCTGCCGGTGAACATGCCGGGGTCGATGACGGATGCTTCGCCGAGGGCACGCTGCAGTGCTGCGGTCACCCGCGCCGTGGCATCCTCGTCGTTGATCGTGGCGGGAAGGGTGTGGTCGGTGCGGATCTCGGGCTCCCGCTCGGCGCCGGACGCCGCGGCTTCGGCGCGCACGATGCGCTCGACGCTCGCGAGCACCTTCTCGCGCGCCTCTTCGTTCGGGTAGCGCAGGCTGAGTTCGAGCTTCGCCTCGGCGGGGATGATGTTGTTCTTGAGCCCGGCGTGGATCGAGCCGACCGTCACGACGGCCACGCCCTGCGGGTCGATCTCGCGCGATGTGATGGTCTGCAGGCGCATCACGGTCGCCGCGGCCATGACCACCGGGTCGATCGTGGCGTGCGGGCGGGAGCCGTGACCGCCGCGCCCGTGCAGCGTCACGGTCAGTCCGTCGGATGCCGCCATCTGGGTGCCGCTGCGCACGCCGATGATGCCGGCGGGCAGCGGGGTGACGTGCTGCCCGAGCACGATGTCGGGCTTCGGGTAGCGGTCGAGGATGCCGGCGTCGAGCATCGCCCGTGCGCCCGCGCCGTACTCCTCAGCCGGCTGGATCACCACGACGAGAGTGCCCGACCACTGGTCGCGCTCGGCGACGAGCTTCTCGACGGCGCCGATCATCGCCGTGACGTGCATGTCGTGGCCGCAGGCGTGCATGACGGGGACGGTCGTCCCCGCAGGGTCGACGCCGTGCGCGGTGCTGGCGTACGCGAGCCCGGTCTGCTCCTCGACCGGCAGCGCGTCCATGTCGGCGCGCGCCCACACGACCGGCCCGTCGCCGTTGCGCAGCACGCCGATGACGCCGGTGACGCCCACACCTTCTTCGACCTCGAGACCGAGATCGCGCAGATGCTGGGCGGCGATGCCGGCGGTGCGCGTCTCCTGGAACGAGAGCTCCGGATGCTGATGCAGGTCGATGTACAGCGCTTCGAGGTCGATCGTCATGGCCCGAGCCTAGCGGTGACGCCCGGTCGGATCAGGGGTGGCTGTAGGTCGACAGCTCCGGCCCCGGATGCAGCACCGCGTTCACGATCGCCCGGATCGCGAACTCGCTCGCCCCGCCCAGCTCGACGGTTCCGGGGTGCAGGAGCCACTGCAGCTGCAGCCCGTCCATCACGGCGAGGATCGCGGCCGCCGCGTCGGCGATCGTGTCGGGATCGCGCACGCCCTCCTGGGCGCACAGCTCGTGGAAGGCGGCGGTGACCTCGCGCCGGAGGGTCGTGTACCGATCCTCGAAGTACTCGCGGCCGGGGTGGTCGTCGGTCACGGATTCCGACGAGAGCACGGTGTAGGCCTGCACGATGCCGGGGCGCCGCTCGTTGGCGTAGGCCGTGCGCACCAGGTGCAGGAAGAGCTCGGGGCCGCCGGGGATGTGCTTCTCGGCGAGTTCGGCGACGTCTGTCTGATCGCGGTACGAGAGCACCTCGAGCAGCAGCTTCTGCTTCGACCCGAAGTGATGGAGCACCCCGGCATGGGTGATCCCGACCTGATCGGCGACATCGGCGAGGGTGCCGTTGGTCGAGCCCTTGTTGCCGAAGATCTCGACCGCTGCCTTGAGGATCTGCTCGCGTTTCGCGAGGGTCGCCGGGCGCACGCGGACGGTCTGGTCGCTGTCTGCCACCGCGGCCTCCTCTCTCTCGCAAGCCGTGCTTGCGAACCAACTTACTCCTCGGTAACCTCACGGAAGCTTACTTTCTCGACAGTAAGCAAATCACGAAGGCCGGCGGACCCCCATCCACCGGTGACACAGCACAACGACCGTGCCCAAGGAGAAGCAATGAAGCTCAGAAAGTCTCTGATCGCGGCGACCGCGATCACCGCCCTCGGAATCTCGGCCCTCGCCGGATGCTCCGCCGGAGGGAACGACGACTCCGGCAGTGCTGCCGGCGGCGCCGCCCTCACGATCGCGAAGCCCGACGGCGCGATCACCACCGAATCCAACAACCCGTTCGTCGGCGACTCGTCCGCCTCGAAGTACGGCTACGGCAAGGTGATCTTCGAGACCCTCGCCCTCGTGAACCAGACCGGCGACCGCGGAGTCACCCCCTGGCTCGCCGAGAGCATCGAGTGGAACGACGACTACACCGTCCTCACGGTCGTGCCGCGCAAGGATGTCACCTGGAGCGACGGCGAGCCGTTCACCGCCGACGACATCGTCTACTCGTACGAGCTCGCCTCCACGCCCGCGCTCGACACGGCCGGCCTCCAGCTCGACAGCGCCGTCGTCGAGGGTGACAACGTCGTCCTGACCTTCGCCGCGTCGAAGTACGTCAACCAGGCCCGCGCCCTGCACGTGCCGATCGTCCCGAAGCACATCTGGGAGAACCTCGACGACCCGGCCACGAACCCCGTCAAGGGCGACGACCTGGTCGGCACCGGTCCCTACGTGCTGTCGAACTGGTCGACCGAGTCGGTCACCCTCGACGCCCGCGACGACTACTGGGGCGGCGACCTCTCGGTGCCCCAGCTGCACTACGTCTCGTACGGCGACAACACCGCGCTGACCACCGCTCTCGCCAACGGCGACGCCGACTGGGCGCAGGCGTTCATCCCGCAGATCGAGGAGCAGTTCCTGTCGGTCGACCCCGAGCACAACAAGTTCTGGGCAGCTCCCACCACCGGCTCGGCGACGCTGTTCATGAACCTGCAGCAGAAGCCGTTCGACGACCCGGCCTTCCGTCAGGCGCTCGCCTGGGTGATCGACCGCGACGCCTACGTCGACATCGCCCGCGAGGGTGCCAGCGAGGCCGTCTGGTCGGTGACCGGACTGTCGTCGATCCTCGAAGACGAGGTGCAGCCCGAATTCAAGGACGTGGACTACTCGGTCGATGCCGAGAAGGCCCGCGACCTGCTCGAGACCGCCGGCTACACCTGGAAGGACGACGCGCTGATCGACCCCGACGGTGCGCCCGTCTCGTTCACGCTCTCGGTCCCCTCGGGGTGGAGCGACTGGAACACCGCGCAGGAGCTCATCGCCGAAGACGTGACCGATGCCATCGGCGCCGAGGTCAAGATCGACATGCCCGACTGGGGCGGATGGGCGGACCCGCGCGACAACGGCACCTTCTCGGCGATCATCCACTGGCTCGAGGACAGCGGCACGGCCTACGGCCTCTACACCTCGACCATGGACCCGCGCTGGATCTCGGACGGCAAGGCCGGCTTCAACTTCGGTCGCTTCGACGACCCCGAGGCCACAGCGGCGCTGAACTCCTACGCGAACGCCTCGTCGGATGAGGAGCGCACCGCGGCACTCGACACGCTGCAGACGATCTTCTCCGAGCAGGTGCCGGCCATCCCGCTGGGCGCGCACCCGCTCCTGGGCGAGTTCAACACCCGCAACTACGTGGGCTGGCCGTCGGAGGAGGACCCGTACGCGTCCGCCGACCCGACGCAGCAGAACATCGTGCAGATCCTCACGAAGCTGAAGCCCGCCGAGTAAGCACCATCCTGCAGGGGAGCCCGCGGCCCGCAGCGGCGCGGGCTCCCCGATCAGGTCGACGAAGGACACCCCCATGCCAGACCCCCTGCTCAGCGTGCGCGACTTCTCGGTCGTGTACGACGTCGATCCGCCCGTCGAGGCGGTGAAGAACGTCACCCTCGAACTGCAGCGCGGCGAGATCCTCGGACTCGCCGGCGAGAGCGGATGCGGCAAGACCACGCTCGCCTACGGGGTGCAGCGACTGCTGCGTGCCCCGGCCGTCATCACGAGCGGCAGCGTCACCTTCCACGATGCGACCGGTGTCGACATCGACATCAATGCGCTCGACGTGGATGCCATGCAGCGGTTCCGCTGGGACAAGGTGTCGATGGTGTTCCAGGGGGCGATGAACGCCCTGAACCCGGTCGCGACGATCGGCTCGCAGCTGGAGGACGTGTACGAGATCCATCGCCCCGACATGAACCGCAAGCAGCGGCGGGCCGAGGCCGAGGAACTGCTCGAGATCGTGAAGGTCGGCCGCCAGCGCATCCGCTCCTTCCCGCACGAGCTGTCCGGCGGCATGCGCCAGCGCGTCATGATCGCGATGGCCCTCGCCCTGCGGCCGCAGCTCATGGTGATGGACGAGCCGACCACCGCGCTCGATGTTCTGGTGCAGAGGGAGATCCTGAAGCAGATCTCGCAGCTGCGGCACGAGTTCGGCTTCTCGGTGATCTTCATCACCCACGACCTTCCTCTCCTTCTGGAGATCAGCGACCGGATCGCGATCATGCGCGAGGGCGAGATCATCGAGCTCGCCACGGCCGAGCGCATCTGGACCCAGCCCGAGCACGAGTACACGAAGACGCTGCTGTCGTCGTTCCCCCGGCTGACCGGGGAGAGAGGGGTGCTGGTGCGATGACCACCCTCGAATTCCGGAACGTCACGAAGGCGTACAACGTCCGCGGCGCCGGCCAGATCAAGGCGCTCGACGACGTGAGCTTCACCCTCACCTCGGGCCAGACGATCGGCCTGGTCGGCCAGTCCGGCAGCGGCAAGTCCACGATCGCGAAGATCCTCACCCAGCTCGAGACCCCGACCAGCGGCGAGGTTCTACTCGACGGCACGCCGATCCCCCGTCGCGGCAAGGGGCTGCGGAAGTACCGGCAGCAACTGCGCATGGTGTTCCAGGACCCGTTCGCCTCGCTCAACCCGTACCACTCGATCCGGTATCACCTGGAGCGCCCGATCCGCCTCGACGACGTGGTGCCGAAGAAGGAGACCGAGGACGAGGTGCGTCGACTCCTCGACCGTGTGCGGCTGGATGCCGATGCCGTGATCGACCGTCGCCCGCACGAGCTCTCCGGCGGGCAGCGGCAGCGCGTGGCGATCGCCCGCGCCCTGGCCTCCCGCCCCTCGCTCCTGCTCGCCGACGAGCCCGTCTCGATGCTCGACGTCTCCATCCGCCTCGGCGTGCTGAACCTGCTCGCCGACCTGCAGCGGGAGGAGGGGCTCGGCGTGCTCTACATCACGCACGACCTGGCGACCGCCCGCCACTTCAGCGACGAGATCATGGTGCTCAACCAGGGACGTGTCGTGGAGTACGGCGCCGCCGACGATGTGATCCTCAATCCGCAGGACCCGTACACGCGCGAGCTGCGATCCGCTTCCCCCGACCCGGACAAGTTCTTCGCACAGGCAGCATCGACCGGAGGCGCACTGTGAGCACCGCGTTCCCCCAGCTCGACGACAACGACCTCGTCTCCCGCGACGCGCTCGAGGTCGGCACCACCGCGACCACGGCCGAGCGCGGAAGCCGCAAGGTCCCGTGGCGCTTCTTCGCCGGACGCGCGGGCTTCTACCTGTTCACGCTGTGGGCGGCCATCACGATCAACTTCTTCCTGCCGCGCCTCATGAAGGGTGACGCGGTCAGCTCCTACCTCGCGCGCAACCGCAGCGTGAGCCCCGAGGCCGAGGAAGCGCTGCGCATCCTGCTCGGAATCGACACCGACAAGTCGATCTGGCAGCAGTACATCGAGTACTGGGGGATGCTGCTGCGCGGCGACCTCGGCATCTCGACGCTGCACGGCCTGCGCCCGGTCGCCGAGGTGCTCGCCGCGGCCCTGCCGTGGACGCTGGGACTCGTCGGCATCGCGACGATCATCTCGTTCACGATCGGCACGGTCGCGGGTGCGATCGTCGGATGGAAGCGCGGCAGCAGGCTCGACGCGATCATCCCCGTGACGACCTTCTTCAACACGATCCCGTACTTCTGGCTCGGACTCATCGCGATCGCGATCTTCTCGTCGACCCTGAAGTGGTTCCCCTCGTCGCACGCCTACGACAAGGGGCAATCGCCGGAGTGGAGCTTCGACTTCATCGGCCAGGTGATCATGCACGGCACCCTGCCGGCGCTGACCATCGTGGTCGCCTCGCTCGGTGGCTGGGTGCTCGGCATGCGCAACATGATGCTGACCGTGCTCGACGACGACTACATCACCGTCGCGCAGGCGAAGGGCATGCCGAACAAGCGGGTGCTCTGGGGCTATGCCGCCCGCAATGCGGTGCTGCCGCAGATCCAGAGCTTCGCGCTGTCGATCGGCTTCATCGTCGGCGGCACGATCGTGATGGAGATGGTCTTCAGCTACCCGGGTGTCGGCAAGCTCCTGCTCGACGCGACCAACGCCAAGGACTTCGCCCTCATGCAGGGCGTGTTCCTCGTGATCACGCTGTCGGTGCTCGTGGCCAACATCCTCGCGGATGTCGTCTACGCCTACCTCGACCCGCGCACGCGCCAGATGGAGTCCTGACATGACCGTTCCCACCACCGCAGCGAGCACCGCGCCCGACGGATCGGCCGTCGTCTCCGGCATGCCCGAGACCGCCACTCTGCGCACCCCGCCGAGCGATGTGCCTCCGCGCAAGACGTTCTGGTCCCAGCTCGCCCAGGCGTTCGCGATGTTCCGCAACCCCAAGTCGATCGCCGGGCTCATCATCCTCGGGGTGTTCGTGCTCGTCGCGATCCTCGCCCCGTGGATCGCCCCCTACGGGCCCACCCAGAAGGACCGCACGGCGCTCCGCCAGCCGCCCTCCTGGGAGCACTGGCTGGGCACGACGCACATGGGGGAGGACGTGCTGAGCCAGATCATCTACGGCACCCGCGGCGTGATCGTCGTCGGCTTCCTCGCCGCCTTCATCGCCACGATCATCGCCATCACGATCGGTGTGATCGCCGGCTACGTGCGCGGCTGGAAGAGCGAGTCGCTCTCGGCGCTGACCAACGTGTTCCTGGTGATCCCCGGCATCCCGCTGATCATCATCATCGCGTCGCAGTTCGAGAACCCACCGCTGATCGTGATCGCCGCGGTGCTCGGGCTCACCGGGTGGGCGTGGGGTGCGCGTGTGTTGCGCGCCCAGACGATGTCGCTGCGCAACCGCGACTTCATCCAAGCTGCCCGGGCCAACGGAGAGCCGCTGCGCCGCATCATCACGGTCGAGATGCTGCCGAACCTCATGGCGCTCATCGCCTCGAGCTTCGTCGGCACCGTGACCGCGGCCATCCTCGGCCTCACCACGCTGGCCTTCATCGGCGTGATCCCGGTGAGCAACCTCAACTGGGGCACCATCCTGTTCTGGGCACAGCAGAACGGCGCGTTCCCGCGGCTGTGGTGGTGGTACGTGCCCGCCGGGCTGTGCATCGCGATCATCGGCGTCGCCCTCTCGCTGATCAACTTCGGCATCGACGAGTACGTCAACCCGCGCCTGCGCTCCGCCGGAGAGCGGGCCAGGGCGATGAAGAAGAAGGGGCTGAACGTGAACGACGCCGTCACGGCCGTCCGCAGCGTGCCCCTGCCGCAGAAGAGCCCCGATCCCGTAACGTCGGCGGCCTCGCCCGACACCTCCGACTCCTCGAAGACCTCGACCCAGAACACGAAGTGATGACCTCTCAGACCCTGACCACCGTTCTTCCCTACCAGGACCCCGCCCTCTCGATCCCCGAGCGCGTGGCCGACCTCCTCAGCCGGATGACGCTGGAGGAGAAGGTCGGGCAGATGCTGCAGCTCGACGCGCGCGACGACCTCGACGACCACATCGCCCGGCGGCACGCCGGCTCGATCCTGCACACCTCTCCCGAACGCATCCTGCAGGCCAACGAGCTGACGGCGCAGACCCGGCTCCGCATCCCGCTCCTCGTGGCGGAGGACTGCATCCACGGGCACTCGTTCTGGCCGGGGGCCACGATCTACCCGACCCAGCTGGGCATGGCCGCGTCGTGGGATGCCGATCTGCTCGAGCGGGTGGCCCGCGCGACGGCGGAGGAGGTGGCGATCACCGGCATCCACTGGACGTTCTCGCCCGTGCTGTGCATCGCCCGCGACCTGCGCTGGGGTCGCATCAGCGAGACCTTCGGCGAAGACCCGTTCCTGATCGGTGAGCTGGCATCGGCGATGGTGCGCGGCTACCAGGGCGACGGCCTAGACGACCCGACCGCGATCCTCGCGACCGCCAAGCACTTCGCCGGATACTCCGAGACGCAGGGTGGGCGCGACGCGAGCGAGGCCGACATCTCGCGGCGCAAGCTCATCTCCTGGTTCCTGCCGCCGTTCGAGCGCGTCGCCCGCGAGGGATGCCGCACGTTCATGCTCGGCTACCAGACCACCGACGGCGTGCCGATCACGACCAACGACTGGCTGCTCAGCGACGTGCTGCGCGGCGAGTGGGGGTACACCGGCACGCTCATCACCGACTGGGACAACGTCGGACGCATGGTGTGGGAGCAGCGGATCCAGCCCGACATCACGCACGCGGCCGCTGCGGCGGTGCGGGCCGGCAACGACATGATCATGACCACTCCCGCCTTCTACGAGGGGGCACTGGATGCCGTGGCCCGCGGGATGCTCGCCGAGGACGCCTTCGACGCCGCAGCCGCCCGCATCCTCACGCTCAAGTTCGAGCTCGGACTCTTCGAGAACCCGCGGTTGCCGGGCGACGAGCTGGATGCCGTGGTCGGCAGTGTCGCGCACGCCGAGCTGAACCTCGAGACGGCCCGCCGCTCGATCGTGCTGCTGGAAAACGACGGGGTGCTGCCGCTCGACGCCGCCGCGCCACTGAAGATCGCGGTCACCGGCCCGCTCGCCGACGACGCGCAGACGCAGCTCGGCGACTGGGCCGGCGGCTCGGGTCAGGCCGGGTGGCTCGACGGACAGCCGCGCGAGATGATCACGACCGTGCTCGACGGGCTGCAGGCGATCGACGGCTGGACCGTCACCCACGCCCGCGGTGCCGAAATCCTCACGCTCCAGGAAGACCCCAAGGGGGCCTTCTTCCCCGATCACCAGCCGCGACCCCCGGTGGTGAAGGCCTGCGAGCCGGATGCGGAGCTGATCGCGGAAGCCGTGGCTGCGGCATCCGACTCCGACGTGGTCGTGGCGGTCGTGGGTGACCGGATCGAACTCGTCGGCGAAGGGCGGTCGACCGCGACGCTCGAGCTGATCGGCGGGCAGAACGCGCTGATCGACGCGCTCATCGCGACCGGGAAGCCGGTCGTCATCGTGCTGCTCGCCTCGAAGCCGCTCGTGCTGCCGGCATCCGCATCCCGGGCCGCCGCCGTGATCTGGGCGGCCAACCCGGGGATGCAGGGTGGGCGCGCGCTCGCCGAGATCATCTCGGGGGCCGTCGAGCCGTCGGGCCGGCTGCCGATCTCGTTCGCCCGCCACGTCGGCCAGCAGCCGACGTACTACAACCAGATCCGCGGACAGCACGGCGACCGCTACGCCGACCTCACGCAGTCGCCCGCCTGGGCGTTCGGCGAGGGGCTGTCGTACACGACGGTCGAGTACTCCGACCTGGAGCTGGAGGAGGCGGCCCTGGGGGAGTCCGACACCATCGTCGGGCATGTCACGGTGGCGAACACCGGCACGCGGCCGGTGCGCGAGACGGTGCAGGTCTACGTGCGCGACTCCGTCACGAGTGTCAGCTGGACCGACAAGGAGCTCAAGACCTTCCGTCAGGTCGACATCGCGCCAGAGGAGTCCGCCCGCGTGCGCGTCGAGTTGCCCGTGGCCGACTGCACGATCGTGGATGCCGCGGGCAACCGCATCGTCGAGGCCGGCGCGTTCGAGTTGCTGGTGGGTCCGAGCTCGCGCGACGACGTGCTCCTCTCCGCCGACTTCGAGGTGCGCTGACCCGGCCGCATTCGTCTTTCGGGGTTGCCCCGAAGGTGCACCCGCGTTCCGGTATGCAGGCCGAGCGCGCGACATCGACACCTAACCTTGGACGATGAACTCGCTCGTGCTGCAGGCGTGGGGAGACGAGTCTTACCGGACGGCGGGTGTGGAGCGTCCTTCCTACCTTCTCGGCGCTGCGGTCGCAGATGCCTCACGCTGTGAAGACATGCGTGCCCGACTACAGCGTCTTCCTCGACGTGGACCGAAACTCCATTGGCGAAACCAGGACAGGCGCGCCAGGGACGCATCTATCGCGACGATCGCGGATTTCGACGCGGGGGCTTCGGATCGATCACGCGCAGCCCAGCGAAGAGCCGATGGTCTGGATTGCCGATCAGGTACTCGGTGCGCTGGGGGAGAAGATATCCGGCGGCAGGAGCGACTGGTTCGATGCCGTGAGCTCATCGACGACCATCGAACAGATCGAGCTCTAGACGCGCGAAAGCCGGGTCCCGTCCAGAGGGGCGGGGGTCCCGGCTTCTACTTCCCTACCCCCAGCGGGGGCGGGCTGCGACCATTCTACGTCTTTCACAGGCGTAGTGCTCCGTCGATCTACGAAGCCTGCTCCTCAGTCCTGCAGCCGCTGCGGACCGACGCCCTGCGTCGCGAGGGCGTCGTCGGGGTTGAGCAGTCCGCACGCCTTCATCGACAGGCAGCCGCAGCCGATGCATCCGGTGAGTTCGCGTTCGAGGCGCTCGATGCCCTCGCGGCGCTTCTCGAGCTCGCGCTTCCAGCGGCGTGAAGCCTTCTGCCAGTCGGCGTGGCTCGGGGTCTCGGTCAGCGGCACGTCGGCGAACGCGGACTGCACGTCGGACAGCGGGATGCCGAGGCGTTTGGCGACCGTGATGAGCGACACGCGGCGCAGCATGTGCCGGGCGTAGCGGCGCTGATTGCCGGGCGTGCGGGTCGAGGCGATGAGGCCGAGGGTCTCGTAGAAGTGCAGGGCGGAGGCGGCGACGCCGGTGCGTCGGGTCATCTCGCCGATCGTCAGCGGCTCGTCGGGTGCGTGCGGGCTCATCCGGAGACCTCTTCCTCGATTTGACCTCAAGTGTACTTTAGGTTTTACGGTTGTCCTGTGGCCCCGAAAAGGGCCGATCTACCCGAACGAGGACAGCGTGACCCGAACGAAGACCCCGCGATGACCTATGTGATCGCTCTGCCGTGCGTCGATGTGAAGGACAAGGCCTGCATCGACGAGTGTCCCGTCGACTGCATCTACGAGGGTGAACGGTCGTTGTACATCCACCCCGACGAGTGCGTGGATTGCGGCGCCTGCGAACCGGTGTGCCCGGTCGAGGCCATCTACTACGAAGACGACGTGCCCGACGAATGGCAGGACTACTACAAGGCGAACGTCGAGTTCTTCGACGAGATCGGCTCGCCCGGAGGCGCCGCCAAGACGGGGATGCTCGCCTTCGACCACCCGATCATCGCCGCGCTCGCACCACAGGGGGAACACGCATGACCGTCGCCGAACCGCGCATCGCCATCGTCGGAGCAGGGCCGGCCGGCATCTACGCCGCCGACATCCTCCTCGGACTCGCCCCGACCGCGTCGATCGACCTGTTCGAGAAGCTTCCGGCCCCCTACGGCCTGGTCCGCTACGGCGTCGCGCCGGATCACCCGCGCATCCGCAAGATCACCGATGCCCTGCACGACGTGCTCGTGAACCCGCGCATCCGGCTGCTGTGCAACGTCGAGATCGGCGTCGACGTCGCGATCGAAGACCTCCGAGCAGCATACGACGGCGTCATCGTCGCAACAGGCGCCGACCTCGATGTGCACCTCGACATCCCCGGTATCGACCTGCCCGGATCCTTCGGCGCGGCCGATTTCGTGTTCTGGTACGACGGGCATCCCGATGCGCCGCGCACCTGGCCCCTTGAGGCGGAGTCGGTCGCGGTGCTCGGGGCGGGCAACGTCGCCCTCGACGTGACGCGCATCCTCGCGAAGCACGCCTCGGCGCTGACCCACACCGACACTCCGGATACCGTGCTCGATCAGCTCGCCGCCAGCCCGCTGCGCGACGTGCACCTGTTCGCCCGGCGCGGTCCTGCTGACGTGCGGTTCTCGGCGATGGAGCTGCGCGAGCTGGCCGAGCAGGACGACGTCGACGTGATCGTCGACCCGGATGAGCTCGCCCTGGACGAGCACGCCGAGCGGATGGTCGCGCAGTTCTCCCAGCGTCGCATCATCGTGCGCACCATGACCGAGTGGGCAGCTCTCGACCCCGCGAGCCGCACGGCTTCACGCCGCATCCACCTGCACCTGCGCCAGCGTCCCGTGCGCCTCCTGGGCACGGACCGCGTGACCGGCATCGAGATGGAGCGCACGGCATCCGACGAGCTGGGCCGGATGGTCGGCACCGGCGAGCTGCTGCGTTACGACGTCGGAGCCGTGTACCGGGCCGTGGGCTATCGTTCGACACCCGTTCCCGGGATGCCGTTCGACGCCGATCTCGGAGTAGTTCCGCACGCCGAGGGGCGGGTCGTGGATGCGGCGGGCGCACCGATCCCGCGACTGTACGCGACCGGCTGGATCAAGCGCGGGCCGGTCGGACTCATCGGCTCGACCAAGTCGGATGCCGCGCAGACCGTGCGTCACCTCGTCGACGACCTCGCCGACGCCGAGCCGATCGCGCCCGGGGAGGACCCGCTCACCCACGTCGACCACGCCGTCGACTTCGACGGCTGGCTGCGCATCGATGCGGCCGAACGCGGTGCCGGTGCGGAGCGCGGACGAGAGCGGACGAAGCTCGTCGATCGCGCGGAGATGCTCGCGCACGCGAAACTGACGCAGATGACGGAGGCCGTCCGATGACCGCGACACCCGTACCCACGCCGGTCGGCGAAGGGCTCAAGGCCGCGTTCCGCACGCATCCCGCCGGCGTCGCGATCATCACCGCAACCACTCCGGAGGGCCCCGTCGGGCTCACGGCGTCGAGTGTCGCCTCCGTCGCGGTCGACCCCGCGGCGATCGTGTTCTCGGTCACTCGTGCGACCGGCTCTGCGGGCGCGATCCTCGGAGCCGACACGTTCGTCGTCCACCTCATCGACGACGAGCACTCCGCCCTCGCACAGAGCTTCGCGGTCAGCGGCTCCGAGCGCTTCACGCCCGAGCAGGGGTGGTCGGCGCTGGAGACGGGGGAGCCGCACCTCGCCTCGGCGCGGGCCGCCCTGCGCTGCCGCACCCTGCAGACCGTGGCCGTCGGCTCGTCGACGGTCGTGATCGCCGAGGTCCTCGAAGTTGTGGCGGGGCCGCAAGGACGCCCGCTCGTGTACCTCGACCGCCGCTTCCACGCCCTCCCGCACGACACCCACCACTGAACATCATCGAAAGGAAGACGCCATGTCCACTCTCTACACACTCCCCGAGCTGCCCTACGACTACTCGGCACTCGAGCCGCACATCTCCGGCAAGATCATGGAGCTGCACCACTCCAAGCACCACCAGGCCTACGTGACCGGTGCGAACACGGCACTCGAGCAGCTCGCGACGGCCCGCAGCGCGGGTGACCTCGCGAACGTCAACAAGCTCGAGAAGGACCTCGCGTTCAACCTCGGCGGCCACATCAACCACTCGGTGTTCTGGCAGAACCTCTCGCCCGAGGGCGGCGGCGCTCCCGAGGGCGAGCTCGAGGCCGCGCTGGTCGACGCGTTCGGATCGATCGACGCCTTCCGCGCGCACTTCACCGCGACGGCGCTGGGTGTGCAGGGGTCGGGCTGGGCCGTGCTGGCCTGGGACAGCGTGAGCGCCCGCCCCGTGATCTTCCAGCTGTTCGACCAGCAGGGCAACGCGCCCCTCGGCGTCATCCCGCTGCTGCAGCTCGACGTCTGGGAGCACGCCTACTACCTCGACTACCTCAACGTGCGTGCCGACTACGTCAAGGCGTTCTGGAACCTCGTGAACTGGCCCGACGTGCAGCGCCGCTTCGAGGCCGCGCGCACCGCGACCCAGGGCCTCATCGTCGCGAGCTGATTCCCGAGGTCGACCCGGCCTCATACGTACGACCCGGCCCCCTGCGGACGTCCGCAAGGGGCCGGGTCGCACGCAAAGGGCCGGGTCGGCCCCACGGGTCGACCTAGATCAGCCGGGCGGTGGTCCCGCGCACGTTCAGCTCGTACGGCAGCGCCGAGGGGATGTGCACCTCGTCGGGCGTGGTGAGCTTCGCCAGCACGGCATCCGCGGCCCGCTCACCCTGCCCGAGCGGGAACTGGTCGACGGTGGTCAGGCGGAAGAACTCGCCGAGCTCGTGCCCGTCGATGCCGACGATCGAGAGGTCATCCGGCACGCTGAAACCCAGGTCGCGGGCCGCGAGCAGCGCCCCGATCGCCATCTCGTCGGATGCCGCGAACACCGCGGTCGGTCGGGGGCCCGGGCGTCCGAGCAGCTGCTTCGCCGCGCGGTAGCCGCCCTCGACCGTGAAGTCCGCCGGCTCGAGGAGGGCGTGGTTCAGGGGGATCCCGGCCTTCGCCAGTGCCTTCTCGAACCCGAGGCGGCGGTTGGTGGGGATGTGGAAGTCGATGTCGAACTCGGGGTTCGCGCCGATGTGGGCGATGTCGGTGTGACCGAGGCTGATCAGATGCTCGGTGGCGAGCTGGGCGACCGCCACGTCGTCGACCGTGAGGGTGTCGAGCTTCGGGTTCGGGCCGCCGATCGCGATGACCGGCAGGCCGAGATCGAGCAGGTGCTGCGTCTCGTCGGCGTCGAGCTCGATCGCCACGGCGATGACGGCATCCACGCGCTGCCGCCGCAGGAACGTGTCGAACACGTGCCGACGTACGTCCTTGTCGGCGGTGATGTTGTAGAGCGTGATGTCGTAGCCGGCGCGCATCAGCGCGGCCGAGACGCCCGACAGCACGGTGCTGAAGAACCATCGGTCGAGGAACGGCACCACGACCCCGACGTTGCGGGTGCGCCCGGACGCGAGGCTCGACGCGCGTGACGAGACGACGTAGCCGAGCGACTGCGCCGCGGCTTGCACCCGCTCCCTGGCGGATTCGGACACGTGGCCGCGGCCGCTGAGTGCGCGCGAGACGGTCGCGGTGGAGACCCCGGCGAGCCGGGCGACCTCATCGATGCTGGCCATGTGTTCCTCTGAGAAGTCGTTCCGGTCGCGGTTCCTGAGGCCCGAAGTGTGCGAGCAACAGGATCCGCGACCGGAACGGGGGTTCGGCCGGTCAGACCGTGGTGTACCAGACGGCGGTGTCGACCGGGATCGACGAGCCGTCGAACGGCTGGCTCTTCAGCATCACGCTCGCGTCGGCCGGCAGCTCGATCGGCTCGGTGCCGAGGTTCGCGACCACGTGCACGTCGCCGCGACGGAAGGCCACTGCGTCAGCGCCGGCATCCTCCCAGACCAGCGAACCGGCACCGAAGCCGTGCTCACGACGAGCCGCGAGCAGGCGCTTGTACAGGGCGAGCGTCGAGCCGGGGTCGACTTCCTCCACGTCGCGGGCGTAGGTCGCCCACTCGGTCGGCTGCGGGAGCCACGACAGGCCGGTCTCGTTGAAGCCGAAGGCCGGAGCCTCCGCTTCCCAGGGCAGCGGCACGCGGCATCCGTCGCGCCCGTAGCGCTTGCCCCCGGTGCGGAACCAGGTCGGGTCCTGACGGAACTCGTCCGGGATCTCCATCGCTTCGGGCAGACCGAGCTCTTCGCCCTGGTACAGGTAGGCCGAGCCGGGGAGCGCGAGCATGAGGGTGGTCGCCGCGCGGGCGCGGGCCAGGCCGATCGCGGTGTCGGGCTTGTTCGGAGTGTTCGGTCCGATGCCCTCGCCCTGGGGGTTGTCGGCCGTGAGCGCGAGGCGCGAGGCGTGCCGCACGACGTCATGGTTCGAGAGCACCCAGGTGCTGGGCGCTCCGACGCCGCCGAACTCGTCGAGCGACTCGCGGATGACGTCGCCCAGTTCCTTCGCGTTCCACGGCGTCATCAGGTACGGGAAGTTGAAGGTCTGGTGCATCTCGTCCGGACGCACCCAGAGCGCGGTCTGCTTGAGCGTCGGCATCCAGGCCTCGCCGCACAGTGCACGGTCGCCGTCGTACTCGGCGAGCACCTTGTGCCAGTCGCGGTAGATCTCGTGGACGCCATCCTGGCCCCAGTACGGCACGTTCGACTCTCCGCCGCCCATGGAGTCGGCGTCGGTCGGCGGGGTGTAGTCGGGGAGGCCCTCGGTCTTGATCATGCCGTGGGCCACGTCGACCCGGAAGCCGTCGACGCCGCGGTCGAGCCAGAAGCGCAGGATGGAGCGGAACTCCTCCTGCACCTCTTCGTTGTTCCAGTCGAAGTCGGGCTGCGTGGCGTCGAAGATGTGCAGGTACCACTGGCCGGGGGTGCCGTCGGCCTCGGTCACCCGCTGCCACATGCCGCCGCCGAACACCGACTCCCAGTTGTTGGGCGGGAGCTCGCCGTTCTCACCACGGCCGTCGCGGAAGATGTACCGCGCGCGCTCCGGGCTGCCCGGTGCCGCCTTGAGGGCTTCCTGGAACCACACGTGCTGGTCGGACGAGTGGTTCGGGACCAGGTCGACGATCACGCGGATGCCGCGGTCGTGGGCCTGGTTCAGCATCTCGTCGAAGTCGGCGAGCGTACCGAACAGCGGGTCCACGTCGCGGTAGTCCGCCACGTCGTAGCCGGCGTCGCGCTGCGGGCTGGTCATGAAGGGGCTGAGCCAGATCGCGTCGACGCCGAGTTCCTGCAGCGAGTCGAGGCGGCTGGTGATGCCCGGGAGGTCGCCGATGCCGTCGCCGGACGCGTCCGCGAAGGATCGGGGGTAGATCTGGTAGATGACGGCGCTGCGCCACCACTCGGAACCGGGGGCTGCGATCTGCTCAAGCTGTGCCATGCGAACAGGCTACTGCAAACGCTTACAGTCTTGCCAGAGCGGGCATCGAATCGGTTCGATCCGGAGCGTGCCGTCGCGGCTCAGAGCGCAAGGATGCCGCGCGATGGAGAGGGGAAGCGGGCCCCGGCCTGCACCGAGGTGAGGAGTTGGGCGTCGATGGCGTCGAGCGCGATCCGGACGGCGCCCATCGCCACCGACTCGTCGCCCAGGGTGGAGAGCACGACCCGCGGGGCGTGCGGCTGGAGCTCGTCGATGTGCGAGCGGATCGCGTCGAGGATGATCTCGCCGCCGCGAGAGATGCCGCCGCCGAGCACGATCAGCTCCGGGTCGACGGCCAGTGACATCGCCACGACCCCGGTCGCGATGCTGGCGGCGAATCCGTCCAGCGCGGCGAGCGCGTGCGGGATGCCGTCGCGCGCGGCGAGGAACATGGCTTCCCGGGTCGGCTCGACCCCGGTGCCGGCGAGCGAGTCGACGTGTCGAGGCGCTTCTGCCCACCCGAGCTGGGGTAGGGCGCCGACCAGGCCCGAGCCTCCGCTGTGACCGCGGTAGAGGGAGCCGCCGATGAGGATCCCGGCACTGGTGCGGTTGCCGGAGAGGACGTAGACGACGTCGCGCGCGTCCTGCGCGCTGCCACGCCAGTGCTCGGCGATCGTGCCGAGGTTGTTGTCGCTCTCGACCCGCACGGGCACGCCCCAGCGCGTCGAGAGCGTGTCGGCCAGGTCGAGGCCGAGCCAGCCGGGGAGGCCGTTGCCTCCGTACCGGGTGACGGTGCCCGACGCGTCGATGACGCCGGGCGAGCCCACGCCGGCGCACCAGACCGCCTCCATATCGAGACCCGCTTCGGCGAGGCAGGCCTCCACGACGGTCGTGGCGAGTGCGAGCCGGTCGGCGGCGCTCGCATCCTCGTCGATCGACACTTTGTGCGAGGCGCGCGGCTGGCCTTCCAGGTCGGCGACGATGCCGAGGATCTTGTGCACGCCGATGTCGAGTCCGACGACGTGGCCCGCTTCAGCGGCGAAGCGGTAGCTGCGTGCGGGGCGCCCGGGCCGCGCACTGGCCGGGGCGTCGGCGGGGGTCACCCAGCCGAGCTCGACGAGGTCGCGCACCACGTCTTCGGCTGCCGTGCGCGAGATGCCCAGCTGGTCGGCGAGGCCGGTCACCGTGTGCTGTCCGTCGCGGACGCCGAGGAGTGCCGCATGGGTGTTCATGCGCCTCAGCAGTGAGCGGTCGCCGGAGCGTGGTGTCGTCGTCATGGTCTCCCGTACTCGAGGAGCGGATTCTCACGTCAAGTTTGGTTAGTCATCGTAGCGCGCTGTGAGCCGCAGGATCGGATCGGCGCGACCCGGGTCGAATCCAGCTCTTGACAGGGTTCTTTCGCATCCTCTAATTTTAATGCCAACTTGGATTATTATATGGAAGTCGTCATCCAGGAGTGCCGAGGCCATCACCGCTCGTGCACGATGCTCCACACCCTCGCACCCGAGCAAAGGACCAAGCAGACAATGAATCGTCAGCGAAAGACCGCGAGCGCCGTCGCCGCCGTCGCCGTTCTCTCCCTCAGCCTCACCGCATGCGCATCCGGCGCAGGACCCGCCGACGGCGGTGAAGCGAGCATCGACTACGTGATCTGGGACGCCAACGCCCTCGAGCCGTACAAGGACGTGATCGCCGCCTTCAACGAAGAGCATCCCGAGATCACGGTCAACATCCAGGCCCTCCCCTGGGACCAGTACTGGACCAAGCTGCAGACCCAGGCCTCGAGCAAGACCCTGCCGGACGTCTTCTGGATCAACGAGCCCAACGCCGGCCTGTACGCCACCAACGGCGCACTCGCTCCCGTCGACACCGCAGACGGGATGGACCCCGCGAACTTCCCGGACGCGTCGATCCAGAGCTACACCTTCGACGGCGAGCTGTACGCCGCGCCGACCGGCTACGCCACGATGGGCGTCTGGTACAACACCGCGCTCTTCGATCAGGCGGGCGTCGCATACCCGGCCGACGGGTGGACGCAGGAGGATTTCGTCGCCGCGGCGACGGCCATCAGCACCGCGCTCGGCTCCGAAGGCGTGTTCGGCGCTGCCGCCGCCCCATGGACCGGTCAGGAGACCTCCTACAACACCATCTACCAGTCCGGCGGTGAGGTCATCTCCGAAGACGGCACCACCTCGGGCTACGACGACCCCGGCACGATCGCGGGCGTCAAGCTCTGGGTCGACCTCGCTCAGGCGGGAGTCTCCCCGTCCGTCGCGCAGATCACCGACACGCCCATCCCGCAGTACTTCACCTCGGGCAAGCTGGCCATGATGTGGTCCGGCCCGTGGAACGCGAATTCTCTGAAGGACAGCGAGATCGCCGATACTGTGGCGGTCGCTCCGCTGCCGACCGGAGAGTCCGACCTCGTCACCACGATCCAGGGCGGCGCCGACGCCGTGTCGGCCTACTCGGAGAACAAAGAGGCCGCGCAGACCTTCCAGGCCTTCCTCGCCTCGAAGGAGGCCCAGGAGCTCTACGGAGCCGCGGGCCTCGGCATCCCCGCCTTCAACGGCGTCGCCTCGAGCTTCACCGACGCCTTCCCGCAGTGGGACCTCTCGCTGTTCAGCGACCAGGCCGCGCACGCGGCTCCGTACCCCGTGTCGCTGAACACCGCGGCATGGAACACGCTCGAGAACGAGTACCTCACCAAGGCGTGGAGCGGCGAGCTCACCGTCGAGGAGGCCTGCAAGCAACTGGCCGCCGCGATGAACGAGGTGCTCGCCGCCGAGAAGAAGTGATGACCACCACCACAGCGAGTCGCGGGCGGGTGGTGGCTCCGGCCGCCACCCGCCCCGTGCGGCGCTCGCAGAAGTACGACGGAGTCTGGCCGTGGATCTTCCTCGTGCCGATCCTCGTGCCCCTGGCCGTCTTCTTCATCTGGCCGCTGCTGCGCACGTTCTACTACAGCTTCACCACCTGGGGCTTCTTCGGAGACGTGAGCTGGGCGGGAATCGACAACTACGTCCGCCTGTTCAACGATCCGGACTTCGCGCTCGCGCTCGGCAACACCGCCATCTACACCGCGATCGTGATGCTCAACGTGCCGATCGCCGTGTACCTCGCAGCGCTCATCAACCGGCCGGGTCTGCGGTTCAAAGGTCTCTACCGCACGCTGTACTTCCTGCCGGTGGTCACGATGCCGGTCGCGGTCGCGATCGTCTGGCGGATGCTCTACAGCGGGGACTTCGGTCTGATCAACGCCTTCCTCGGACTCTTCGGAATCCAGGGGCCGTACTGGCTCTCGACGCCGGGGCTCTCCCTCGTCGCGGTCGCCATCGTCGGCATCTGGCTCTCGCTCGGCTTCAACATCATCGTGTTCAGCGCGGGCCTCTCCAGCATCCCGCCGGACCTGTATGAGGCGGCGTCGATCGACGGGGCGAGTCCCGCGCGGCAGTTCCGCAGCATCACGCTTCCGCTGCTCACCCCGACGATCTTCTTCATCAGCGTGCTGACCTTGATCGGCGGCTTCCAGGTCTTCGATCTGATCTTCGTGATGCTGGGCACCGGTCCCAACGCCGCCCGATCGCAGACCCTCGTGTACTTCTTCTACAACGAGGGCTTCCTGCAGAACGACAAGGGGTACGCGACCGCGATCGGCGTCGTGATCATCGTGATGATCGCGATCCTCACCGCCATCCAGTTCCGTCTTCAGAAGAAGTGGGTGCACTATGAGTGACCGTCTCGCGCAGAGCCGGCGGGGTCGGCGTTCCGGTCGGCAGCTCGGTGCACATGCCGTGCTCCTGATCGGTGGCGTGGTCATGGTCTCGCCGTTCATCTATCAGGTGCTGGCGACCTTCATGACGAACGGGCAGATCACCTCGGTGCCGCCCACGCTCTGGCCGACGCAGTGGAACCTCGACAACTACGTGGGTGTCTTCGCTCAGGTCCCCTTCCTCCGCCAGATGCTGAACACCGTCATCATCACCGTTCTGACCACGGTCGCGACGCTCATCCTCTGCGCGCTCGGGGGATACGCGTTCGCGCGGATGCGGTTCTTCGCCAAGGGTCCGCTGTTCGCGATCGTGCTCTCCATGCTGATGGTGCCGGGAACGCTTCTGCTCATTCCGCAGTACCAGACCGTGCAGAGCTTCGGCTGGCTCAACTCCTTCGCGGGCATCGTCGTCCCCGGATTGGTAAACGCCTTCGGGATCTTCATGATGCGGCAGTTCTTCCTCGGACTGCCCAAGGAGCTCGAAGAGGCGGCACGGCTCGACGGTGCGAACCCCGGCCAGGTGTTCTGGCAGGTCATGCTCCCGCTGGCGAAGCCGGGGCTGAGCGCCCTCGCGATCCTCACCGCCCTCGCGTCCTGGTCCTCCCTGCTCTGGCCGCTCGTCATCGTGAACAGCCAGGACATGATGCCGCTCGCCGTCGGGCTCGCATCGTTCACGGGAGAGCACGGCTCCGAGTACCCGTCGATGCTCGCCGCGGCGCTCATGGCGATGCTGCCGATCATGATCTTGTTCCTCGTGATGCAGCGTCGCGTCATCGAGGGCATCGCCTTCTCCGGTCTCAAAGGCTGAGACCGACCTTCCGAAAGGACAGCTCGATGAAGAGACGTACGTTCCTCGGTGTCATGGCCGCACCCCTGCTGATCGCCCTCGTGGACGGCAACGCCCGACCGGCATCCGCCTTCGCGGGCATCGGGGCCGCGTCGGTGCATCCGCTCACGACGACGGCGGCGCGGTCGACGTTCCGGGTGGGGACCCATCGCGGCGCTCCCTGCCTCTTCGTCGACGATGCGCCGCGGTTCCCGATGTATCTGTTCGAGCAGGAGGTGTCGGTCGCCGATGGGCAGACGTTCACCGACGCCGGGGTGGAGTTCTACTCGTTCATCGAGAAGGACACCTACCTCGACCTCGGCTGGACCGGCGCGGGCACGCAGAACTTCACAGTGATCGACCGCGTGATGCAGACGTTCGAGGATCATGTGCCGAGCGGCTATGCCATGCCGCGGGTGCACCTGTGGGCGCCTGACTGGTGGCTCGACGCCCACCCCGACGACCTGGTCGACTATGCGATCGACCCCGGAACGGCCGACATCCCCCGCGACGCCTCCTTCGCCTCTGCGACCTGGCGCACGGAGGCGGGTGCCAAGCTCCGCACGATGGTGCGGCACATCCTGGACGGACCGCAAGGCGACCGGACCATGGGCATCACGCTCGCCGGCGGACTCTACGGCGAGTGGCTCTGCTACAACGCGGAGTACCTGCCCGACACGAGCGAGCCCATGCGCACCGCCTGGATAGGGCATCTCAAGGCGAAGTACGCGAACAGCGTCGCGCAGCTCCGTGCCGCGTGGGGCGACCCGGCCGTCACCTTTGACACCGTGGTGATTCCGGGCACAGGGGAGCGACGGGAGACGGCGAACGGGCTGTTCCGCAATCCGGCCGCGTCGCGCCGCGTGCTGGACTACTACGAGAGTCATCACCGTGTCGTCGTGGAGGCTATCGATCACTTCGCCTCGATCGTCAAGGACGAGAGCGACGGCACGCTTCTCACGTCCGTCCTCTACGGCTACACCCCGGACCAGGGGTACATGCCGCAGGAGCAGCACCACCGCGCCGTGGCCGCACTGCACCGGCTCGACTCCGTCGATCTGGTCACCTCGCCGCACTCCTACTATCGGCGTGCTCCCGGTGACGACGGCGCCTACCGCACCTATACCGAGAGCCTCGCGCTGCATGGCAAGCTCTTCATCGACGAGGCAGACGACCGCACGCACCTCGCGACGAGCCCCATCCTGTTCATCTACGCGACCACCATGGCCGAATCCCTCGGCATCATCCGTCGGGCTTTCGGTCAGGCTGTGACCCACGCTACGGGCATGTGGTACATGGATCACTCCTCGGGACTCTGGTACGCCGATCCTGCATTCGGTGCGGAGTTCGCGAACCTCAAGCACTGGGGCGACTACTCGATGAACGTCTCGCGCGCCCGGTCCTCGGAGGTCGCCGTGATCAGCGTGCCGACCGCCGAGCTCGTGCTCGGCGGCGAGACCGACACGACGGCCAAGCTCTACGAAGGGCCGTCTCTCGGCAGCCGCCAGGGCATCGGCGAGCTGAGCCGCGCGGGAGCGCCCTTCGACCGCTTCACGATCGACGACCTGGTCGACGGGCTGGTCCCCACGCACTACAAGGTCTACGTGTTCCCCGACGCCTTCCGCCTGAACGCCGCCCAGCGGGTAGCGATCACCGCGCTCAAGTCCGGTGGCCGCACGCTCGTCTGGGGCTGGGCACCCGGGTACGCGGGAGACTCCGGCCTCTCGAAGGCCGACGTCGAGGCGCTCACCGGGTTCAGCCTCACGCAGGTCAACGCTCCTGCGGCGTCACCACCCGACCCGAGCACACCGCTGGACAGCGAGGACTTCGAGTCCGGCAGCTTCGCGGGCACGGGGTACTCGGCCGGGGCGGGCGGTGCGACAGGGACGATCATCGCGACGGCGGGCGAGGTGATCGGCGGGACGCGATCAGTCAAAGGCAGCGCACCGGCCAGCACCGACTGGCACGAGTACCTCTACACGAAGGCCGCGTCGATCCCGCTCGAAGCCAACGCGACCTATCGGGTGAAGTTCCGTGGCCGCACGATCACTGCCCCGGGTGCCGGCGCATACTTCTATTTCGTCGCCCGCACCGGCACCGGCGGCGTGCCGCAGGATGTCGGTTCGAATCAGTGGAGCGATGCTCCCGGATCGGTCTACACGAAGGAGTTCGAGTTCACGCTCAAGAACTACAGCGACTACTACCTGATCTGGGGCATCCACGACGGGGGCGCGATCACCGTCGACGACATCACGATCACGAAGGTCAAGAACGCGGGGCTCGCGCCGATGAGCTACCACCTGGACTCGGCCGCGTTCCCCGGCGTCACGGAGACCTTCGGAGGCGAGATCGCCCTCGAACCGCTGTTCCTCCCGAGCGGGAGCGGATTCACCACGCTCGCCCGCTCGGCCGAGAGCACACCGCGGCCCGTGATCGCGAGGAAGACGCTGACCGGGTGGACCTCGGTGCTCGCCAGCACTCCGCCGATCCCGTCTCCGGTGCTGCGCAAGCTGTACAGCGACGCGGGGGTGCACGTGTACACCGGAGGCGACGACAACCTCGAGGCCAACGCCGCCTGGATCAGCCTGCATGCGAAGACCGCGGGGACGAAGACCGTCACTCTGCCGACCGCGGGCCCGCTCTACGACACGGGGAGCGAAACGCTCCTCGGTCTGTCCACGACCACGGCAACCTTCACGATGGCGAAGGGTGACACGGTGCTCCTCACCCGGAGCAACCCGCTGGTCACCGGTGGAGTCGTCTTCGGCTTCGAGACGGGGTCCTTCGCCACCAGCCACTTCACGGGAGGGTTCGGCGGATCGTACGGCACCATCACCAGCACCCCGTCGCAGGTCGTCTCGGGCAGCCACTCCGCCTACGGGGCGGCGCCTGCAACGACCGACTGGTACGAGTTCCTCTACTCGAATCCCGCGACGATCGCGCTCAGCCCGGATACCTCGTACACCGTGGAGTTCGTCACCAAGACCGGCGCGCTCCCCGGGAGCGGCGGTCACTTCTACTTCCTCGCGCGATCGCAGGCGACAGGAGCGCCGAGCGACCGGGGTGTGACGAGCTGGACCGATCCGGTCGGGACCGTGCAGAAGAGATCCGTCACGTTCACGACCGGCAACCACACCGACTACCGCCTCATCTGGGGCCTGCACAACGGAGGGGCGCTCTCTGTCGATGACATCCTCATCTCACGCAATGACTGACCGCGGATATCGGCCGACACCGATCCTGATCGAGACCGATCTCTGCGACGACGTGGACGATGCCGGGGCGATCGCGGTCGCGCACGCCCTCGCCGACCGCGGGCTCGTCGAGATCCTCGGCATCGGCATCAACACCTCTGGCCACTGGAGCCACAGTGCCGCCCGCGTGCTGAACGACTACTACGGCAGGGCCGAGATCCCCGTCGGGATCCGGCATCCGATCACCGACGAGATCGGGCCGGAAGACTACGCGCGGGCGATCAGCAGGATGCATCCGCATGCCGCGACACCGGACGTGATGCCGGACGCGGTCGCGGTGCTCAGGGAAGCCCTCGCCGGAGCCGATGACGGCACGGTGACGGTCGTCTCGATCGGCTACTTCGGAAACCTGGTCGCGCTGCTGGACACCCCCGCCGACGCTCTCAGCGCTCTGAGCGGACGCGAGCTCGTGGCCGCGAAGGTCGCACGCGCCGTCGTGATGGGCGGTGTCTTCGGCACGCGCGCCCGGCCCGACCTCGGTGCGGAGCCGCTCGCGGAGACCAACTTCGCGCACGAACCGGGACACACCGCACGGTTCCTCGCGGAGTGGCCGAGCCCGGTGGACTTCGTGG
This sequence comes from Microbacterium sp. B19(2022), assembly GCF_012030385.1. NCBI lineage: Bacteria > Bacillati > Actinomycetota > Actinomycetes > Micrococcales > Microbacteriaceae > Microbacterium > Microbacterium sp. B19(2022). The sequence goes on from NZ_JAAUVO010000002.1 coordinate 71,404, forward strand.
GATGGGAGACCGCGGCCGACGTCATCACCGGTCGTACGCTCTCGGCCACCCAGGGTGACGACAGCCCGGTGGCGATCGCGTACTCCCTGCACAGCGGCAAGGGGATCGGACGCCCGAGCTGGGACCTGCTCGCGGTGATGCTCGCCGCCGGTGAGCTCGACGGACGCGTCGCCTGGAGCGGACCCGGCACCGTGTCGCTCGACGAGGCGGCGGGCACCCTGTGGGCCCCCTCTGCGAGCGGACGCCACCGGTATGCGGTCACCGTCGTCGGTCCGGAGGATCTTTCCGGACTCATCGACGACCACTTGGGACGCCCGCCACTCGCGGGTGCCTGGGGTGCCATCCGACAGGAAACGGAGCTCGACGCATGGCACTGAGGATCGCGGTCGCGGGCGCAGGATCCCGCGCGGAATTGGCCACCTTCCTTCCCCGGTTCGGAGCGGAGATCGTGGCGGTCGCCGACCCTGCTGCGCGAGGCCGGGAACGCGCGGGCTCGCTGTTCGGACCCGACGTCCTGGTCGTCGAAGACCATCGTGCACTCATCGACCTCGACCTCGATGCCGTCTTCGTGCTGACGCCCGACCATACGCACGCCGAGGTCGCCGTCGACCTTCTCCAGGCCGGCATCGCCGTGTATCTCGAGAAGCCGATCGCGACGCGGCTCGACGATGCCGATCGCATCCTCGAGACCGCCTTCCGCACGCGCACTCGCCTCGCCGTCGGTCACAACATGCGCCACATGCCGATGGTGCGACTGTTGAAGCGGCTGATCGACGAGGGGACGATCGGCGAGGTGAAGACCGTGTGGTGCCGGCACTTCGTCGGCCACGGCGGTGACTTCTACTTCAAGGACTGGCACGCCGAGCGGGCGAAGACGACCGGGCTGCTGCTGCAGAAGGGCGCGCACGACATCGACGTGATCCACTGGCTGGCGGGAGCCCCGAGCCGTGACGTGGTTGCGATGGGCGACCTCATGGTCTACGGCGACGTCGAGGATCGGCGCGACAACTCCGACCGGATGATGGGCACCCTCGCGAGCCTCGACAACTGGCCGCCGCTCGCGCAGACCGAGCTCAACCCGGTGATCGACATCGAGGACGTGTCGATCATGACGATGCGTCTCGGCAACGGGGTACTCGCCAGCTACGAGCAGTGCGCGTTCTCGCCCGACTACTGGCGCAACTACACGGTGATCGGCACGGAGGGACGCCTGGAGAACCTCGGCGACTCCGACGGCGGCGTGGTGCGGTTGTGGAACAGGCGATCCGAATACAACGGCGCCGGGGACAGGGACTACGAGATCCCTCTCGGCGAGGGCACCCACGGTGGGGCGGATGTCGCGATCGTCGAGGAGTTCCTGGGGTTCCTCCGTGGAGAGCGCCAGCTCGAGACGTCTCCCTCCGAGGCCAGGGACAGCGTCGCCGCGGGCATCGCGGCAACCGCGTCGTTGCGCGCGGGGGCGATGCCGCAGCGGGTTCCGGAGCTCGATCCGCAGGTGAAGGCGTACTTCGACGGCGGACAGGTGAGCGCCCGCGAGGCGCGTCGATGAGCACGGCATCGTGATCGACGGCGGGGCGAACTCGACGCTTCGTGGCGTGAGCGAGCGTGGTCACGAGGGGAGCCGCCGGGCTCATGCTCGGCCGGGGTGACGAGGTCATCGCCGTGCCCGCCCATCGGGTCGAGGTCGTCGGGCGACGGGGAGCGGTCGCCTCGATCCCGACGCGGTCGCAGGTGGAGGAGCTGCTCGCACAGTCGTGACGCGGGAAGTCGAGTCGACCTCCTCCCCGCGCTGCCGCACCGCAGGAGTAGCCTGACGGCATCCGATGAGTGGAGGCTGTCATGGTTCCCGAGATCAACTATTGGGCGGTGCTGCTGGCCACCGCGTCGAGCATGATCGTCGGCTCGATCTGGTACGCCCCGAAGGTGTTCGGCACCCGCTGGTCGAAGCTGGCGAACGTCGACATGGACCGTCCCCCGGCCACGGCGATGTGGCCCATCATCACCACGGTCATCGTCAGCTTCATCACGGCGTGGGTGCTCGCCGGGGCATCCGCCATCGCCTGGCATTTCTACGGCGGCGCGTTCTTCTGGGGCACCATCGTCACGGCGGTCACGCTATGGGCCGGCTTCACGGCCGCGCGTTTCATCACCCACGATGCGTTCGAGGGCCGCTCGACGAGGCTGACCACGCTGAACATCGCCCACGAGCTGGTCACGGTCGTGGTGATGGCCGTGATCATCGGCGTCTGGCCGCCGGCACTCGGCTAGGTCGTCGAGTGCCGGCAGCCTCCGCGGAGGTCAGCCGATGTTCGCCGTGATGGCCGCGAGGTGGGCGGCGGACTCCTCGACCGACGACGGGCGCCCGGTGATGCCGGGTCGCTGCTGCCACGGCCGCGGACCGTCCAGCGGGCGGTACTCCACACCCGCGGCTTCCAGGCGGGCGAGGTGTTCGACCAGCCGGGGCTGGAACTCGGCGAAGTCGCGTTCGCCGTCGGTCCACAGCGCCTCGGCGAGAGCGCAGAGCCGCGGGAAGGCCCGGTAGTCGAGGCCGCGCGCCGAGTCGATGTGCTCGGTCCACAGGTTCGCCTGACCGCCGATGACGTGGCGGGCTTCTGCGGCATCGAGTTCGGCGGGAACGGGATCGAACGAGTACACGGTCTCGAGCGTCGTCACCGTGCCCACCGGGATCGGCTCCGTCGGCAGCGCTGATTCGCGGTAGTCCAGGTAGACCGTGTCCTCGGGGCAGGCGACGACGTCGTGCCCGGAGCGGGCCGCGGCCAGCGCACCGACCCGCCCCCGCCAGGAGAGCACGCTCGCCCCGGGGACCAGTCCGCCCTCGAGGATCTCGTCCCAGCCCAGCAGCTTCTTGCCCCGAGAGCGCAGGTGGTCGGCGATCCGCCCGATGAACCAGCTCTGCAGCTGCTCCTCGTCGTGCAGGCCGAGCTCCCGCATCCGCTCCTGCGTGCGAGGATCCTCGCGCCACTGCACCTTCGGACACTCGTCGCCGCCGATGCAGACGTACTCCGAGGGGAACAGGTCGATGACCTCGTCGAGCACGCCGGTGAGGAAGTCGATAGTCGTCTCCTCCGCGTTGAAGATGACGGGGTTGATGCCCCACTTCGTCCACGGCGCATCCGGTGCGTTCTGTCCGACTCCGAGATGCGGATAGGCGGCCACCGCCGCCTGTGCGTGCCCCGGCAGCTCGATCTCGGGGATGACGGTGACTCCGCGATCCGCCGCGTAGGAGACGATCTCGCGGATGTCGTCCTGCGTGTAGAAGCCGCCGTGGGGTCGACCGTCGCCGGGGGAACCGTGCACGGCGCCGACCTGGCTCTCCGGACGCCACCCGCCGATCTCGGTGAGCAGCGGGTAGCGGTCGATCGCGATGCGCCAGCCCTGGTCGTCGGTCAGGTGCAGGTGCAGCGTGTTGAGACGGTGCATGGCGAGCAGGTCGATGAAGCGCCGCACCTCGCGTGCCGGAGTGAAGTGCCGGACGACGTCGAGCATGGCACCGCGCCACGCGAACTTCGGTGCGTCGCGCACGTGCGTCGCCGGCGCCGCCCACCGCGTGCCGCGCACAGGGGAGTGTCGATGGATCGCCGGCGGGAACAGCTGCAGCAGCGCCTGCACCGCCCAGTGCCCGCCGCGGGCGTCGGCGGCCGAGAGGCGCACGCCCGCCGTCGTGATCTGCAGATCGAAGCCCTCCGATTCGAGCGCGGTGTCGAGGTCGAACCGGATTCCTGAGTCCTGCTCGCGCGGTCGTTCCTCGGTGCTGTCGTCGACCGTGAGCGGGAGGACGAGGCCGGTCGCGGCACGCAACTGCTCCTGAAGACGCAGGGCCGGCTGCAGGAGCGTGGCGTGCGTCGAGACCGTCGTGAGGGGCGTGAGTTCGAACTCCCCTTCGGTCGAATTCCGGCTCTGAGCTCGGGGAAGGAGAGTCGGCGAGGGCATGTGGTCTGAATGCATGAGAGGAGATCCTGAATTCGTTGGTTTCATGGCCTAATAGTTAGTAAATAAAGTGACCTAATTGCAGAACCCTAATCGCGGTCGATTTGGAAACAACACCGTCATCGCGCAGAAATATAACAGTTCCACATCTCGCAAGGAAATGATTGACAAGGGATATGAAACAGAGGTGTACTAACTTTCACCCGCCAAGCACATCGACGTGACAATTGCGGTTCCCATTCACCAAGGAGAGTTCTGTGGCAATCAAGAAGTTGGCAGCGATCGGCGCACTCGGCGTCGTGACCGCTCTCGCGCTGAGCGCATGTTCCGGTTCCGCCGGTGCCGGGCAAGGCGCCGCACCCACCGACGGCAAGGTCCCCGACGTCGACGGCAAGGGACAGAAGCTCACCGTCTGGGTCATGGACGGCGACTACACGCCCGAGACTCTCGATGCGATCAACGCGAAGTTCACCGAGGAGACCGGGGCCGAGGTCAACCTCCAGGTGCAGACCTGGGACGGGATCACCACGAAGATCACGACCGCACTCGCGACCGACACCCCTCCGGATGTGCTCGACGTGGGCAACACCCAGGTCGCCAGCTACGGCGCCAACGGCGGTCTGCTCGACCTCACGCCCTACAAGGACGACCTCGCTCAGGGGCAGACCTGGCTCGACGGACTCGTCGACCCCGCGACGATCAGCGGCAGCCTCTACGGCGTTCCCGGCTTCGCGGGCGCCCGTGCCGTCATCTACAACAAGACCATGTGGGCCGAGGCCGGTGTGACCGAGGCGCCGACCACGTACGAGGAGTTCACGGCGGCGCTCGACAAGGTCAAGGCCGCCAACGCGCAGACTCCCGACTTCTCGGCGTTCTATCTTCCGGGTCAGTACTGGTACGCGGGGCTGCAGTTCGTGTGGGACGCGGGCGGCGACATCGCCAGCGAGAAGGGCGGCGAGTGGACCTCCGGGTTCAGCACCGATGAGTCCCTCGAAGGGCTCGAGGCCTTCCAGACCTTCCAGAACGCGTACTCGTCGAAGGCCTCCTCGACGCTCGACACGATCGAGCCGAACCAGAGCCAGATCTTCGCCGACGGCAAGACCTCGGCGATCCTCAACACCAACACCAGCGCCATCCTCAAGATCGACCCGGAACTCGAAGACGACCTCGGCTCGTTCCCCTTCCCGGGCATCTCGGGCGAGACGCAGCCGGTGATGCTGGGTGGCTCGGACTGGGCGATCCCGGTGAAGTCGAAGAACAGCGATCTCGCGCTCAACTGGGTCAAGATCGCCGCGAGCCCCGAGATCCAGCAGGACTACGTGTTCGGCGTCGACGGCTGGATCCCCAACAGCACCGAGGGGATCGAGTTCGCCCAGGAGTCGCTGGATGACGTGAAGGTCAGCTTCTTCACCGCCGCGCTCAACTCGAAGGCGACACCGGCGAACGCGAACTGGACGACGATCGAGAGCAACAAGGACGTCAACGGCCTGTTCTCGTCGATCGCCTCCGGATCGAAGTCCGTCGAGAAGGCCGCCGCCGACTTCGACGCCGCCGCCGACAAGGCGCTCAACACGAAGTAGCGCGGCCGGTGCCGTGCGATCGTGCATGACCGATCGCACGGCACCTCCCGCGTCCGACGACGACCGCGTCCCCGGCGACACCGTCGTCCCGACACCACGAAAGGCGAGTCCTTGGTCGACACCGCTGTTGCCTCACCCCCGACCCCCACGACCACTCCGCCGCGCGCGCCCCGGCAGAACGGGCAGAAGGGCCTGCGCCGATCGACCGCTCCGTTCTGGCTGCTGACGCCCGCGGGCCTGATGATCCTGTTCGTCACCCTGCTCCCGATCGGGTTCCTGGTCTTCACGTCGTTCACCGACTACAACCAGCGCACGCTCTTCACCGGCGCCTTCTCGTTCGTCGGACTCGACCAGTACGCCGCCGTGCTCGCCGATCAGGAGTTCTGGTGGTCGCTCCTGCGGACGGTCCTCTTCACGACCGCTCTGGTCGGGGGCAGTGTCATCATCGGTGCGGGAATGTCCCACCTGATGACGCGACTCCCCTCGTCGCTGCGCTACCTCACGACGGTCGTCCTGATCCTCGCCTGGGCGATGCCGAACGTGGCCTCCTCGATCGTCTGGTCCTGGCTGTTCCAGCCGCAGTACGGCGTCATCAACTGGATGCTGACGCAGACGGGTCTCTTCGGAGACATGACGAGCGTCGACTGGGCGTCCGACCCCACGCTGGCCTGGGTGTGCATCTGGCTCCTCGTCGTCTGGCAGGCCGTGCCGTTCATCGCCCTCACCCTCTACGCCGCCGAGACGCAGGTGCCGCCCGAACTCAAAGAGGCCGCGCGTCTGGACGGAGCCTCCGAGTGGAACATCTACCGGGTCGTCGTGCTCCCCTCGATCGCACCGACGATGCTGCTGGTGACGATGCTCTCGATCATCTGGGACTTCAACGTGTTCAACCAGATCTGGCTCATCTCCGAGGGAGGCCCGGACGGGGCGACATCCACCCTGGGTGTCTTCACCTACACCACCGCCTTCTCGGGCAACCTGCAGATCGGGGCGGGATCGGCCATCGCGGTCGCGTCGACGCTCATCCTCGTGGCGCTCAGCGCCCTCTACATCCGCAACCTCGTGCGTTCGGGAGAAGACCTGTGACCCTCACCACCACCCGGACGCGCCGCCGCCGGCGCCGGCCCTGGATCAGCAGCACCATCGCGATCCTCTTCTGCATCGTGTGGGCGTTCCCCGTCTACTGGATGGTCAACACGGCGTTCAAGCCGCGGTCCGAGATGCTCAGCAGCACCCCGCACTTCCTTCCGGAGTCGCCGACGCTCGACAACTTCTTCACGGCGATCGGCAAGGGCCAATTCCTCGTCTATCTGCAGAACTCGGTGATCGTCGTCGCCGGCGCGGTCATCTTCTCGATCGTGCTCGGACTGTTCGCCGCCGCGGCCCTCTCGCGCTTCCGGTTCCGTGGACGGCGGCCGATCCTGGTGCTCATCCTCATCATCCAGATGCTGCCCGCCACCGCGCTGCTCATTCCGCAGTTCCTCATCTTCAACTCGATGGGGCTGCTCGGAACCTATTGGGGCCTCATCTTCGCCTATGTCGCGGGCGTCCTGCCCTTCTCGATCTGGGTCATGCGCGGATTCTTCCTCGCCATCCCGATCGAACTCGACGAGGCCGCGCGCATCGACGGCGCGTCGACCTGGCAGGTGCTGACGAAGGTCCTGTTCCCGCTCGTGATGCCCGGCATCATCTCGAGCAGCGTGTTCGCGTTCATCGCCGCCTGGAACGACTACATCGTGGCCTTCACGTTCATGAAGGACCAGGCCAACTACACGCTGCCGGTCTGGCTGAACTCCTTCACGGTCTCGGTGGGTGGCGAGATGGGCACCGACTACGGCGGGCAGATGGCCGCGGCCACCCTGTTCGCGCTGCCGGTCGTGGTGTTCTTCATGATCATCCAGCGGAACCTCGTGACCGGCATGTCGGCCGGCGCGGTCAAGGGCTGACATCGTGCACCTCATCGGAGAGAGAAGCGTCATGGACAGATCATCGGGAACACCCCTGCGACGTGTGCTCATCTCGGCCGTCGTGGCCGCTGCGATCGCGGTGAGCATCGCTCCCGCAGCCTCGGCCGCTGCCGCGACGGCCGAGGACGACTGGTTCGTGAGCCCCGACGGGAGCACCGACTATGCCGCGTCCGCCGCGGCGGCCTACGAGTTCCTCGACGGGCGGGTCGACGAGTACTGCAGCGCCGACGGGATGTGCCTGCCGCGCAGCTACCGGGGCGGATTCTTCTCGACGCCGACCTGGGAGTTCACGTCGTCGTTCCTCTACGACGACGCCCTGACCGTGATGGCGTATGCCGCGCGGGCGCTGCCCGACGACATCCGCCGCGCGCGCTCGATCGGCGATGCGATGCTCTTCGTCCAGGCGAACGACCCCGACTACAGCGACGGACGGACCCGCGCCTCGTATCAGCCGGGAAGCCTCCGCGACGGCGCAGTGGAGATCGGCTCCCCGGCCTCGTTCACCGGCAACCAGGCGTGGGTGGGGATGGCGCTCGCCCGCCTCTTCGACGTCACCGGGGAGCAGAAGTACCTCGATGGCGCCGTGCGCCTCGGCGACTGGATCGAGACGAACACCGCCGACACCGTCCGGGCGCCGTTCGGCTACACGGGCGGGCAGGATGCCGCGGGCACGTCCTTCACGTTCAAATCCACCGAGCACAACATCGATGTGACCGCGTTCTTCACCCAGCTCGCGACCCTCACCGGCGACACCGTATGGGCGGACCGCGCCGCGATCGCCGAGGGGTTCATCGCCGCGATGCAGGCGGACGAAGACGGGCACCTCTGGACGGGGACGAACCCCGACGGTGTCACGACGAACTACTACCCGACGCCCGAGGACCCGCAGGCCTGGAGCTATCTCGCGACTCTCGACGACCGGTACTCGTCGTCGTTGACCTGGACGGTGGACAACCTGCACGCGGTCGACGGCCCCTACGAAGGGCCGGCCTTCAGCAGCGCCGACGTCTCGAAGGTGTGGTTCGAGGGCAGCGGTCAGCTCGCTCTCGCGCTGCGCGCTCGGGGCGGCGAAGGCGATGCCGGGTACGTGCAGAAGATCCTCTCCAGCGTCGAGCTCGCGCAGCGCCAAGCGGTGAACGGCGACGGCAGAGGCATCGTCGCGTCGTCGAGCGATGGTCTCGACACCGGATTCGGCGACCTCTACTACGCGAGCCTGCACACCGGTGCGACCTCCTGGTATCTGCTCGCCGTCACCGGCTACAACCCGTTCCGCCTGGCCGTCGACGCGGAGCCGCCGACCACCCCCGGCACCGGGGCGCCGACCGGCGCGCCGGCGGATGCCGAGGGCGGTGGCGAGGCTCTCGCCGAGAGCGGATCCGCGGCCCCGGTGGGCCTCATCGCCGCAGCGGCCGTCGTGACGGGGATCGGCGCCGTACTCCTGCCCCGGCGTCGACGTGCGCGTGGCTGAGGACGCCCCGAACATCTCGGCCGGAATCCGGACGAGGGAGGATGGAGCCGTGGCAGAACTCCGCATCACGACCAAGGCCCTCCCCGAGCACGGCCGCGTCCGCAATCGCGCGATGCTGCTGCAGGCGCTGTTCCACGAAGGACCGCGCAGCCGGGCCGACATCGCTCGCCTGTTCGCACTGAACAAGGTGACGGTGTCGGCGATCGTCGGCGAGCTCATCGAGCAGGGCATCCTCGTGGAAGCGGGGCATTCCGCCGCTGTGCGCGTGGGCAAGCCTGCGACCCTGGTGGCCATCGACGACGACTCGCGGTCGATCATCAGCCTCGACCTGTCGGATGAGCAGGCGTTCCGGGGAGCGGTGATGAACCTGCGCGGACAGGCCTCGACGCTCACGCGATTCGACGGTGAAGTCGATCGACGCGACGCCGCCGCCACGATCGCCCGGGTCATCGCGATGGTGGAAGAGCTGATCGGCGAGGCGCCGGCGCCCGTGCTCGGCATCGGCGTGAGCAGCCCCGGCCTCGTGGATCGGGATGGTGTGGTCCGGTATGCGCCGCACCTCGGCTGGTTCGACGCCGACGTGCGGGGCGCTCTGCACGAACGCTTCGGGGTGCCCGTGCACATCGTCAACGACGCGAACGGCATGGCGCTCGCCGTGCACACGTTCCGCGAGAACGACGGTCGGAGCATCCTGATCCTCACCATCCAGCGGGGTGTCGGGGCGGGACTGATCGTCGGCGAGAAGCTGATCGTCGGTGAGGACTTCGCCGCGGGGGAGATCGGGCACGTGGTCGTGGCCCCGCACCGGGAGAAGGCCTGCGCGTGCGGCCGGCACGGATGCCTGGAATCGATCGTCGCGATCCCCGAGCTTCGTCGGCGGATGGACGAGGGGGAGTCGCGGGAGAGTGTGGTGCAGGACGCCGCCGACGCGATCGCCGCGGCCGTCGCGCCCATCATCGCCGTGCTCGGTGCCACCCGCGTGGTGCTCGCCGGTCCCGAAGACGTCCTCGACGACGACTTCGCCGCCGCGGTGCAGCGATGCCTCACCGCTCGTACCCTCCCCGCCACCACGCGGCCGATCGGTGTCGACATCGGCTCCGACGGCGGGCTGCTCGGCCTGCAGGGGGCGGCCGTCGCGGTACTCTCGGCGGAGCTGGGCATCTCGTGACCACGGGGGTCGGATGCCGTCATGAGCGGGGGCGTGCCTGATGGGGTCGAGGAAAGCGGATGCGATCGTGGCGAGCCGCGGCACGGAGAAGGCGCTTCCGGAGCACACCCGTCAGGTGAACCGCTCGCTGATCCTGCGGACGCTGTTCCACGGAGCAGCGATGAGCCGTGCCGACCTCGCCAGGGTCACCGGACTGACCAGGGTCAGCGTCTCCCGGATCGTCGATGACCTCATCGCCGAGGGGCTCGTGCTCGAGCACGAGCCGAGCTCGGGAGGGCGCGTCGGCAAGCCGAGCACGTCCATCGCGCTGAACCCGCACGCCTATCACGTGGTGACCCTCGACCTCTCGGCGTACGCCGAACTCACCGGTGCCATCATGAGCCTCGACGGCGAAGTGGTGCACTCGATGAGCGTGCCGATGGACGGGGCGACCGGACCCGCACTCCTCGAGAAGGTGTGCGCGCTGGCCTCGGCCCTCGTGAAACGCTCCACCGTCCGCGTGCTCGGCGTGGGCGTCGGGTCGCCCGGCGTCGTCAACGCCGAGGGAGTGGTGCGGGAGGCGGTCGCGTTCGACTGGCACGACCTCGACGTCGGCTCGGCGATCGCCGCGGTGGTCCCCGTGCCGGTGCACATCGCCAACGATGCCAACGCCGCCGCCCTCGCCGCCCGGACCTATGGTCAACCCGCCGTCGACGACCTCGTCCTCGTGCGGATCGGACAGGGCATCGGCAGCGGCGTGGTCGTCCAGGGCACGCTCGTCACCGGTCATCGGTTCACCGCCGGAGAGATCGGTCACGTCCTCATCGACGAAGACGGCGCGCGGTGCCGGTGCGGTCGCCGCGGATGCCTGGAAGTGGTCGCTGCCGTCCCGTACATCCGGCAGCTGCTGGCCGAGCCCGGCGCCTCCGCGACCGAGGTCCTCGGTGCGGCGGGGCGGGCCCTCGGACGGGTGCTGACTCCGGTCGTCACGGCTCTCGGGCTCGAGCAGGTCGTGCTGTCCGGCCCGGAAGACATCGTGGGCGGCGTGTTCCTCGAAGAGGCCAAGACGACGATCGAGAAGCAGACGCTGGCGATCGTCACCGATGCCCTCGACATCCGCGTGGCCGTGCGCGGCGACGACATCGTGCTGCTCGGCGGCACTGCTCTCGTGATCGCCGAGGAACTCGGCATCCGCTGAGCCGAGCCTCGCACCCGCGTGAGGCGCGAGAACAGGCGGAGAAACTAGACCTTCGCCACTTCTGCGGGGGCCCTCGCTGTGCGAATGTTCCTAACGTGGCCGTCCGGCCGCCCACGGACCGCACGCGGACCGTGGTCCTGCCAGAGGGGTTTCCGATGTCCGGTTCGTCGCGCCGAAGGATGCCGGCGGTACTCACCGCCGCGCTCGTCGCCGCGGTGTTCGCGGCCGCCGTGCCCGCCGTCTCGGGTGCCTTCGCCGCCGCTGACGGTTCCACGTCCGGGGAGGGCATCCCGGATCCTTCGCGCTCGGTCACGCTGGCCTACGAGTTCCTCGACGCGCGCGTCGATCAGTTCTGCGACGGCGAGGGCCGCTGCCTGCCGCGCAGCTACGAGGGGGGATTCTTCACCACGCCGAGCTGGGACTTCACGCCGTCGTTCGTCTACGACGACGCCTTGGTGGTCATGGCGTACACCGCCCGCGGTCTGCCGGACGACATCCGACGTGCGCGGACGATCGGCGACGCCCTCCTCTTCGTGCAGGAGAACGACCCCATCGGCGATGGGCGCACCCGCGCGTCGTACGAGCCGCATGGCATCCGGCAGGGGCGAGTGGAGATCACGGGCCCTGGGACCTTCGCCGGCAACCAGGCCTGGGTCGGGATGGCCCTCACTCGACTCGCGCACACGACCGGAGACCCGCGGTACCTCGAGGGGGCGCTGCGCGTCGGTCAGTGGATCCAGGACAACACGGCCGACATGGCCCGGGCGCCGCACGGCTACACCGGCGGCCAGCTCGAGGACGGCACGTCACTGACCTGGAAGTCCACGGAGCACAACAGCGACGTGGCCGGGTTCTTCACCCAGCTGGCACAGCTCACCGGCGATACGGTGTGGGCAGATCGGGCGGCCGTCGCCGCGAGTTTCGTCGCGGCGATGCAGAGCGCCGACGGCCACGTGAACACCGGTACCGGCCTCGACGGCTCGACGATCAACACCCGGCCCATCCCCCTCGACGCGCAGACATGGAGCTCGCTCGCCACCGGCGACCCGCGTTACGGGGCGGCACTGGATTGGACCCTGGAGAACCTGATCGCAACCGACGGCCCCTACACCGGACCGTCGATCAGCGAGGTCGACGTGTCGAAGGCGTGGTTCGAGGGCAGTGGACACCTGGCGCTGGCTCTCCGGCTGCGCGACGGTGCGGGTGATGCCGAGACGGCGGAGACACTGCTGGACAGCATCCGTCTGGCCCAGCGCGATGCCCCGAACGGCGACGGCAAGGGGATCGTCGCGACCTCGAACGACGGCCTCGACTCGGGCTTCGGCGATCTCTACTACGCGAGCCTGCACACCGGCGCGACGGCGTGGTACCTGCTCGCGTCGGCGGAGGACAACCCGTTCGTGCTGCCGGTCGACCCGGCCTCTTGAGGACGAGCCGCCCCCGTGCGTGCAGACGCAAGGGGCTGGTTCGAACCGAAGGGGGTGGGTCGGGTTAGGCGGCGACGCGGGCGACGGCGGCGATGGCGCTCGTGAAGAAGTCGAGTCCGTCGACACCGCTGCGCATGGCGGCTGCGGTGTCGGGGCCGAAGCCGGCTTCGGTGGCGTGCTCGGGGTGCGGCATGAGGCCGACCACGTTGCCCGCTTCGTTCGTGACACCGGCGATGTCGCGGAGCGACCCGTTCGGGTTCACGCCGGCGTAGCGGAACGCCACGAGACCTTCGCCCTCGATGCGGTCGAGGGTCTGCTCGTCGGCGATGTAGCCGCCGTCGGCGTTCTTGAGCGGGATCACGATCTCCTGGCCGCTGCGGAACGCGTTCGTCCAGGCGGTGTCGGAGTTCTCGACCGTGAGGCGCTGGTCGCGGCGCACGAAGTGCTGGTGGTTGTTGCGGATCAGTCCGCCGGGCAGCAGGTGCGCCTCGACGAGCATCTGGAAGCCGTTGCAGATGCCGAGCACGGGCATGCCCTTGGCGGCGGCATCCTTCACCTCGGACATAATCGGCGAGAGCGCGGCGATCGCGCCGGCGCGCAGGTAGTCGCCGTAGCTGAAGCCGCCGGGGAGGACGAGCGCGTCGACGCCCTCGAGATCGTGCGAGCCGTGCCACAGGGCGACGGGCTCGGCGCCGGCGATGCGCACGGCGCGCTGCGCGTCGCGGTCGTCGAGCGAGCCGGGGAAGGTGATGACGCCGATGCGCGTGGTCACTCCGCGACCTCGATGCCGACGACGTCTTCGATCACGGAGTTGGAGAGCACCTCGTCGGCGATCCGACGGGCCTCGGCGAGGACCTCGTCGGTGACCTCGCCCTCGACGGTGAGCTCGAAGCGCTTGCCGATGCGGACGTCGGTGAAGCCCTCGACGCCGAGACGGGCGAAGGCGCCGGAGACGGCCTTACCCTGCGGGTCGAGCAGTTCGGGCTTGGGCATGACGTCGACGACGATGGTGGGCATGACGGCTCCAAGAGTCGCGGGCGGAGGGGCGCACCCAGTCTACCGTCCCGAGGGGAGCTGCCTACGCGGAGTGGAACACGGTGTGCAGGTCGCCGACGGCCTCGCGACCGCCGAGGCCGTCGATCTCGAACAGCACCGAGATGCCGACGACGTGGCTGCCGAGGCGCTCGACGAGTTCGCGTCCGGCGGCGAGCGTGCCACCCGTGGCGAGCACATCGTCGATGAGCAGCACCCGGGAACCGGCGGGCAGGTCGTCGTGCATCTCGATGGTGGCGGTGCCGTACTCGAGGGCGTAGTCGACGGATGCCGCGGGGCGGGGCAGCTTGCCCGCCTTGCGGATCGGGATGAGGCCGACGCCCGCGGCGATCGCGGCGGCGCTGGCGAGGATGAAGCCGCGCGCCTCGATGCCGGCGATCACGTCGAACTGGCCGGCGAAGGGCTCGATGATCGCCTCGGTCGTGACCCGCAGGGCCTCGGCATCGGCGAGGAGCGGCGTGATGTCGCGGAAGATGATGCCCGGCTGCGGATAGTCCGGCACGTTGCGGATCAGGGTTTCGGCGCGGACGAGGGCAGGAGACAGGGCGGCTTCGGGCACCGGACAAGGGTACGCCGCTCGACCTGATCTGGACGATTCGCCGACCGGGCGACGATCAGCCGAGGTTTCCGCGGCATCCCTCCGGTGGGTCGTCACCACCTCGGCCGATCGTCACCAACCTCGGACGATCGTCGCAACCGGCACGGCTTGACACCGTGGGAGCGCTCCCATAGAGTGACTGCTCAGTTCGTGGGAGCGCTCCCACGACGTCCCGAAAGCAGCAAGACCGCACGACCCCCACCACAAAGGAGTGAACCGTGAACACACGTGCCCGCCACCGGATCCTCGCGATTGCCGCCGTGGCATCCGTCTCCGCCCTCGCCCTCGCCGGTTGCGCCGGCAATGCCGACGGCGCCCCCGAAGGCAGTGCCGACGAGGATGTCACGCTGACCGTCACCACGTTCGGCACCTTCGGCTACGACGACCTCTACAAGGAGTACGAGAAGGCGCACCCGAACGTCAAGATCGAGGCGACCAACATCGACACCGGCGGCAACGCCCGCACCGACGCCTTCACCAAGATCGCCGCCGGCTCCGGCCTCAGCGACGTCGTCGCGATCGAAGAGGGCTGGCTCGGCGCCATCATGGACGTCTCCGACACCTTCGTCGACCTGCGCGACTACGGCATCGAAGACCGCAAGGCCGATTGGGTCGACTGGAAGTACGGTCAGGCGACGGATGCCGAAGGCCGCGTCATCGGCTACGGCACCGACATCGGCCCGAGCGGCATCTGCTACAACGGTGCCGCATTCGAGGCCGCCGGTCTGCCGAGCGACCGCGAGTCCGTTGCCGAGCTGCTCAACGGCGACTGGGAGAACTACTTCAAGGTCGGCGCCGACTACACGGCCAAGACCGGCAAGGCCTGGTACGACCACTCCGGCTTCGTCTGGAACGCCATGGTCAACCAGCTCGACGAGGGCTACTACACGACCGACGGAAAGCTGAACGTCGAGGACAACGCCGAGCTCAAGGAGCGCTTCGAGCTGCTGGGTGCGGCGACCGAGGGCGGCCAGTCGGCTGCACAGACGGCCTGGGACTGGAACGGCGGCAAGTCGTTCGTCGACGGAACCTTCGCGACCTTCGTGTGCCCGGGCTGGATGCTCGGTGTCGTGCAGGGTCAGGTCGAGGCCGGCGGCGGCGACGCCTCCACCGGCTGGGACTTCGCCGACGTGTTCCCCGGCGGCGCAGCCAACTGGGGCGGCGCCTTCCTGTCGATCCCGGAGTCCTCGCAGCACAAGGAGGCGGCCGCTGAGCTCGCCGACTGGCTGACGCAGCCGGAGCAGCAGGTGAAGCAGTCCGCCGCCGCGGGCAACTTCCCCTCGACGATCAAGGCGCAGGAGACCCTGGCCGCCGACGCGACGCCGAACGAGTTCTTCAACGACGCTCCGACCGGGGCGATCCTCGCCGAGCGTGCCAAGGGTGTCGTCGCCCAGTTCAAGGGTGCCGATGACTCGGTGATCCAGGAGAACGTCTTCGGCCCGGCTCTCAGCAGCCTCGACCGCGGCGAGACCGACACGCAGGGTTCCTGGGACCAGGCGATCAAGCTCCTGAACGAGCTCGTCGACTGACCCATCCTTCCGATTCGACAGGCTCAGCGGCCCGCGCCGGGTCGCTGAGCCTGTCGGAGCACCGCCCGGTCGGACCGTTCGACGGGCTCAGAGCCCCGGTTCGTGGACAAGGAAACGCACATGACTCTCACCGCCCCGCCTGCGGAGCAGCAGCGCACGGCATCCGGTTCGGCACCGGCCGCCCCGCCGAAGCGCCCCTGGCGCCACCGCGTCTCGCGGTTCGACCAGAACGCCTCCCCGTACTTCTACATCTCGCCGTTCTTCCTGCTGTTCGGGCTGGTCGGCCTGTTCCCGCTGCTCTACACCGTGTGGGTGGCCGTGCACGAGTGGGACCTGCTCAAGGGCGAGGGCGACTTCGTCGGCGTGGGCAACTTCGTCGAGATCCTCGGCGACGCCATGTTCTGGAACTCGATCGGCAACACCCTGAGCATCTTCCTGCTCTCCGCGATCCCGCAACTGGCGGTCGCGCTCGTGATCGCCTACCTCCTCGACCGGGGGCTCCGCGCCCCGACCTTCTGGCGGATGAGCGTGCTGATCCCGTTCGTCGTCACCCCTGTCGCGGTCGCCATCATCTTCTCGAGCATCTTCAACGAGGCCGACGGCCTGGCCAACAACCTGCTCAACCTCATCGGCATCGCCGACCAGGAATGGAAGCACAACACCGCCCTGTCGCACATCGCGATCGCCGTGATGGTGAACTTCCGCTGGACCGGGTACAACGCCCTGATCCTCCTCGCCGCCATGCAGGCGGTGCCGCGCGACCTGTACGAGTCGGCCGCCCTCGACGGCGCAGGCGCCGCCCGCCGCTTCTTCTCGATCACGATCCCCACGATCCGTCCGACCCTGATCTTCGTGATCATCACCGCGACGATCGGCGGGCTGCAGATCTTCGCCGAGCCCCGCCTGTTCGACGTCTCGACGGCGGGCGGCATCGGCGGCAGTGACCGGCAGTTCCAGACCACGGTGCTCTTCCTCTGGGAGCTGGCGTTCTTCCGCCGCGACCTCGGCGAGGCCTCCGCCGTCGCCATCCTGCTGTTCCTGCTGATCGTCGGCATCGGAGTGATCAACTTCCTCATCTCCCGGCGCATCTCCACCGGCGACGGCCCGAAGAACCGCGCCGAGCGCCGGCGCACACGCACAGCTGCCGCGGCCGCCGCCACGGCTGCCGCGTCCACGACGATCGCCACCACCACCGAGGAGAACGCGCGATGACCGCCACCCAGGCGCTGAGCGTCCCCGAGAAGATCCGCCGGCGTCGTGCCGTCGGGGGCAACGCCGGCATCGGCAGCCGCCCCGGATTCCTGACCTACGGGCTCCTCGCCGCGTTCATCATCGGCAGCGTCTACCCGCTGTGGTGGTCGGTGGTGGTGGCCAGCGGCACGAACGCCACCCGCGGCGAGACCCTCCCGCTGATCCCCGGCGGCAACTTCCTGGCCAACGCGGCCAAGGTCTTCGATGCGATCCCGTTCTGGCTCGCGCTGGGCAACTCGTTCCTGATCTCCGGCATCATCACGATCTCGGTCGTCACGTTCTCCACCCTCGCCGGCTACGCCTTCGCGAAGCTGAAGTTCAAGGGTCGCGACGGAATGATGATCTTCGTGATCGCGACCATGGCGATCCCGACGCAGCTGGGCATCATCCCGCTGTTCATGCTCATGCGGGAGCTCGGTTGGACCGGCTCGATCGGCGCCGTCATCGTGCCGACCCTCGTCACCGCGTTCGGGGTGTTCTTCATGCGGCAGTACCTCGTCGACGTCATCCCGGACGAGCTGATCGAAGCCGCCCGCATGGACGGCGCGAACCAGTTCCGCACGTTCCTGACCGTCGGGCTCCCCGCGGCCCGACCGGCCATGGCCATCCTCGGACTCTTCACCTTCATGACGGCGTGGACCGACTACCTGTGGCCGCTGATCGTGCTCTCCCCGCAGAACCCGACCCTGCAGACGGCGCTCAGCCAGCTGCAGTCGGGCTACTACATCGACTACTCGATCGTGCTCGCCGGTGCGGTGCTCGCGACCCTTCCGCTGCTCGTGCTCTTCGTGGTCGCGGGTCGGCAGCTGGTCAGTGGCATCATGGCGGGCGCGGTGAAAGGATGACCCCTATGACCCGCTCCTTCCCCGAGAACTTCCTCTTCGGCGCTGCGACCGCGGCGTACCAGATCGAAGGGGCGGCGTTCGAGGATGGACGCACGGCATCGATCTGGGACGCGTTCGCCCGCGTACCCGGCGCCGTGATCGGCGGCGACAACGGCGACGTGGCCTGCGACCACTATCACCGGTACCGCGACGACGTCGCGCTGATGACCGAGCTCGGGCTGCAGACGTACCGCTTCTCGACGTCGTGGTCGCGGGTGCGGCCGGACGGCGGCGCCGTGAACCCCGCCGGAGTCGACTTCTACGAGCGCCTGGTGGACGAGCTGCTCGGTGCCGGCATCCTGCCCTGGCTGACGCTGTACCACTGGGATATGCCGCAGGCGCTGCAGGATGCCGGTGGCTGGGCGAACCGCGACACGGTCGACCGGTTCCTCGAGTACGCCGGCACCATGCACGACGCGCTCGGCGATCGGGTGAACGTGTGGACGACGCTCAATGAGCCCTGGTGCTCGTCCTTCCTCTCCTACACCGGAGGGGAGCACGCGCCGGGACACACCAGCGTCGCCGAGGGGCTGCTCGCCTCGCATCACCTGCTGCTCGCACACGGCAAGACCGTGCAGGAGCTACGCGGACGCGACGCCTCGCTCAACCTCGGCATCACCCTGAACCACACGGTCGCCGACCCCGCCGACCCGCAGAACCCCGCCGACGTCGACGCCGCCCGCCGCGTGGACGGGCAGTTCAACCGCTGGTTCCTCGACCCGATCTACCGCGGCAGCTACCCCGCCGACATCGTCGAGGACATCCGCGCGGTGGATGCCGACGCCGTCGCCCAGTTCGAGGCCGCGGCCCACGACGGCGACCTCGAGACCATCTCCCAGCACATCGACACGCAGGGCGTGAACTACTACCACGGCGACTTCCTGTCGGGCACGGCTCCCGCCGAGGCGCCGGTCTCCGGAGGGCCCGCCACCGAGCGCGCCGGCCGCAGCCCCTACCCGTCGAGCGACGGCATCCACTCGGTCGAGCGCGGGCTGCCGCGCACGGCGCAGAACTGGGAGGTGCAACCCGAGGGGCTCACCCGGGTGCTGCAGCGGGTCTGGAGCGAGTACGCCGAGCCCGCGGGCACCGTGCTGTACATGACCGAGAACGGCGCCGCCTACGACGACGTCGTGGTGGTCGAAGACGGCGAGACGCGCGTGCACGATGCCGACCGCACGGAGTTCCTGCGCCTGCACCTCGGTGCGGTGCTCGATGCCGCGGAGTCGGGTGTCGACGTGCGGGGCTACTTCTACTGGTCGATGTTCGACAACTACGAATGGGCCTGGGGTTACGACAAGCGCTTCGGCATCGTGCGCGTCGATTACGACACCCAGGAGCGGAGCCTCAAGGACTCCGGTCGGGAGTACGCGCGCATCATCGCGGCCCGGTCGCTGTAGCCGCAGGGCTGTCGAATCGCGCGAATGGTCCTCTCCACGGACCGGATGGGACCATTGCGCGATTCGAAGCGCGAACGTCGGTGAGAATAGGGCGATGGAAGAGTGCGTACGTTGATGTCGCCCCGAGCGACCATCGAAGAGGTGGCCTCGGCCGCCGGTGTCTCCCGGTCGACCGTGTCGCGGGTCGTGAACGGGTCGACGGCGGTGAGCCCGGAGGCGCTCGCCGCGGTGCGCGCCGCGATCGACGAGCTGAACTACGTGCCCAACCGTGCGGCCCGCTCCCTCGCCTCGCGGCAGACGCACGCGATCGCCCTGATCGTGCCGGAAGACACGAACCGCTTCTTCGGCGACCCGTTCTTCGCCGCGATCGTCGCCGGCATCACGGGCGCCCTCGGCGGATCCGACTACCTGCTCAACCTCCTCATCGCGAGTGACGACCCGGGCGACAAGATGACGGGCTTCGTGCGCAACGGCGGCGTCGACGGGGCGTTGATCGTGTCGCATCACACCAGCGACGCGTTCATCGACCGGGTCGCGGATGCCGTGCCGGTGGTCTACGGCGGTCGGCCCGTACGCCGGCTCGAGGGCGACTACGTCGTCGACGTCGACAACGTCGCGGGCGCCCGCACCGCGACCCGTCGACTGATCGACATCGGACGCACGCGGATCGCGACGATCTCGGGCCCGCTGACCATGGTCTCCTCCGGCGACCGCATCCAGGGTTTCCGGGCCGCCCTCGCCGAGGCCGGGCTGACGCCGTTCGCCGAGGAGCAGGGCGACTACAGCGAGGCCAGCGGAGCGGATGCCGTGCGGCGCATCCTCGAAACAGGTCGACCGGACGCGATCTTCGTCGCCAGCGACCTGATGGCGCGCGGTGCGCTGACGGTGCTGCGCGCCGCCGGTGTGCGGGTCCCCGAGGACATCGCCCTGGTCGGGTTCGACGACTCGTCCGTGGCGATCACGACCGATCCGCAGCTCACGACGATGCGCCAGCCGATGTATGCGCAGGGCGAGACCATGGCCCGGGTGCTGCTGTCGCGTCTCGCGGGGCAGGACCCGCCGCAGACCACCATCCTGCCGACCGAGCTCGTGGTCCGCGCCTCGGCCTGAGCGGGTCTCGGCCGGGCCGGAAGGAACACGGGCGCGCCCCTGACGCCCCCTCCTGGCCAGGGACGCACCCGTGCGTCTGGGCTGCACGACTTCGGAGATCGGCGGCGAATCGCCCAGCGAAGGGCGGATGCCGCGGCGCGGCGCCTCGGATCTCCCCAGTCGTGCCCGGCTGAGCGAGTCAGCCGAAGTTCGAATCCAGTCATAGGTTGAATGGATGTTCAGTGATTAATCTATACGGCAGGGGGAGCATCGGAAAAGTCCGGCCGGCTGAACTCAGGAGGTGGATGCCGCGTGGCACGCTCCGACGAGCAGAATCGGCAGGCCAGGCAACGCGCCAGGGAGACCATCCTGGAGGCCGCCATCGAGGTCTTCAGCGAACGAGGAGTCGCGGGCGCGAGCATCGCCGCGATCACGAAGCGGGCGGGCGTCGCCCAGGGCCTCGTGAACTACCACTTCGGCGGCAAGGAACAGCTCGTCGCCGCCGTCATCGACCGATGGTTCGAGACCGTGCTCGGCTTCGCGCGAGTGGAGGGCACCCCTGACGAGATGCTCGCCGCCGTGATCGACGGGGCCCTCACGGCCACCGCCTATGCGATCCCCCTGCAGCGGGCGGTGCTGGCGATGCAGCAGCAGCCGGCCACGCACCGACTGTTCGCCGAATCGGAGGCTCGGCACGAAGTGCGCGCCACCGCGGCGGAGGATGCCGTGCGGCAGCTGTTCCGCGCGCGCGGCGCCGAGGATCCGGCCCTCGAAGAGGTCATGCTCCGCAGCACCCTCGAGGGTGTCTTCGTGAAGTTCGCCGTCTTCGGCGACACGTATCCGCTCGAAGACGCCCGGCGCTGGGTGCACCTCCGCTACGGGCTCCCTGCGCCGACGACGCCCATCGCTCCGCCGGTTCCGCTCCGCGACGGCGAACCGCGCCCGCGTGCCACGGCGGCCCTGGGGTCGGAGCAGCAGGGGTGATCGCATGACGTCGATCGACCTGAACTCGGACCTCGGCGAGAACGTCGCCGACCGGATCGTCAGCGATGACGCGAGCATGCTGCGCCTCGTCACGAGCGCGAACGTGTCGTGCGGGTTCCACGCCGGCAGCCCCGAGGGCATCCGTGAGACGCTCGCCGCCGCCGTGGAGGGCGGCGTCGTGATCGGGGCGCATCCCGCCTATCGCGACTACGAGAACTTCGGGCGCACCCGCCTCGACGTCGACTCGGCCACGCTCCAGGCGCATGTCGAATACCAGCTCGGAGCGCTGATGGGACTCGCCGCCGCGGTGGGCGGCACGGTCGCCTACGTCAAGCCGCACGGGGCGCTATACAACACCATCGCGCGCGATGAGCGGCAGTCGAAGGATGTGGTGGCGGCGATCTGCGCGATCGACCCGAACCTGGTGCTGCTGGGACTCTCCGGGGGCGTCGTGCTCGACGTCGCCGAGCGGGCCGGGCTCGCCGTCGCCGCCGAGGCCTTCGCCGATCGGGCCTATCAGCCCGACGGGCAGCTCATGTCGCGCACCGAGGCAGGTGCCGTGCTGCATGACCCGGCCGCGGTGGCGGAGCGCATGGTGCGCCTCGCTGCCGACGGTGTGATCCGGGCGATCGACGGAACCGACGTGCCCGTGGTGGCGCAGTCGATCTGCGTGCACGGCGACAGCCCCGGATCAGTGGCGATGGCTGCCGAGACCAAGCGGATGCTGCAGGACGCGGGCATCACGATCGCACCGTTCGCGGGCTCCCGATGAGGCGACCGGCGCAGGTCGGCTGATGCGCATCCTCACGGCATCCGATCGCGCTCTGCTCGTCGAGGCGGCCGACCTCGACGAGGCGATGCGCCTGAACCTCGCATGGGAGGGGCTGTCGGGCGTCGTCGAGCGCGTCCCCGGAGCCCGCGCGGTGCTCGTGCGGTTCGACCCGCTGCGCGTCTCGGCCACCGAGCTCGCGCACACGCTGGCGGCGACGGAGGTCGACGCCACGCGCCCGCCCCGCACCGGGGAGGTCACGATCCCCGTGCAGTACGACGGTGAAGACCTCGACGAAGCGGCATCCGCGCTCGGCGTCTCGGCAGAGGAGCTGGTGAACCGCCACCTCGCCGCGGACTGGCGGGTCGCATTCTCCGGGTTCGCCCCCGGATTCGGGTACGTCGTGGGCAGCGATCCGCTCTTCGACGTGCCGCGCCGCTCGTCTCCGCGTACACGCGTGCCCGCCGGGTCGGTCGCACTCGCCGGACCGTTCACCGGCGTCTACCCGCGCGAGAGCCCCGGTGGCTGGCAGCTGATCGGTCGCACGGATTCCGTGATGTGGGACATCGACCGCGATCCGCCGGCCCTCCTCGCTCCCGGCACTGCGGTGCGGTTCGAGCGGGTGCGGGCGGATGCCCGGCTGAGCCGAAACGGAGACCATCGCACGCACGCACGGCGCGTCATGCGGCAACGCGCCGACGCGGATGCGGATGGTCCGGGTTTCGGCACGGCATCCGCGGTCGAGGTCGTCCGGCCCTCGCTGCAGCTGCTGGTGCAGGATGCCGGGCGCCCGGGGTTCGCGGCGCTCGGGGTCTCGGCATCCGGAGCCGCCGACCGGCGCGCGATGCGGGATGCGAACCGTGCCGTGGGGAACGCGGACGTGGCCGCGGTGCTCGAGAGCGTCGGGGGAGCGGTGCTCTGGTTCCACGGGGCGGGTGTCGCGGCGGTCACGGGGGCGATCGGCGCGCTCGCCCTGATCGGAGCTGAGGGATTCGCTCGTCCGATTCTCCACGGCGAGCCCTTCGCCACGTTCGACGGCGACGAGCTGACGCTCGGCCATCCAGATCGCGGTCTGCGGTACGTCATCGGGGTCCGCGGCGGAGTCGATGTGTCGCCTGCACTGGGCAGTCGTGCGTCCGACACCCTTGCGGGACTCGGTCCGGAGCCGCTCGCCGCCGGGGCCGTCCTCCCGATCGGCGAGGCCGCTCCGCACGCGGTCGAGCCTGGCGCCGTGCCGCGCGACCTCCCGGCCTCCGGCGATGTCGTCGAGCTCGAGATCACGCTCGGTCCGCGCGACGACTGGTTCACGGCGGATGCCCTCGAGGTGCTCACGGCCCAGGAGTGGACGGTCACACCGCGCTCCGACCGGGTCGGCATCCGTCTTCAGGGCGATGCCCCGCTGGAGCGTTCCGTCGACGGCGAGCTGCCCAGCGAGGGAGCGGTCACCGGTGCGATCCAGGTGCCACCCGACGGGCAGCCGGTGCTCTTCCTCCCCGACCACCCGCTCACCGGCGGGTACCCGGTCATCGGCGCCCTCACCGACCGCAGCCTCGACCTCGCAGGTCAACTGCCGCCGGGCGTGCGCCTTCGATTCGCCGTGCAGGTGCGCTCGGACAGCTGAGTTCCGCCGCCGATCGGTTCACAACTCCGCAGAAACTGTATCGATCCGGAGTGGTACGGCCGTACGGAGGTGTTCGGGCCGGGTTCTGAGGAGTTGTGAACGCGATGCGCGTCCCGCTAGGCGGGGTCGCCGCCGAGCGGGCCGACCGCCTCGAGCGGCTTCGGGTCGTCGGCGCCGGTCTTGCGCAGACGGGCGATCAGGTTGCCCAGGTGGTAGATCAGGATCGCCGCGACCGTGGCGATGACGATGCCGCCGAGTTCGAAGCCGGACGCCTCGTCCTTGATCATGAATCCGCCGACGGCCATGATCAGGGCCACGGCTGCGGTGTACTGGTTGACCGGGCGCGAGAAGTCGACGCGGTTGTCGACCCAGATCTTGATGCCGATGACGCCGATGAGGCCGTACAGCGCCGTGGTCACGCCGCCGAGCACTCCGGCGGGCACCGAGTTGATGACCTCGCCGAACTTGGGCGAGAGGCTGAGCAGGATCGCGGCGATGCCGGCGACCCAGTAGGCGGCCGTGGAGTACACGCGGGTGGAGGCCATCACGCCGATGTTCTCGCCGTAGGTCGTGGTGCCCGAACCGCCGAAGAATCCGGCGAGGGTGGTCGAGACACCGTCGGCGATCAGCGCCTTGCCGGTCTGCTGGTTCACGCTCGCGTCGCCGGTCATGGTCGCGACGCCGCGAACGTGTCCGACGTTCTCGGCGATCAGCACGAGCACGACCGGGAGGAACATGGCGAGGGCGGTGAGGGTGCCGGGCTCGGTGAAGTTCGGGAAGGTGAAGGTGGGGAGGCCGACCCAATCGGCCTTCTCCACGGCCGAGAAGTCGAGCTCGCCACGGAACGCCGCGAAGATGTAGCCCGCGATGACGCCGAGGAAGATCGAGATGCGTCCGAGGAATCCGCGGAACACGACCGCGAAGAGGATCGTGATGGCGAGCGTGAACGTCGCGGTCACGGGAGCGTCGGCGTAGTTGTCGTGCGCGGCGCCGGCGAGGTTGAACCCGATGAGGGCGACGATCGTTCCGGCGAGCACCGGCGGCAGGAAGCGGTCGACCCACTTGACACCGACCGTGTGCACGACGACGCCGATGATCGCGAGCAGCACGCCGACGGCGACGATGCCGGCCAGGGCGGTGCCCATGTTCGCCGAGGCGGTGGCTGCCGTGACCGGCGCGATGAACGCGAACGACGAACCGAGATAGCTGGGCAGCTTGTTGCGCGTGACCAGCAGGAACAGGATGGTGCCGACACCGCTGAACAGCAGGGTCGTGGCGACCGGGAAGCCGGTGATGATCGGCACCAGGAACGTCGCGCCGAACATCGCGACGACGTGCTGGAGTCCGATCGCGATCGTGGCGGGCCAGTTCAGGCGCTCGTCGGGACGGACGACGGCGCCGGGCTCGACCGTGCGGCCGTTTCCGTGCAGCTTCCACAGGGCCATGCGGGCTCCTCAAGGTTCGGGGGATGGCAGGAGTGCCGGAGCAACACTATCGATTCCTGAGTTTTTCCTGAGCGCTTCTACCAGGGTAGACGCGAAGGTAGAATGGTAGACATGGGCCTCAACATCAAGAACGAGACCACGCATGAGCTCGTGCGTCGACTCGCGGCGTTGACCGGTCAGAGTCAGACGAGTGCCGTCGAGGATGCGGTGCGGCGGCGTCTCGCCGAGTTGGAGCAGCAGCAATCGGCCGACGAAGAGGAGCGTCGTCGCCGTATCCGTGCGGTGATCCGCCGGGCGCAGCAGCTTCCCTCCACCGGGCGCACGACCGAGGAGATCATGGACGAGCTCTACGACGAGACGGGGATGCCGCGATGATCGTCGACTCCTCGGCGTTGGTCGCGGTGCTGATGGCTGAGCCGGAAGCCGACGAGATGAGCGACCTGTTGGAGTCGCGGCCCTTCGCCTTGTCCGCGGCCACGCTCGCGGAGTGCACGATCGTCCTCCGCAGCAAGGGCGGCGAAGCGAAGGCGCTTGCGCTCGACGAGCTTCTGGAGGTGACGCGATCAGAGGTCGTTCCCGTCGATGAGGTGCAGGCGCGCCTGGCGGGCAGGGCATACGCCCGCTACGGCCGAGGGTCAGGGAGCCGCGCTCGCCTGAACTACGGCGACTGCTTCTCCTATGCGCTCGCGATCACCCGCGACGAGCCGCTGCTGTTCAAGGGAGACGACTTCGTCCACACCGACGTGCGGCTCGTCGAGTAGGCCGGTCCGGTCCGGTCAGGTCCGCGACGGGCCCGCGGGAGATCGGGGGTCAGGCGCCGAGGCGTTCGATCAGCTCGCGGTAGCGGTCGGCGGTGCGCTCGACGACATCGGCGGGGAGGGCCGGCGGCTCGCCCTGCTTATCCCAGTTCGCGGCCATCCAGTCGCGCACGATCTGCTTGTCGAAGCTCGCCATGCGCGCGCTCGGGGTGGTGCCGGTGCGCCAGGCCTCGGCGTCCCAGTAGCGCGACGAGTCGCTCGTGAGCACCTCGTCGGCCAGGCGCAGGGTGCCGTCGGCATCCGTCCCGAACTCGAACTTGGTGTCGGCGAGGATCAGGCCCTTCTCCTCGGCGATCTCGGCGGCACGGGCATAGATCGCGAGCGAGGTGTCGCGCAGCTCGGCCGCGCGCTCCGCTCCGACCAGTTCGACGGTGCGCTCGAACGTGATGTTCTCGTCGTGCTCGCCCATCGGCGCCTTGTAGGCCGGGGTGAACAGGGGCTCGGGCAACCTGTCGCCGTTCTGCAGGCCGGCGGGCAGCGGAATGCCGCACACCGTGCCGCTCTCCTGGTACTCGGCCCAGCCGGAACCGGTGATGTAGCCGCGCACGACGCACTCGATCGGCAGCATCTCGAGCGACTGCGCGAGCATGGCGCGGTCGGCGACTTCCTCGGGCAGCTCGCCCTCGGCGATGTGGTTGGGGAAGTCGGAGAGCTGCGCGAACCACCAGCGGCTCAGTCGCGTCAGCAGGGCCCCCTTGTCCGTGATGCCGGGGGAGAGCACGAAGTCGAAGGCGCTCACGCGGTCGGAGGCGACGACGAGGATGCGCGTGTCCGCCGGATCCTCGGAGGCGTACAGGTCGCGGACCTTGCCCGAGTAGATGTGCCGCCAGCCGGAGATGCTCTGTGCCGTGCCTTCTGAAGGAGTGCTCACCCGCCCATTATCCCGGTTCGCACGGCCACCGCATGCCGTGGGTCCGAGGCGTCGGTGGTGCAACCTAGCCTGGTCGCATGACCGCCGACATCCTCACGCCGCGCCTGCGCCTGTCGCTCCCGACCGCCGCCGATCTCGACACGCTGTTCGCTATCTCGACCGATCCACGGGTCTGGACCCACTACCCCACACTGCGGCACATCGACCCGGAGGAGACGGCTTCGATGATGGCGCGCTGGGAGAGAAGTCGGGAGTCGGAGGGGCTCGGGCCGTGGTCGGTCCGAGCGCGCGATACGGACGAGCTGATCGGTTACGGCGGGTGCACGCTGCTCGGCGGCGAGGTCTGGAATCTCGGGTACCGGCTGTCTGCCGATCACCACGGCAGGGGGTACGCCACGGAGCTCGCGTTCGCCGCGCTCGAACAGGCCCGACTGGCCGATCCCGACCGCCCGGTGATCGCCTATCTCGTCGAGCACAACCGGGCTTCGGCGCGAGTCGCCGAGAAGGTGGGCCTCGCACTCGTGCACAGGACTCCGGATGCGGGAAACCCCGATCCATCCGTGTGGCGACTCGTCTACGCGGATCGTCCGCTCACGGAAGCGCAGCTCGCCGCGGCATCTCTGTAGCCGGTAAAGGTCTCCGCCGCCGAAGCCATCTGTTCGGCATCTTGAGAAGGGCGTATAGTCCACATGGACTATTTGAGCGCGACACCCGGGGAGGGGCCATGCAACGACTGACCCCGATGGGGGCGATGATCCTCTCCCTGCTGCGCGAGGGCGACATGCACCCCTACGAGATGGTGCGACTGATGCGGGTGCGCCGCGACGATCGGCTGCTGACCCTCACGAACGGCACGCTCTATCACACGGTCGGCCGGCTCCAGCGGGCGGGGCTCATCGACGAGGTCGGCAGTGACCGCGAGGGGAATCGCCCCGAGCGCACGACATACTCATTGACCGACGCCGGCCGGGAGACCCTCATCGCCTGGCTGCGACGCGAGCTGTCGACGATCGATCGTCCCGCCGAGTTCCGGATCGCGCTCGCCGAGGCGCACAACCTCGAACGCGGCGATGTGCTCCAGTGTCTGCGGTCGCGTCGCGTCGCCCTCGACGACGAGCACGTCGCGTATCGCGATGGACTGATCGGAGCGAGACGCGATGGCGTGCCCGAGCAGGTGCTCGTGGAGTACGAGCGGCAGGAGGTGCTGCTCGAGGCCGAGCTGCGCTGGGCCGACGCGCTGATCGCCCGCCTCGAAGCCGAAGACCTGCCGTGGGGACCCGCGGCTTTCCCGAACTCAGACCGCTACCGCGCTCAGCGAAAGGCTGCACAGCAATGACCGATTCCCCTCGCGACGGAGACCGCCCGCCGGTGTCCGCGCCCTCGAGCTCCGGTCCGTCGACCGGCACCTACTCCGTCGGTCACAAGCCGACGAGCCCCTGGCCGGCGCTCTGGGCGCTGGTCATCGGATTCTTCATGATCCTCGTCGACACCACGATCGTCTCGGTCGCGAACCCGGCCATCAAGGCCGCACTCGACCCGAACACCAACAACCTCGACAACGTGGTGTGGGTCACGAGCGCGTACCTGCTCGCCTATGCCGTGCCGCTGCTCATCACCGGGCGTCTTGGTGACCGGTTCGGCCCGAAGAACATCTACCTCATCGGCCTCGCGATCTTCACCCTCGCCTCGCTGTGGTGCGGGCTCTCGAACTCGCTCGAGGGCCTGATCGTCGCGCGCGCCGTGCAGGGGCTGGGCGCCGCATTCATGACGCCGCAGACCATGGCCGTGATCACCCGCACCTTCCCGCCCGAGCGCCGCGGCGCCGCCATGGGCCTCTGGGGTGCGACGGCCGGTGTCGCGACGCTCGTTGGTCCGCTCGTCGGCGGACTGCTCGTCGACGGCTTCGGTTGGGAGTGGATCTTCTTCGTCAACATCCCCGTCGGCATCGTCGCGTTCGTGCTCGCCTGGCGTCTGGTGCCGAAGCTGGCCACCCACCCGCACCGCTTCGACATCGTCGGCGTCGTCCTGAGCGCTGTGGCACTCTTCCTGATCGTGTTCGGACTGCAGGAGGGCGAGAAGTACGACTGGGGCGTGATCTGGGGTCCCATCTCGGTGTGGAGCCTGATCATCGTCGGCCTCGTCATCCTCGGGCTGTTCATCGTGCAGCAGGCCAAGACCCGCAGCGAACCGCTGGTTCCGCTCGAGCTGTTCCGCGACCGCAACTTCTCGGGAGCGAACGTCGCCATCGCCGCGGTCGGCTTCACGGTGACGAGCATGTCGCTGCCGATGATGTTCTTCCTGCAGTCCGCCCGTGGACTCACCCCCACGGAGGCCGCGCTGCTGTTGATCCCGATGGCGGTGCTGTCGGGCGCGCTCGCTCCGGCGGCGGGCAAGCTCCTCGACCGGGTGGATCCGCGCATCATCCTGATCCCCGGCCTGCTCTGCGTCGCCGGCGCACTCGTCTGGTACTCGGCCCTGATCAACATGGACACCCCGATCCTCATGTTCCTGCTGCCGTCCGCGCTGATGGGCATCGGCAACGCGGGCATGTGGGGGCCGCTCGCCACCACCGCGACGCGCAAGCTGCCGCCGCGCCAGGCGGGTGCCGGTGCCGGCATCTACAACACCACCAGGACGATCGGATCGGTCATCGGCTCGGCATCCATCGCCGCGTTCATGCAGTCTCGCCTCGAGGCGAACCTGCCCGGTCTCGCCGATGCGCCGGCGGGCTCGACCGGGGGAACACTGCCGCCGCAGGTGGCCGACGGCTTTGCCGCAGGAATGTCGCAGGCGATCCTGCTGCCGGCCTGCGTCATGGTGATCGCGCTCGTCGCCTCGCTGTTCCTCGGTCGCTACGACAAGGCGGATGCCGCGGTGCCGGCGGCCGCGCGGCCCGAGTAGTCGAGTTCGGGAGGGTGCCGTGTCCGGCGGTTTGCGGATGCGGCGCCTTTCTGCTGTCATCGGGCGATGACGATCGCTCTCGCTCGACCGACCATCGACCTCTTCGACTCCTGGGCTGCTGCCGTGGCCGAGTTCGACGGCGGGCACATCGACGGTGGCGGTTTCGAACAGGGATTCACGCCAGACCGGGTCGCGTGCGAGGCGTTCGTCGCGAAGGCGGAGCTGTACGCCACTCCGGGCGCGGTGTTGCCCGAGGGGCACGTGGCGTGCGACTTCTTCTGGATCACCGAGGGCGACCGCGTCGTGGGGTTCATCGCGTTCCGCCGTGAGCTCAACGACTGGCTGCGTCGCTTCGGTGGCCACATCGGCTACGCGACGATCCCGTCCCGGCGTCGGGAGGGAATCGTGCGCGAGGCCCTCCGTCTCGTGCTCCGGTTCGCGAAGTCCGAGGGATACGACCGCGTGATGCTCACCTGCGACGATGACAACATCGGCTCCATCCGCACGATCGAAGGGGCCGGCGGCGAGCTGGAAGACGTGGTCGCGGCTCCCGAGCCGGGGCAGCCCCGCGTGCGGAAGTACTGGATCGAGTTGTCGCCGGCCTGAGCCCGGATCCGCCCTTCTGCGCGGTTCCTGGCAGACCCGTCGAGGCGGGCGCGCGGCGGGGCGGCGACTAAGGTGGATGCTCGGCGATCGTCCGGTCGCTGCTGTCGACCCGAGGAGCACACGTCGTGATCCGAAATCCATCCGCCGCGACGGGCCGCCTGCGCCGGTCCGTCCGCACCGTCGGCGCAGCAGCGCTGGTCGCCTTCATCGCCGTCGGCGCGCTCCTGGCCGGAGCCGCCCCCGCCACCGCCGCGGACGACGAGAAGTACGTCATCGGCACCGACACGACGTTCGCGCCGTTCGAGTTCACGAATGCGGACGGCGACCTCGTCGGCATCGACATGGATCTGCTCCGTGCGATCGCGAAAGACCAGGGCTTCGAGGTCGAGATCCGCCAGCTCGGATTCGACGCCGCCGTGCAGGCGCTGCAGTCGAACCAGGTCGATGCCGTCATGGCCGGCATGTCGATCACCGAGGAGCGCGAGAAGACGTTCGACTTCAGCGAGCCCTACTTCACCAGCGGTATCCAGCTCGGCGTGCTCGAGGCGAGTGACATCCAGTCCCTCGACGACCTCGACGGCAAGGCTGTCGCCGTCAAGACCGGCACGCAGGGGCAGACCTTCGCCGACGAGAACAAGGACGCGTACGGCTTCAAGGTCACCCCCTACCAGGACACGACCGACATGGTGGATGCCGTGAAGGCCGGCCAGGCGGTCGGCTATTTCGAGGACTTCCCGGTGCTGGCCTACGGCATCCAGCAGGGTTCCGGCTTCCGTCTGATCGGCCAACCTGAGCTGGGTGGCGAGTACGGCTTCGCGGTCAACAAGGGGCAGAACCCCGAGCTGATCGAGATGTTCAACGAGGGTCTCGCGAATCTCAAGGCCTCGGGCGAATACGACAAGATCGTCGACACCTACCTCTCCGGCGGTGAGGAATCCGCCCAGCCGACCGACATCATCTCCGTCGCGGTGCAGTACTGGCCGGCGCTCATGGAGGGTCTGTGGCTCACGATCCTCGCGACGATCGTCGCGATCGTGGCCGCCTTCATCCTGGGCCTCATCTTCGGCTTCGGCCGGGTCTCGAAGATCGCACCGTTCCGCTGGATCGCCACCGCCTACGTCTACATCTTCCGCGGCACCCCGATCCTCATCCAGGCGTTCTTCGTGTTCTTCGCGATCCCGCAGCTGATCCCCGACCTCACGTTCAACCCGTTCGTCGCCGGTGCGATCACGCTCTCGCTCAACACGGGCGCGTACATGACGGAGATCATCCGTGGCGGCATCCAGGCGGTCGATCCCGGTCAGAACGAGGCTTCGCGTTCGTTGGGCCTCAGCCACTGGAAGACGATGCAGAAGGTCGTGCTCCCGCAGGCGTTCCGCATCATGATCCCGTCGTTCGTGAACCAGGGCATCATCACCCTCAAGGACACGTCGCTGATCAGCGTCATCGGCCTCGCGGAGCTGACGTTCGTGTCCCGCCAGATCATCGCCTCGACGTACCTGTCGGCGCAGGTGCTGACGATCGTCGCCATCATCTACTTCATCGTGATCACGCTGTTGACGCTGCTCGCGAACCGCCTGGAGAGGACGTTCAACGCATGAGCAAGATCGTGGTGCAGGACCTGCACAAGTCGTTCGGCGACAACGAGGTGCTCAAGGGCATCAACCTGGCGGTGGAAGACGGCGAGGTCGTCGCCGTCATCGGTCCTTCGGGCTCCGGGAAGTCCACCCTGCTGCGCTGCCTCAACAAGCTCGAGGAGCCGACGTCGGGGCATGTCATCATCGACGGCGTCGACCTGACCGACAAGAGCGTGAAGCTCGACGAGGTGCGTCAGCGCATCGGCATGGTGTTCCAGCACTTCAACCTGTTCCCGCACATGACGGTGCTCGAGAACATCACCCTCGCGCCGGTCGAGTGCGGCAAGATGACGAAGGCTCAGGCGCGCGAGCGGGCGCTGGCTCTCCTCGAGCGCGTCGGCCTGTCGGAGAAGGCGGATGCGAAGCCGGCATCCCTCTCCGGTGGTCAGAAGCAGCGTGTGGCGATCGCCCGTGCGCTCGCGATGGACCCCGAGATCATGCTGTTCGACGAGGCGACGAGCGCCCTCGACCCCGAGATGGTGGGCGAGGTGCTGCAGGTCATCCGCGACCTGGCCGAAGGCGGCATGACGATGGTGCTGGTGACGCACGAGATGGGCTTCGCCCGCGAGGTCTCCGGCCGCACGGTCTTCATGGACGGCGGCGTCGTGGTCGAGGAGGCCCCGCCCGCCGAGCTGTTCGGCGCCCCCAAGAACGAGCGTCTGAAGGACTTCCTCTCGAAGGTGCTCTGACCCCGGCGCTCGCGCGCTCGCGCCGCTCGCCCGCGCCCGCTCGCTGACGCCGAGTGCACGGGTTCGCGCCGAGTGCACGGCTTGTACACGTGAACAAGCCGTGCAGTCGGCAGCATCCCGTGCACTCGACGGGGTGGAACGCGCGGCTACTCGCGAACGGGGGCGGGTGCGGGGGCAGCATGCCGGCGGATGGTCGCGCTGACCAGAGCCGCGACCGCGCAGAGACCCGCTGCCGCGAACCACGCGAACGTGTACTGGCCCGTGTGGTCGCGGACGACCCCGGCGAGCACGGACGCGATACCCGCGCCGATCTGGTGCGCCGCGAACACCCAGCCGAACACGAGCGGTCCCTTGTCGCCGAAGACCTCGCGGCACAGCGCGATCGTCGGCGGCACCGTGGCGACCCAGTCGAGGCCGTAGATGACGATGAACACGATGATGCTCGGCTGCACCTCGGCCGAGAGCAGGCTCGGGAGGAACAGCAGGCTCACCCCGCGTAGTGCGTAGTACGCCGCGAGCAGGATGCGGGGGTTCACACGGTCGGTCAGCCACCCGGAGAACACGGTGCCGACGATGTCGAAGATGCCGACGACCGCGAGCAGGCCGGCGGCGGTCGTGGTCGCCATCCCATGGTCGTGCGCGCTGGGGATGAAGTGCGTGCCGATGAGTCCGTTGGTCGTCGCCCCGCAGATCGCGAACCCGATCGCCAGCGCCCAGAACGTCTTCGTGCGCGCGGCCTCTCGCAGCGTGGTCAGCGCGAGCTTCGCGGCTCCCCAGGCCGTTCCGCGGGGAACCGGTGTCGCCGCCACGGTGGGCGCGGCTTCGCCGTAGCGCGCGACGCCGAGGTCGCTCGGGCGGTTGCGCAGGAAGATCCAGACGAGGGGCATGACCGCGAGCGCGCCGCCCGCGATGATGAGCGAGGCCCCGCGCCATCCGATGTCTTCCGCGGCGACCGCGATCACGGGGAGGAAGATGAGCTGTCCGGTCGCGCTGCCGGCCGTGAGCACGCCCGAGACCAGGCCGCGGCGGGTCGCGAACCACGTGTCGGTGATCGTGGCGGCGAACACCAGCGCCATCGATCCGGTGCCGAGGCCGATCAGCACACCCCAGGTCAGGATGAGCTGGCCGGGAGTGGCGACGAAAACGCTCAGTGCCGCGCCCGCGCCGATCACGAAGAGTGCGACGACCGTGACCGCGCGGATGCCGAAGCGCTGCATGAGCGCGGCGGCGAACGGGGCGATGAGGCCGTAGAGCAGGAGGTTGATCGAGACCGCGAGCGAGAGTTCGGCGGTGCTCCAGCCGAACTCCTCTTCGAGCGGCACCATGAGTACGCCGGGGGCTGCGCGGAAACCGGCGGCACCGATGAGGGCGATGAGGGCGACGAGCGCCACCGTCCACGCGGGGTGGAAGCGGCGCTGCCGGGACTCGAGGGGCTCGGCGGTCGGCTCGTCGACCGATTCGGCGGTCATGCCGCGTGCCCGGCGAGAAGTGCGAAGGGCTCCCCGCCCATGCTGCGTCGTGCCCAGCGGGTGCTGTCGGCGTCGAGCGGCGCTGCGCAGGTCGCGCACCAGTCGACCGAGTCCGAGACGTCGCCGCACCGGCCGCAGCTGACCGTCAGACCCCAGGCGCCATCGGGGTCGGTGATGCGGGCGAACCGCGCGTAGGCGTGCAGGATCGGGAGCGTCTGGCGTCCGGCATCCGTCAGCCGGTAGCCGCTGCGAGCGTCGTCGGGGTCTTCGCGCACGACGAGGTCGGCCTCACCCATCGAGGTCAGTCGCCGGGAGAGCACCGAGTCGGCCGCGCCGGTGGCATCGCGCAGCTGGTCGAAGCGGGTGCGACCCGAGAAGAGCTCGCGCAGGATGAGGAGCACCCACGGGTCGGCGAGCACGTCGGCGGAGCGGGCGATCGGGCAGGTCGAGGACGACCAGTCGGAGCGAAGCGGCATCCGCCCACTTTCTTGAAGAAAGCTCGCCACGTCAACCGCGAACCCGCACGTTGGCAGGATTCGCGCTGGGACTCGGCCGAAATCGCGCGCTCGCCGCGCTGGCCGCGCTGGCCGGTGCCGAGTGCACGGGATGCTGCCGAGTGCACGGGGTGTTTGCGTCGCGAAGCCGTGCACTCGTCGCGAAGCCGTGCGCTCGGCGAGGTGGCAGGGTCGCGAAGCCGTGCACTCGTCGCGAAGCCGTGCACTCGGCGAGGTCGCAGGGTCGCGAAGCCGTGCACTCGCGCGCAGAGGCGGGAGGCGGGCGCGCGGAGGCTAGTCCGCGACGCGCGCGGCGATGTCGGTGCGGTAGTGCGAGCCGTCGAGGCGGATGCGGGCGATCGCGTCATACGCACGGTCGCGCGCGGTGCGGAAGTCGGAGGCCACGGCCACCACGTTCAGCACACGGCCGCCCGTGGCGATGAGCGATCCGCCGGGAGCATCCGGGCTCGCGGTCGCGGCGTGCACGAGGCGGACGCCCTCGACAGCCGCGGCATCCGCGAGGCCCTCGATCGGGCGTCCGGTCTGCGGCGACTCGGGGTAGCCCTCGCTGGCCAACACGACCGTGATCGCGACGTCGTCGCTGAACTCGGGCTCCGGCTGGTCTTCGAGGGTGCCGGATGCCGCGGCGAACAGCAGCTGCGACAGCGGGGTGACCAGGCGGGGCAGCACGATCTGCGTCTCGGGGTCGCCGAAGCGCGCGTTGAACTCGATCACGCGCACACCCGCCGGGGTCAGGATGAGTCCCGCGTAGAGGAGCCCGATGAACGGCGTGCCCTCGGCGTCGAGCTGCCGCACCACGGGGAGAGCCACGTCGCGCGTGACCTCTTCGACGAAGGCCTGCTCGCTGCCGAACTGCTCGGCGAGCCACGGCAGTGGCGAATATGCGCCCATGCCGCCGGTGTTGGGTCCGGCGTCGCCGTCGAGCGCGCGCTTGAAGTCCTGCGCGGGGCTGAGCGCCCGCACGGTGTCGCCGTCGCTTAGGAAGAACAGGGAGACCTCGGGGCCGGAGAGGAACTCCTCGATGAGCACCGGGCCCGCGGGGAGGTACTGCTGGGCGTGGGCGAGAGCTTCGGCGCGGTCGGACGTGACGATGACGCCCTTGCCGGCCGCGAGGCCGTCGGCCTTGACCACGTACGGGGCGCCGAGATCGTCGAACGCGGCCTCGACCTCGGTGGTGCTGGCGGCGCGGACAGCGCGTCCGGTCGGCACGCCGGCGGCATCCATCACCCGCTTGGCGAACGACTTCGAGCCCTCGAGCTGGGCGGCGGCCTTGCCCGGTCCGAACACCGGGATGCCGCGGACGCGCAGGGCGTCGGCGACCCCGGCGACGAGCGGGGCCTCCGGGCCGACGACGACGAGGTCGATCGCGTGCTCGTGGGCGAATGCGGTGACCGCTCCGCCGTCGAGAGGATCGACCGAGACGGGGGTCGCGTCCTGCGCGATGCCGGCGTTGCCGGGAGCGACGAAGATCTCGTGCTCCGTCTGCTCGGCCCGCAGGGCGAGGATGATCGCGTGCTCACGGGCACCGGAACCGAGGACGAGAATCTTCACCCGTCCAGACTACCGAGGGGGAACCGACGACGCAGACCGCCTCAGACCTCGACGGTCCGCTCCACCGTGGCGTCCCAGGGCACCGTCCAGCCGGTGGCGTCGAAGAGGGCGTCGAGCACCATCGCGGTGAAACCCCACACGATCGTCCCGTCGACGTCGAACGCCGGTCCGCGGAAGGTGCGGCCCATCCGGGTGAGCGTCGAGGTGAATCGGGTCGCGGGGTCGAGCAGCTGCGCGACGGGCACTCGGAACACCTCGACCGTCTCGGCGTGGTCGACGGCCACGACCCTCGACGGCGACTGCCACCAGGCGAGCACCGGTGTGACGAGGTGGTTGCTCGCGGCGAGAGGGATCACGGGCAGCGTGGCCAGGATCTCGACGCCGGCCGGATCGAGCCCGGTCTCCTCTTCGGCTTCGCGCAGCGCGGTGGCGACCAGATCGGCGTCATCGGGCTCCACTCGGCCGCCGGGGAAGGAGACCTGTCCGGGATGGGACGAGAGGGTGGGCGCTCGCCGCTGCAGCAGCACGTCGAGGTCGCGGGCGACAGCGGCATCGGCCGTCGGGGCGGGGACGCGGTCCAGCACCCCGAACAGGATGAGCACCGCGGCGTCGTGCGCGTTGTGCGGGTCGGCGAGCGGCGGGATCCGTACGCCCCACGAGTTGTCGGCGACGGCGGCGAGCAGCTCGGCGCGGGCGCCCTGCGGATGCATGCTCATGCGTCCGAGCTTAGGACGCGTCGGGCGTTCGTGGCTCGCGTTTCCCGGCCCCACCGAGCGCTGCGAGCACGCGGCGGGCGACGCCGCCGAAAGGTGTGGTTCACGCCATCGACAACGGCAGCGACAACGACAACGGCAGCGACAACGACGAAGCGGGGGCGGGGTCGCTGCGCAGTCGCGCGTGCAGTTCGACGTCGAACCGCTCGGCGCCGTACCGGAGCTTCTCGCGTTCGACCCCCTCCGCCCGGAAGCCGGATGCCGTCGCCACGCGGCACGAGGCGGGGTTGTTCACGCGGTGGCCGAGTTCGAGTCGATGAAGCCCGTGCCGGAACGCCCAGTCGGACACCGCGAGCACAGCGCCGTTCGCATACCCGCGGCCGCGGGCGGCGGGTGCGAGCCAGTACGAGATCCAGGCCGTCTCGTGGCGGAGCTCGATCGCGGTCGCTGCCACGTTGCCGATGGCGACGCCGTCTTCCACGATCGCCCAGTTCCTCGCCCGCTCCTCGAACAGCAGCGATTCGTCGATGTAGGCGCGCGCCGCCGCGGGCGAGGTGAGCTCGGCGGATCCGAACTGGGTGGCGAGGTCGGGTGCCGTCTGCCACGCCCGTTGCAGAGCTTCCGCGTCGGCGGGCATCCAGGGGGCGAAGGGTGATGCTCATGCCTCCATGATCCCCGTTTCGTGGGGTCCGCGTCGCCGACGCGGACGCGCGCCGAAGGTAGGCTCGCGGGATGAGGCGATGGCGGGGATTCGCGCTGGGCGCGGTGCTGATGGCGGTGCTCACCGGGTGTTCCGCGACGCCTGAGGTCGACCCCGACGCCGTGCAGGATTGGATGGCGACGCAGGACTCCCGTGAGGTCGCCGGGTCTCTCGCGACGCTCGCCGGATTGGCGTCGCCGCTCTCGGATGTCGTCGGCGAAGGCGGGGTCACGGCCGCGTTCGATGAGCCGACGGCGATCGTCTCGGTGCTGTTCGCGTGCTTCGGTCCCGAGACGATGAGCGCCGACATCGCCCTGAGCGGATCGGATGCCGGCGGCTCCGTGACGTCGCAGACGATCCGCACCGACGATCTGGTCTGCGACGGCGAGCCGCAGCGGATCGATATGGGCTTGGATGCCGCGACCGAGGTCACGGCGAACGGGCTGGGTCGGGACGCGGTCGGGGCCTGGTCGGTCGTCGTCGTGGGGGAGAGCTGAGCGATGGCCAGGAAGATCGACATCATCGACGGGCGTTCAGCGCTGGATGCCGTTCGCGACGCGGATGCCGCCGGCACGAAGCCGCAGCGGACCGACCTCGCCACCGCCGTGCGCTACCTGCTGCAGCTGCTCGACGAGAAGGCGCCGGGCAACAGCGTCGAGGTCCGAGTGCCTCCGTTCGGCGCGGTGCAGGTGATCCAGGGCCCTCGCCACACGCGCGGCACACCGCCGAACGTCGTCGAGATGGATGCCGCGACCTGGATCGCGGTGGCCACGGGCGCGGAGGCGTGGACGGATGCCGCGGCCGGCGGTCGCATCCATGCCTCCGGCACGCGCGCGGATCTCAGCGACGTGCTCCCGGTTCGTCCGTAGCGCGAGCGCACGCAGAGGCGACGGCGGTCCGCCCGACGATCGCGCGTGAGCGCTCGACCGGCGCCTCCGGGTCAGGCTCCCCTGCGGCGCGCGATCTCGTCGGCCAGCTGCTGCACGCGGCCGGGGTCGGCATCGCGGGCGAGGGCGACGTAGTGGTCGAGGACGGTCGGCCGGTAGCGCACGGGCATGCTCTGTCCCGGTGCCAGTCGGGTGAGCTCGGTGATCGTGAGGTCTTCGTCGGCGATGCCTCGGAACGAGTGGCCCTCAGCCGTCTCCACATCGAGCATCAGGACCACGCGGGGGCTGCCGTCACTGCTGACCTCGCGCCAGTCGACGAGAACGCCGAGCGCGAGCACGCCCGCGCGCAGTTCCGCGTTGCGCGTGCGTGCGTCTCCGCTCAGGAGCGGGTTCGGGGCGACGCCGGGGAAGTCGGGCCCGACACCGAGCGACTCCCGACTCAGGTCGGGCCGGAGCTGCTCCACGAGGTCGCTGAAGCTGAGCTTCTGCTTCTTCTTCTTCCTCGAACCGAACATCCCGACCCCTCCCTCGCGCCGCTGCCGGCGCCTCCGCCGTTCCTTCGCAATCATCGCGATTGTATGTCGCCGGCCATCCCGGCACCCGGAGGGGTACGGGTCATGCCCGGTCGTGGAGGGTGATCTGGTAGCCGTCGGGGTCGGAGAAGGTGAAGGTGCGACCGAAGGGGCCGTCGATCGGGTCGGCCACGATGGTGTGGCCGTCGGCGACGAGTCGATCGTGGATCGCCTGGACGTCGGTGGCGTGCAGCCAGATCGCGGCACCGATTCCCGGTTGCGCGACGTCGGTCAGGTCGGTGCCGGGCGCGATGTCCCGGAGCGCGAACGCGATCGGCGTCGTCTGGAACACGACGGCGTGCGGGGGGCCCGCCGGCGAGCGGACGAGTCCGAGGTAGCTCTCATAGAACGCCTGCGAGGCGGCGAGGTCGCGCGCCTGGAGGGAGAGGAAATCGGGGCCGGTGACGGGCATGAGGAGAGTCCTTCGTTTTATGTCAGTTTTCTGACATGAGTAAGCGTATGTCAGACTACTGACATGAGTCAAGATCGCGCCGGCATCGAGCTCGACACGTCGCTGGGCTACCTGCTGAAGGAGGCGTCCAGCGCTCTCCGCACCTCGATGGAGGAGGTGCTGCGCCCGCTCGGCATGACCATCACGCACTACTCCTGCCTCGAGCTGCTCTCCCAGCGCCCCGGCCTCTCGAACTCCGAGCTCGCGCGCGGCGCGTTCGTCACCCGCCAGTCGATGAACGTGCTGCTCCAGGCCCTCGAGCGGGACGGCTTCGTGACCAGGCCCGCCGAGCCGCCGGTCGGGAAGGCCCTCCCCGCCCGCCTCACCGACCGTGGCCGGCAGAGTCTCGCGAAGGCGACGGCCGCCGTCCGTTCGGTCGAGGTCCGGATGCTGTCGGGCATGACCGAGGCCGAGCAGGCGGGCGCGCGGAAGATCCTGCGGGGCATGATCCGCTCCCTGCGCGACGAGGAGTAGTCCGGCGCGCGTGGCCGGGACGCGACTCAGCGCCGAGCGACCACCAAAGGCACCCCCGTGGTCGGATGCGGGAACACGTCGACCGCCTGGCCGTAGACCTGCTCGATCCGCGCGGCCGTCAGCACCTCGGCCGCCGTGCCCGTCGCCGCGACCCGGCCGTCGGAGAGCAGCGTGACACGGTCGGCGTGGGCGAGTGCGGCATTGAGGTCGTGCAGCACGATCGCCACGGCGATGCCGGCATCCGCCCGCCCACGGATCAGCCGCATGACGTCTTCATGATGCTTGAGGTCGAGTGCGGCGGTCGGCTCGTCGAGCAGCAGGATGCCGGTGCTCTGGGCGATCACGCGGGCGAGCGCGACGCGGGCGCGCTCGCCGCCGGAGAGCGAGGGCACCGCGCGGGCCTTGAGCGCCGTCACCTCGGTCTGCGCCATGGCCGCAGCCACCAGCTCGTCATCATCGTCCGCCGCCGGCGTGCGCGCCCAGGGCGTCCGACCCATGCGCACCACCTGCTCGGCGCTGAAGGGGAAGGTGACCGCGTTCTCCTGCAGCAGCACGGCGCGCTCCCGGGCGAGGAGGCGCGGCTTCACCTGCGCGATCGGCTGATCGTCGATCTCGACCGTTCCCGCCTGCGCGGTCACATCGCCGGCGAGCACCCCGAACAGGGTGGACTTGCCCGCCCCGTTCGGACCGACCAGGGCGTGGATCTCGCCGCCGTGGATCTCGATGGAGGCGTCGTCGAGGATCGTCCGCCCCTCACCGACGCGCACCGTGAGCCCCGCGCCGCGGAGCCGCACGGTCATGCCCAGCCTCCCGAACGGCGGCGCGTGCGCACGAGCAGCCACAGGAAGAACGGGCCGCCCACGAGCGAGGTGATCATGCCGATCGGCAGGTCGGCGAGCGGAACGGCGGTGCGCGCGACGAGGTCGGCGACGGCGATGAGCAGTGCGCCGCCGAGCGCCGAGGCGATCACGAGGGGCAGGTGGGCGGGGCCGATCAGCATGCGCATCAGGTGCGGCACGATGAGTCCGGCGAAGCCGATGATCCCGGCGAAGGCGACCGCCGCGCACACCAGCAGCGCGACCGTCACGATGACCACGATCCGCAGCAGCTCGACATTGACGCCGAGGTGTCGCGCGGTGCGCTCGCCGAGGGCGAAGAGGTCGAGGCTGGGGGCCACGATCAGGGCGACCACGACGCCGATCAGGACGAGCGGCGCGACCAGCTGGATGTTCGACCACAGGGCGCCGTTCAGCGACCCGAGCTGCCAGAACACGATCTGCTCGCGCGTCGACGTCGTGCCGAGGAACGTGAGGAAGGCCAAGCCCGCGCCGGCGATGGCGTTGATCGCGATGCCCGTGAGCAGCAGCGTCACGACCTCGGTGCGGCCGCCGGATCGGCTGATGAAGTACACCGAGAACACGGCGATCAGGCCGCCGGCGAACGCGAATGCGGGCGTGGTCCACATCCCGAAGGTCGCGAGTCCGAACGTGATGCTCGCCGCCGCGCCGAGTGCCGCACCCGACGAGACGCCGACGACGCCGGCATCCGCGAGTGGGTTGCCGAAGATCGCCTGCATGAGCACGCCCGAGACGGCGAGGGCCGCGCCGACGAGGAGGCCGAGCACGATGCGCGGCATCCGCAGGTTGAAGATCACGCCGTAGTCGGTGGATGCCGCGGGCGCCCAGGCGGTGTCGATCCCGACGCCGCGCAGCAGCACGCCGACCAGCGCGGTGGGGGACAGGTCGTACTGCCCGCTCGTGATCGAGACGACGCAGGTGATCGCGAGTGCGACGACCAGGCCGACCGTCACCAGGGCGAACCGGAGTCTCCGGTGCCTGGTCGGCGTCGGAGTGACGACCTCGCCGGTCACTTCGCGGGCTCGGGGGCGTACAGGGCGCGGGCCAGGGCGCCGATCACATCGGCGGTGCGCGGGCCGAAGCTGAGGATCTCGCTGTCGGCCATGTCGATCACCCGACGGTGCGCTCCGGCTGGTGTCTCGGCGACGGCCGGGATCCGCTCGATCAAGCCGTCGATGCCCCCGACCGACTCGAGTCCATCGGTCATCATCACCAGCACATCGGGCTGCGCGGCGACGAGGGCCTCGGCGGTCATCGGCTTCATGCCCTCCCAGCCGATCTCGGCCGCGACGTCGACCCCGCCGACCGCGTCGATGAGGGAGTCGGCGCCGGAGTCCTCGCCGAAGATGTAGTAGACGTTGGCGCTACCGCGCACGTAGAGGAAGAGCATGCGCGCGCGATCGGACTCGTCGGCGGGCACGACCTCGGCGATCTCGGCGAGCGTCTCGTCGACCGAGGCGTCGAGCCGCGCGATGAGCGCCTCGCCGCGGCTCGGCACCCCGAGGGCTGTGGCGATCTCGGTGACCAGCTCGTCGGTCGTGTCCAGTCGCCGATCGCTGGAGATCACCACGACCGCGATGCCCGCGTCGCGCAGCTGCTGACGGACCTCTTTCGGACCGATCGTGGTGTCGGTGAGGACGACGGTCGGCGCGAGCTCGAGGATCGCCTCGGCGTTGAGCGTGTGTCCGGTCTTGGTGACGACCGGGAGGTCTTCCGTTCCGGCGAAGACGGTGGATGCGTCGCGGCCGACCACCTGATCGCCGAGTCCGAGGGCGAACACGGTCGACGCGATCGTGCCCGAGATGTCGATCGGGAGGATGCGGTCGACGTCGGTGATCTCGATCTCGCGGCCCTCGCTGTCGGTCACGGTGACCGGGAGCTTCGGCGCGGTGTCGTCGTCGACGGCTTCGATCGCGCGGCTGGAGAGGCACGCGGTGGAAGGGCCCTCATGCCCGCGCACGTCGTCGATCAGATCGAGCGAGGCGAGGGGAGCGGACGCCTGCGGGCAGGTGTCTTCTGCGGCCGCGGGTGGTGCGGCGTTCGCTCCCGGCTCGGCGCACGCAGTGAGACCTGTGGCGAGAGCGGCGACGAGGAAGACGGCAAAGACGCGACGCATTAGGCAAGGCTATCCTAAAACTTGACGCGCGCTGATTCGCACCTCTACGCTCAGGAATGGCGGCTTGCTTAGCCAAGCCTAACCAACATCCGACCCTTCGCCCGACTGCATTGCGGCACCGCCGGCGCGCGTGCTCTTCTGCGTGCCCGGAGCCGTGGAGAAACGTGAACGCCACAGCCACAGCATCCTCAGGGAGCACCCGCATACGCGTG
This sequence comes from Microbacterium sp. B19(2022), assembly GCF_012030385.1. Taxonomy (NCBI): domain Bacteria; kingdom Bacillati; phylum Actinomycetota; class Actinomycetes; order Micrococcales; family Microbacteriaceae; genus Microbacterium; species Microbacterium sp. B19(2022). The sequence goes on from NZ_JAAUVO010000002.1 coordinate 114,798, forward strand.
CTGCTCGCTGCTTTCGTGTCCTTCCTCCTCGTCGCCGCCGGTGCGGTGATCGTTCCGCCCGCGCATGCCGCCGGTGCCACGGTCACGGCGACGGTCGCCTCCACGGCCACGTCCGGCGTGAGCGTGCAAGTGCAGGCGAGCGGCCTGCCCGAGGTCGAAGGCGCCTACGCGGCCCTCATCGTCAAGGGCACGGAATCCGGCCTCAGCGGCGGTGGCGGATACGCGGCGTTCGTGATGCCGACCGTCGCCGGAGGGGCGAGCACGTTCACGCTCGACGCTCCTGCCGGCTCGCTCGATCGGACGAAGTCCTACGAGGTGCTCGTGTGGCAGAAGCACTCGAACCCGAACGAGACGACGATCTACGGACGCGGCGACGTCGCGATCTCCGCGGGGCAGTGGGACGCCGTGTTCGGTCCCGTGCCCACCGACCCCGGCACCGACCCGGGGACGGACCCCGGAACCGACCCGGGCACTGACCCGGGCACCGATCCTGGAACCGATCCCGGAACCGATCCCGGAACCGACCCCGGAACGGACCCGGGCACCGACCCGGGCACCGATCCCGGAACTGACCCGGGAACGGACCCCGGCACCGATCCGGGCACGGACCCCGGCACCAACCCGGGTGAGACGCCGTTCTCCCCGGCGATCGAGGTGTTCCTGGCTGACGGCACGACCCCGGCCGGCACCTCTGCTCTCAAGGCCGGCGACAAGATCGTCGTGAAGGGCTCGGGTTACGACCCGGCGGCCAACGTCGGCGGGCGCGGTGTTCCGATCCCGAAGGACCTGCCGCAGGGCACCTACGTGGTGTTCGGCAACTTCGCCTCGACGTGGCAGCCGTCCACCGGTGCCGCGTCGTCGACCCGCTCGGTCGGAGCGCAGGTGTGGGCGCTGTCCGAGGGTGTACTGAACCAGGTTCCTTCGCAGTATCAGGGTGCGATCCGCTCGCAGTGGGTCGACATCGCGGATGACGGCACGTTCCAGGCGACCCTCACTCTGAAGGACGCGACAGCGACCCCCGGTTCCTACGGCGTCTACACCTACGCAGCGGGCGGCGTGGTCAACGCCGACCAGGAGCAGAGCGTCGCCCTGACGTACTCCGAGACCGCTCTCGCCTCCGCGTCTGTGAAGACCGCGACCGCGAAGGACGGGCTGACCGTCACCGCATCCGGCTCGAAGCTGGGCGCGATCACCGGGGCGTACGCCGCGGTGATCGAGACGGGCACCGAGGCGAACGTGACCGGCAGCGGCGGGTTCCTCGCGATGCAGTACGTGCGCTCGATCACCGGTGGCGCGTTCACCGTCGACCTGACGGCGGCCGCCGACACGCTGGACCGCACGAAGTCCTACGAGCTCATCGTCTGGAAGCAGCACTCGAACCCCGACGCGAGCACGATTTACGCCCGCGCAACAATCGCCATCACCGACGCGCAGTGGGAGACCCTGCAGCCCGCGCCGCTCACTCCGGCGATCGAGGTGTTCCTGGCCGACGGCACGACGCCGGCCGGCGCCTCTGCCCTCAAGGCCGGCGACAAGGTCGTCGTGAAGGGGTCCGGTTACGACCCGGCGGCCAACGTCGGCGGGCGCGGTGTTCCGATCCCGAAGGATCTGCCGCAGGGCACGTACGTGGTGTTCGGCAACTTCGCCTCGACGTGGCAGCCGTCCACCGGCGCCGCGTCGTCGACCCGCTCGGTCGGAGCGCAGGTCTGGGCGCTCTCCGAGGGTGTCCTGAACCAGGTTCCCGCGCAGTACCAGGGGGCGATCCGTTCGCAGTGGGTGGACATCGCCGCCGACGGGACCTTCGAGGCGACCCTGACTCTGAAGGACGCGGCAGCGACCCCGGGTGCGTACGGCATCTACACGTACGCAGCGGGTGGCGTGGTCAACGCCGACCAGGAGCAGAGCGTCGCCCTCAACTACGGCGACACTGCGGGCCTCACCGCCACGGTGAAGGCGGCGACGGCGAAGGACGGTCTGACCGTCACGGCGGAGGCATCGAAGCTGGGCGCGATCACCGGGGCGTACGCCGCGGTGATCGAGAAGGGCACCGAGGCGGATGTCACGGCCGGCGGTGGCTTCCTCGCGATGCAGTACGTGCAGAAGATCACCGGCGGCGCGTTCAGCGTCGACCTGACGGCGGCCGCCGACACCCTCGACCGCACGAAGTCCTACGAGGTCATCGTCTGGAAGCAGCACACGATGCCGGATGCCGGCACCATCTACGCCCGTGCGACCGTGCCGGTCAGCGATGAGCAGTGGAACGCGATCTTCCCGGAGGGCCCCGCCCTCGGCGCGACCGTCAAGACGGCAACGGCGAAGGACGGTCTGACCGTGACGGCCGCGGCCTCGAAGCTCGGTGACATCTCCGGCGCGTACGCCGCTCTGATCGAGAAGGGCACCGAGGCGGATGTGACGGCTGGCGGTGGCTTCCTCGCGATGCAGTACGTGACGAAGATCACGTTCGGCTCGTTCGCGGTCGATCTCACGACGGCGGCGAAGAACCTCGATCGCACGAAGTCGTACGAGGTGATCGTGTGGAAGCAGCACACGATGCCGACCGCCGACACGATCTACGTGCGAGGTGACGTGACGATCACGGACGCCAAGTGGCGCACGCTGTTCGGCGAGAAGCCCACCGACCCGAAGCCGCCGACGACGCCGACGACTCCGCCGGCGAGCGTTCCTGGCGGATCGCTCCGCTGGGCGATCTCGTCGAAGTTCGCGAGCTACATCACGGGCGGCATCGCGCAGGGCGCGATCTCGGTCTCCGACGGCGCGACGCGCTCGGGTAGCCAGTTCCAGTTCGGGCAGACCGTCGGGGGAGACTTCGACGTGAAGACCGGGCTCGGCAGCGTCGTCTACCGCGGATCGGTGCGCTTCACGGGACACCACGGGGTGCTCGACGTGACCGTGTCGAACCCGCAGATCCGCATCACCTCGGCGGGAGCGGCGACGCTCTTCGTGACGAGTGGCGGTGCCCAGGTGCCGTTCGCGACGCTCGACCTCTCGCGGGCCGCGCGCGTCTCGGCAAACGGTGCCGTCACGTACACCGCCGCTCCGGCGTCGCTGACGGCGGCCGGTCGTGACCGGGTGCTGTCGGGCTACTCGACCGACCTGAACCCGGTCACGTTCACGATCGGCTCGGTCGCGGCAGCGCCTGCCGGGAACACGGGCACCGTGGCTGCGGCCGCCGTGAAGGCGAAGACGACCCTGCCCGCGGCACCGCCGGCATCGGACGGCATCGACGTCGACGCGGAGAACCTCGCTGCGCTCGAGTCCGGGCAGTCGGCCACCATCACCGCATCCGGTTTCCAGCCGAACGAAGAGGGCATCAAGGTGGTCGTGTATTCGACCCCCGTGCTTCTCGACACGGTGACCGCGGATGCCGCGGGCCTCGCGACCTGGTCGGGCACGCTGCCCGCCAGCCTCGAAGACGGTGCGCACACGCTCACCCTGCAGGGCTCGGTCGACCGCGGTCTGGCGTTCACGCTCACCCGCGCGAAGACCGTGATCGGTGCGTGCACGGTCGACGGGGCCTCGCTGCAGTGGGGCTACAAGGAGTCGTTCCGCACGTACATCGAGGGCATCGCGAAGGGTGGCTGGACGCTGACCGACGTAGAGTACCGTTACCCGGACTACGTGTGGGAGAACGGCGCCGGATCCTTCGATGACGAGACCCTCACCGGAGTCATCACCTATGGCGGCAGCATCACGTTCACGGGCCACGACGGTGCGCTGAACACGACGCTCGCGAACGCGCGGCTCGAACTCGCCGGAGACAAGGGCTACCTCGTCTTCGACGTGAGCGGCACCACGCAGGGTGGCGAGAACGTCGACCAGAAGGCCGTCCGCCTCGCAGAGTTCGCTCTCGGTGATGCCGCGGTCGTCGACGGCAAGCTCTCGCTCGACGCCCTCCCGGCCACTCTGACCGAGGCGGGGGCTGCCGCGTTCGGCACCTACGCCGCCGGCGAGGCGCTCGACCCGGTGACGGCGGTCATCCCAGTCGACGCCGAGTGCGGCGTCGCGGTGGAGGAAGAGGCCGAGGTCGACTCCGAAGCCACCACCGCCGTCACCGCGGTAACCGAGCCGGCAGACGAAGACGGCGCCCCGGTATGGCCGTGGATCGTCGGCGGCCTGGTTGTCGTGGCGCTCGCGGCGACCGGCGGTGTGCTGATCGCCCGGCGCAACCGCAAGGACGAGACGGCCGAGACGACGACCGAGGTCTGAGTCGAGGCAGAAGACGGAACGGCCCTCCCCGCGGCGGACGCGGGGAGGGCCGTTCTCTGCCGTCCGCCGACCCGGTTCCCGCCATCCGCCGACGGTGGGACAATGGAGGTATGGCCCCCACCGACTCCCACCAGACCGTCGAAGCGACCGTGCGCCGTGTGCCGCGGTACGGCGTGCTCATGGGCATCGGCGTCGTGCTCGGCATCATCGCCGCCGGCATCCTCACCTGGACCGGCAGCTTCGACGAGTCGCAGGCTCTCGATGTCGTCTACCCGCCTGGTCAGGTCTTCGGGTTCCTGCTGCTGTGGACCGCGCCGATCGGTCTCGCCCTGGGCGGAATCGCGGGCCTCGTCATGGAGCGCATCGCCCGCCGTCACGACCGCGTCGTGCAGGTCGACCGCGAGACCGTCGTCGAGGACTGACCCCTACGCCAGCTCGGCGATCACCGGGCGGATGGCGGTGTCGAACGCCACGACGTCGCGGCGCAGACCGTCGGTCACGGCGACCGAGAGGTCTCCGATCCACCAGATGCCGCGCTGCGACAGCGGCAGCACCTGCACGTTCAGCTCGAACGAGTGCGCGCGACGGCCGACCTCGCGCTCGAACTCCGCGATCGCACTCGCATAGGCGCGGTAGGCATCGCCCCCGGTGTGGCTCTTCATCGAGCTCACGTACCGGTCATGTGCGGCGTGCGCGTACAGGAGTGCGGATGTCGCCTGCGGGGCGATCGCGGTGGTGAGCTCCTCCGCGCCGGTGGCGGGCAGGGCCACGAGGGTGTCGAAGCCGTCGATGAGCTCGAGCGGCACGTCCGACGGATGCGCGCGCGGCTCGACCGTCATGTCCCAGTAGTTCCGCCACTGCTCCTCGACGGCGGGGGAGGCATCGGCGGCGTCCGGCGCGCGCACGGCGAGATCGCGAAGGGCGGGAAGGTCCTCCGGCGCCCGGATCCCGAGCTGCTGGCGCAGCGCGAGCGCGACGAGCACCGGAACGCTCGCGTCTTCGCGGATGAGCCACTGCGGCTTGTCGGCCATGGCCCCATCGTAGGCGGGGAGGGGGTCCGGATCCGAGGTCGTCTCTCGCGGAGAGTCGGACCGCCTGCGGGCGGTAGGCTGGGGGCGTGGCTGCCTCCCCCACCAATCCCTATTCCGAAGCCGGCGTCGACACCGCTGCAGGTGATCTTGCCGTCGAGCTGATGAAGTCTTCCGTGCGCGCGACGCACGGCCCCGAGGTGCTCGGCGGTGTCGGCGGGTTCGCCGGCCTGTTCGATGCCAGCGCGCTGCGCGACTTCCGTCGCCCGCTGCTCGCGACCAGCACCGACGGCGTCGGCACGAAGGTCGCGATCGCGCAGGCGATCGACAAGCACGACACGATCGGCCAGGACCTGGTCGGCATGGTGGTCGACGACATCGTCGTGGTGGGCGCGAAGCCGCTCTTCATGACCGACTACATCGCGTGCGGCAAGGTCGTCCCCGAGCGCATCGCCGACATCGTCCGCGGTATCGCTCAGGCGTGCTCGGCCACCGGCACCGCGCTGGTCGGCGGCGAGACCGCGGAGCACCCGGGCCTGCTCGGCCCGCGTGACTACGACGTCGCCGGCGCGGCCACCGGTGTGGTCGAGGCGGATGCCATCCTCGGTGCGGATCGCGTGCAAGACGGCGACGCCGTGATCGCGGTCGCCTCCAGCGGACTACACTCCAACGGCTACTCGCTCGTGCGCCACATCGTCACCCGTGCCGGCATCGGCTACGGCGACAACGCCGCCGACTTCGGCACCACCTGGGGTGAGGCTCTGCTCGAGCCGACCCGCCTCTACACGCTTCCGCTGCTGCGACTCATCGAGCAGCTCGGCGCTTCTGCCGGGACCGGAGGCGTCCACGCCCTCAGCCACGTCACCGGCGGCGGCATCGCGGCGAACCTCGCGCGCGTGCTCCCGCAGGGCAGCTGGGCCGAGGTCGACCGCAACAGCTGGTCGCCGAGCCCCGTCTTCCGGGTGCTCAGCGACATCGCCGGCTCCACGCTGGAGTCCGCGGAGGGCACCTGGAACCTCGGCATCGGCTTCCTCGCCGTGGTCGCCGCAGACAAGAAGGATGCCGCGATCGCGGCGCTGAACGCCGAGGGCATGCCCTCGTGGCAGGTCGGGACCGTCGGCTTCGGCCCGCGTCCGACCGGCGAATTCGAGCAGGGCGCCAAGGGCGTCGACGGTGGAGCAGTGCGCCTGGTCGGCGCCTACGCGGACGGAGCGAAGTAAGAGCCCATGTGCGGCATTGTCGGAATGGTGGGCTCTGCCCCGGTCAATCAGGACATCTACGACGCACTCCTGCTGCTGCAGCACCGCGGCCAGGATGCGACGGGTATCGCCACCGCCGAGGCGAACGGCGTGATGCACAACGCCAAGGCGCAGGGCATGGTCCGCGAGGCGTTCCGCACCCGCGACATGCGTGCGCTGCTCGGCAACGTCGGCCTCGGTCACGTGCGGTACGCGACCAAGGGCACGGCCTCGAACGAAGAGGAGATGCAGCCGTTCTACGTGAACGCGCCGTACGGCATCATCCTCATCCACAACGGCAACCTCACCAACACGCGTGAGCTCACGGCCGACATGGCGAAGCGCGACCGCCGTCACCTCAACTCGTCGAGTGACACCGAGCTGCTGCTCAACGTGCTCGCCGGTGAGCTGCAGAACACGACCTCGACCGTCGACCTCGACCCCGAGCGGGTGTTCGAGGCTGTCGCCCGCACGCACGAGCGCATCGAAGGCGCCTATGCCGTGATCGCCGTGATCGCCGGCTACGGTCTGCTCGCCTTCCGCGACCCGTTCGGCATCCGTCCGCTGATCCTGGGTCGTCGTCCGTCGACCGTCCCCGGCGCGGAGGGCAAGGACGAGTGGGTCGTCGCCAGCGAGTCGCTCGTGCTCGAGAACGGCGACTACGACGTCGTCCGCGAGGTCGAGCCGGGCGAGGCCGTCTTCATCACCACCGACGGCGAGCTGTTCTCCAAGCAGTGCGCCACGGCCGCGACGCTCGCGCCCTGCGCCTTCGAGTACGTCTACCTCGCCCGTCCCGACTCGGTCATGAACGGCATCTCGGTGTACGAGTCGCGTCTGCGCATGGGCGACCGCCTCGCCGACACGATCGCGAAGCACGTGCCGATGGACAAGATCGACGTGGTCATGCCGATCCCCGACTCCTCGCGCCCGGCCGCGATGGAGGTCGCGCGCAAGCTCGGCATCGAGTACCGCGAGGGCTTCTACAAGAACCGCTACGTCGGCCGCACCTTCATCATGCCGGGGCAGGCGGTGCGCAAGAAGAGCGTGCGCCAGAAGCTCAACGCCATGTCGACCGAGTTCCAGGGCAAGAATGTGCTGCTGATCGACGACTCGATCGTGCGCGGGACGACCTCCAAGGAGATCATCCAGATGGCGCGGGATGCCGGTGCCGCCTCGGTCACCTTCGCATCCGCGGCTCCGCCGGTGCGGTATCCGCACGTCTACGGCATCAACATGCCGTCGCGCCACGAACTCATCGCCCACGGGCGCACGATCCCCGAGATCGCCGAAGTGCTCGGCTGCGATCACCTCGTCTACCAGGAGGTCGACGACCTCAAGGCAGCGATCATCGAGGGCTCGGTCCTCACCGATCTCGACATGAGCTGCTTCGACGGCCGCTACGTGACGGGCACGGTCTCGGACGAATACCTCGCCTGGGTGGAGGGGTCACAGACCTCATGACGATGCCGAGCGCACGACCGCTGTGGCACGGTCGGGCTCTCGCACTCGCGGGGATCGTCCTGGTGGCTTTCTCGCTGCGGTCGGCAGTGGCCTCCCTGTCGCCGGTGATCGATCATGTCGCCGCGGACTTCCCGGTCTCGCCGCTGGTCGTCGGTCTGATCGGCGCCGCGCCCCCGGTGTGCTTCGCCATCTTCGGGCTGCTCACCCCGCTGCTCGAGCGGCGATTCGGCCTGGAGCGGATGGCGGTCGCCGCGATCACGCTGATGGCGCTGGGCATGCTGCTGCGAGGATTCGCGGTGGACTCGACGAGCCTGCTCGCCGCGACCGTGGTCGTTTTCGCGGGCGTGGGCTCGGGCAACGTGCTGCTGCCGCCGCTGGTGAAGAAGTACTTCCCGGATCGTCTCGGGATCGTCATGACGATCTACTCGACCACGTTGGCCGTGTCGACGTTCCTGCCCCCGCTGGCGGCCGTTCCGGTCGCCGACACCCTCGGCTGGCGGGTGTCGCTCGGGATGTGGGGCATCGTCGCGGGGATCGCGCTCGTGCCGTGGGTGGCGCTGCTGCTCAAGAACGGGTCGCGTCGGGACGAGCCGGTGAAGGCCGAGCTCCTCGTCCCCGATCCCACCGACGGGGTCGACGACTTCCGGGATGCGGTCGCGACCGTGACGGGCCCGATCTCCAGCGCGCCGACGAACCGGCGGCACTTCGCTCGCCTCTGGCGACTGCCGCTGGCCTGGGCTCTCGCCGTCGTCTTCGGTACCTCGTCGACAATGGCCTACGTGTCGTTCGCGTGGATGCCGACGATGCTCGTCGACATCGGCGGGGTGACTCCGGCGACGGCCGGACTCCTGCTCTCCCTGTTCGCACTGATCGGCCTGCCCTGCTCGCTGCTGGTGCCGATTCTCGTGGTCCGCTTCCAGGCCACGCGCCCGCTCTTCTTCGTCGCCGTCATCGGCGGTCTCGTGGGGCTCACCGGGCTCCTGCTGGTCCCGACGGTCGCGCTGCCGCTGTGGGTGAGCATCTTCGGCCTCACGGCCATCATGTTCCCGCTGAGCCTCGTGCTGCTGAGCATCCGGGCCCGCACCTCGGAGAGTGCCGTCGCGCTGAGCGGGTTCGTGCAGAGCATCGGCTACGCGATCGCCGCGACCTTCCCGTTGCTGGTCGGGCTGCTCCACGAGACGACCGCCGGTTGGCAGATCCCGCTGCTCGTCATCGCCGGTGTGCTCATCGTCTCGATTCCCGCGGGCATCGTCGCCGGGCGTCGCCGTACGGTCGAGGACGAGTGGGAGCGCCGGCACGGACGCTGGTGACCTCCGGGGTCAGCGGGTCGAGCGCGGAGGTGCGGTGGACGAGCGCACGATGAGCTGAGGATCGGTGGACGGAACCTCGCCGACCGCCTCGTGCCCCTCGATCTGGGCGATGACCCGGAGAGCGGCCGCCCGCCCCATCGCCTCGAACGGCTGGCGAACGGTCGTGAGCGCGGGAGAGGCGTAGGCGGCGAGGGCGATGTCGTCGACGCTCACCACCGAGACGTCGTCGGGCACGCTGCGGCCGGCCTCGTGCAGTGCCCGGATCAGACCGAAGGCCATCTCGTCACTGCTGACGAACACCGCGGTGACCTCGGGGATGGCCGCGATCGTGCGGCCGGCGCGGTAGCCCGACTCGGGAGTCCAGTCGGCGGGGATGACGGGCGGCGGCGCGATGCCGCGATCGCGCAGTGTCTGCTCCCAGGCCTCGCTGCGCTGCTGCGTCTCTGTCCAGTAGTCGTCGCCCGACACGTGCCAGACGGTCGAGTGTCCGAGGTCGAGGAGATGCTCCACGGCGAGACGGGCGATCGCGCGCTGGTCCACGGCGAGCGGGGCGTCCTCGTCGAGTGAGGTGCGCTCGCTGCGGGTGGCCGGGGTGCGCTCGGTGCGGGCCCGCATCGCGGGACTGTCGAGTTCGACCGGCACGCCGAGGATGATGCCTTCGGCGCCCTGACGTTCGAGTCGATCGAAGGCCTCCAGGAAGGATTCGGCTGATGCATGATCGGCGACCGCCGCCGTGGTCACCGTGTACCCGTTCGCCGCGGCCGCCTGCTGGATGCCGACGCCGAGAGCTGCGGACGAGTAGCGGTCGGTCGAGACCACGATCACGCCGAGCACGCGTGTGCGGCCCGAGGCGAGGGAAGCGGCGGCGGCGTGCACGCGGTATCCGAGCTCTTCGACCGCGGCCATCACTCGCCGGGCGGTGTCGGGGCGGACCGTGCCCTGTCCGGACATGACGCGCGAGACGGTCTGCGTCGAGACGCCGGCCAGCTGGGCGACATCGACCTGGCTGGGCGCGCGGTCGTCTTTGGGGCGGCGTGGTGACATGTGATCAATGGTAGCGATCAATCGGCGGAATATCAGGAGGCGGTGGCCGTGGTGATGCGATAATGTGAACGCAAACACTCGTGCTTGGAGCGCTATGCCTGACCTTCTCGCCTCGGCTCTCGACGGCTCTTTCGCTGCCGTCGACGCCCCGGACGCCGCGTCGCCGATCGACGCGCCCACGCTGACCTGGCGAGACGGGGAGATCCTCCGTGAGGGGGTCTCGCACCGCATCCTCGCCGGTTCGATCCACTACTTCCGCGTGCATCCGGACCAGTGGGAGGACCGGCTCCGGCGACTGGCGGCGATGGGCGCGAACACCGTCGACACGTACGTCGCCTGGAACTTCCACGAGCGCGCCGAGGGTGACATCCGCTTCGACGGTTGGCGAGACCTCGAGCGCTTCATCCGCCTCGCGGGGGAGGTCGGTCTCGACGTGTTCCTGCGACCCAGCCCGTACATCTGCGCGGAGTGGTCCAACGGCGGCATCCCGTTCTGGCTGTCGGGGCGCGTCGCGGCGCTGCGCACCAGCGACCCCGCATTCCTCGCCGCGGTCGACGCCTGGTACGACGAACTCATTCCGCGGCTCGTCCCGCTCCAGGCCTCGCAGGGCGGACCGATCGTCGCCATCCAGATCGAGAACGAGTACGGGTCGTTCGGCAGTGATGCCGCGTACCTCGCTCATCTGCGTGACGGGCTGCGCCGTCGCGGACTGATCGAGATGCTCACGACGGCCGACGGCATCACGGGCGACATGATCGAGCACGGCAGCGTGCCGGGAGCGATGGCCACCTTCACCTTCGGCACCGGTGTCGCCACGGCCGTGGAGCTGCGCCGCCGTGGCGATGCGCTCATGTGCAGCGAGCTGTGGGGCGGATGGTTCGATCATTGGGGTGAGCGGCACCATGTGCGATCCGCCGCCAGCGCCGGGGGGACCGTCGACGAGCTCCTGGCCGCCGGCGGATCGGTCAGTCTCTACATGGCGCACGGAGGGACGAACTTCGGGCTCTGGAACGGTGCGAATCACGACCGGGTGCTGCAGCCGACCCTGACGAGCTACGACTCGGATGCGCCGATCGGCGAGGACGGCACCCTCAACGAGAAGTTCCACGCCCTGCGCGCCCTGTTCGCGCCGTTCCATGCGGGCGGGCTGCCTCCGGTTCCCTCCCCGCCGCGTCGACAGGCCGCGGCGTCCGCCACCCTGCATCCGCGCGCGTCGCTGCTGGACCTCGTCGCGAGCCTTCCGGTGGCCGGCCCGGTCACGCCGCGACCGCGCACGTTCGAGGAGCTCGGCGCCGAGGACGGTCTCGTCGCCTACGAGGCCGAAGTGTCGTACCCCGCCGATGCGACGCTCACGATCGACGGGCTGCACGACCGCGCCGTGGTGTTCCTCGACCGTCGACCGCTCGGGGTCCTCGAGCGTGACGGCGAGACGACGCTGGCGCTTCCCGGTGCCGCGGGTTCGGGTCGCCTGACGATCGTCGTCGAGAGTCTCGGGCGCATCAACTACGGTCCGTACACCGGCGAGGGCAAGGGCATCATGCGTGGCGTGATGATCGGCCGCCGCCTGGTGAACGGGTGGACGCATCGCCTCGTCCCGCAGGAGGTTCCGACCTCTGTCGCGGGGGCGGATGACGGTGCGTCCGAGGGTGTGGCCATCGCCTCCTTCGACATCGCCGAGCCCCTCGACGCGTGGCTGGCCTTCCCTGGCGGATCGAAGGGGATGGTCTGGTTGAACGGATTCCTCCTCGGCCGGTACTGGAAGGTGGGTCCGCAGGAGACGCTCTATGCGCCCGCGCCCCTGTGGTGCGTCGGACGCAACGAGATCGTGGTGCTCGACACCGACGGCCTCGGTGCGACGGTCGAGATCCGCGAGGAGCCCTCCTTCGGCGAGACCGAGGAGTTCATCGGCTCCTGAGCCTCGCGCTCGTACTGCCGGGTGCACGCTCGTAGTGCCGAGTGCACGGCTTGTTGTCGAGTGCACGGCTTGTTGCCGCGCGTAGCCCGTGCGCTCGCGAGCAACCCGTGCGCTCGCGGGCCGGGAGCGGGTGCGGGGCGGCGGATGCTCGTGGGTGACTTTCGGCCAATGTTTGCGCTCGCTGCATCTGGATGCTTGATTCTGCGGGATTCACCCCTCTAGAGTGATAGCGCAAACATCGATGTGAATCGATGGCATCCATCTGCGACGCATCGGGGCGTCTGTTCTCCCGAGCGTCGCTCCGCTCGAGAGGCAAGACGTGTCGAAACCTTCCCGACCGCCCCGCACCGCCGTTGCCGTCAGCTCGCTGCTGGCGACGGCGCTCGCGTTCGGCGGTGTGTTCGCCCAGGCGCCCTCCGCGCAGGCCGCCGACCTCATCCCCGTGCCCAAGTCCGACTACCGCCTGCACGCGGTGTCGAGCGAGTCCGATCCGTATCCGGCGCCGCCGTCACTCGACGGCACCGCGCTCGGCGCGTTCGACGGTGACTTCGGCACGCAGTGGACCTCCCGGTACTCCGTCAACGCGCCGTTCCCGCACTGGATCTCGGTCGACCTGCAGCGGTCGCTCTCGGTGAAGGCCCTCGACTACTCGGTGAAGCGGGGGCAGAGCGTGGCCGCGAAGACGGTCGAGGTCTACGTGACGGACGATGCTGCCGTCGCACTGACCTCGCCGGCGGAGGGCGGGTGGGGGTCGGTTGCCGCAACGGCGACACTGCATGCCCCGACCGCGAACGACGAGAAGCAGCGCATCGCGCTCGACGCCCCGAAGGACGGCCGCTACGTGGCCCTGCTGGTGATCGACGCACAGGGAACGACCGGCGGGGGTGCGGGCGAGATCGAGATCCTCTCGGACGAGGAGCTTCCGCCGATCGTCACCGAACCCGAGAACCCCTCGGCGGGCGAGACGATCGAGATCACCCGGGGTGGGACGACCGCGACCGTGGCGAAGGCCTTCCCGCAGATCACCGGCTACCGCGTCGGCAGCGCGACGTTGGGTGGACAGCGCACGTCATCCGAGAAGTGGGCGGTCAACGGCACCGCCTATGCCGCCGCGACCACGGCGACCGCGACGGCCGACGGTGTCGACTACGTCTCGGTGCTCGACGGGATCGACGTCACGATCCGCAGCACGATCCGCGTCACCGATGAGGGAACCGTCGAGTTCGAGGTCACCGGCGTCGAGGGCTCGGCCGCTGTGAACACTCTGGGCCTGCCGGACAACGCCTTCCTCTCCGCCAGCGCGTCGGATGCCGGATCGGTCCTCGACCGCACCGTGATCAGCCCCGACAGCACGAAGAACGCCGACGAGCACATCGCGGTGAACGGCTCGACGCCGATCGGCCAGAAGGGCGCGGCCTTCGCGTTCCTCGGCAACGGCGCGCTCGTGGGCAGCGTGATCACCAACGCGACCACGCAGGCCTCCGGGGGAACTGCATCCTGGAACACCCGCTTGACCACGCGCGTGACCGAGGCGGCAGGGCGCACGGCCGAGGTCGGCTCCAGCGCCTGGCTGATCCACCCGACCACCGCGGTCGACGATCGGGTCACGACGTTCGAGCTGCCCAGGGTGACGGTGCTCTTCGCCGCCGACCGCAATGACGACTCCGCGGTCGACTGGCAGGACGCCGCGATCCGCTACCGCGAGGTCGACACCCCGCGTCTCGGTGCCGATCGGGTCGCCGAGCGCGTCGTCAGCCGCATCCCCTTCAACTTCGCCTCCAGTGCCACGAACTACTTCGACCTGGTGCTCGACAACACCAAGCGCATCGCGAACCAGACCGACGGTCTCGGCCAGTGGGTGCTCAACAAGGGCTACGGCAGTGAGGGTCACGACTCGGCGAACACCGACTACGGCGGGAACTACAACGAGCGTGCCGGTGGGCTCTCCGACCTGAACAACCTCGTCGACGAGGGTGCGAAGCTCAACGCCGACATGAGTGTGCACGTCAACGCCACGGAGATCTACCCGCAGGCGAACGCCTTCGACTCCGCGATCCTCGACGGCACGGCGCCCTACAAGCCGGGTTGGAACTGGCTCGACCAGTCGTACTACATCAACCAGCAGACCGACCTGGGCACCGGGCGCGTGCTCGATCGCTTCCAGCAGCTGCGCGACGAGGTCCCCGGCCTCAGCGGCGTGTACATCGACGTGTACTACTCCAACGGCTGGGTCGCCGAAGAGCTCGCGGACGAGCTGAACGGCATGGACCTCGAGGTCGCGACCGAGTGGGGCGACAAGTTCGTCGACAGCACGGTCTGGTCGCACTGGCCGAACGATCTCGCGTACGGCGGCAAGGACAACAAGGGCATCAACTCCACCATGGTGCGCTTCATCCAGAACGGTCAGGCCGACGTCTGGAACGACGACGCCCTGCTCGGCCAGCAGCGGCTGATCGACGCCGAGGGCTGGGTCGGCAACCGCAACTGGGACGGCTTCGTCGACAACATCTGGAAGCAGAGCCTGCCGACCAAGTTCCTGCAGCACTTCGACCTGCTCACGTACGAGGCGGGTGCCGAAGCGACATTGACCGACGACGTGGCGGTGCGGATGGACGGAGACACCAGGGTCGTCACGATGGAGGGGGCGACGGTGCTGCGAGGCGACTCCTACCTGCTGCCGTGGCAGTCGCTGGAGTCGAATCAGGATGCCGGCTCTCCCGTCGATGCCGACAAGATGTACTTCTACTCCGCATCGGGCGGAGAGAAGACGTTCGGTCTCACCGAGGCCTTCCGCGGCAACACCGCCTTCGACGTCTTCGAACTCGGTGACCAGGGACGCGTCAAGGTCGGCACCGTGAACGCGGCCGGCGGCGAGCTCACGCTCAGCGGCGACAAGGGCACGGCTTACATCGTGGTGCCGCAGGGCGGCGCGCAGCGGGCGGCCGTCGAGTATCACGATGCCGGCCTCGACGACCCGGGGTTCAACTCCGGTTCGCTCGATGTCTGGAACCCCCAGGGCGATGTGACGATCGAGCGCACCGACCTCGGCAGCGCGAAGAACGAGTCCCGTGGCGACAACGTCGCCGTGCTCGGGGCATCCGCATCGTCGATCTCGCAGACCGTGACCGGGCTCACCCCCGGCCAGCGGTACGCGTTCTCGGCGCAGGTGCAGATCGACCCGACCGCGACCCGTGACGTGAGCGTCTCGGTCGACACGGGACCAGGTGCGGTGACCCGCACCTGGAACCTCTCGCCCACCTACAACTACATGCGCGCGGATTCCAAGGCAGGTCAGTACTACCAGCGCGGCTCGACGTCGTTCCTGGCTCCAGCATCCGGTGAGGTCAGGGTCTCGATCGGTGCCGTAGCGGGCGACGCGAAGGTCCGCATCGACAACGCCCGTGTCTCGGCCGACACCACGACGCCGTTCGCGACCGGCACGGTGTACTCGAACGACTTCGAGGGTAACGAAGCCGGATGGGGGCCGTTCGTGAAGGGCGACGCCAACGGCATCGACGATCCGCGCACGAGCATCTCCCGCCGCCATGACCCGTATGCGAGCAGCGACTGGCGCAACACCGCCAAGCCGTTCGACTCGGGGCCCCTCGCCGGGCTCGCGGTGGACACGACGCTCACGGGCGACCACTCGCTCATGTCGCACTCCGAGAACAACGGGGTCGTCTACCGCACCGACCCGACCCTCGTGCCGCTCCAGGCGGGGCACTCCTACCGCATCGGCTTCGACTACCAGGTCGGCGCGAGCGGGGCGTACCGCTGGCTCACGGGAACGGATGCCGTGGCGGGTGGCAAGGTCACCTCGACCACGCTCAGCCGCACCGGGATCACGCAGGCGCTGGAGACGGCCGAGTTCTCGCAGGACGTGATCGTCGGATGCGGCGACTACACCTGGGTGGGGCTCGAGCGCGTCGGCGGACCGGACGTGGACTTCGTGTTGGACGACTTCACCGTCACCGACCTCGGCCCCACGACGGGTGGCACTCCCTGCGCGACCGTGTCCGGCGAAGCCGGCGTCCTGAGCCCCGGTGCGCAGACCGCGTTCACCACCACCTTCACGAACAGCGAGTCCATTGCCGTCGAGAACATCGGCGTGCAGCTCGAGGTGCCGGAGGGCTACGTGGTCGAGGTCGCCGACGACTCGACGAACCTGTTCGACGAGGTCGCGGCCGGCGACAGCGTGCAGACCACCTGGCTGGTGACCGCGCCGGCGGAGGTTGCCGGTTCGACCGTCGGCATCGGGATCGCCGCGACGTACCTCGCGGACTGCGATGTGCGCACGGTCAGCACGACCCAGGAGGTGTCGGTGTCCTCGCGGGCCCGTATCCCCAACGCGCAGATCACGGCGTCGGCGAACTCCGAGGAGACATCCGGGGAAGACGGCGCGGCCGCGAACATGCTCGACGGCGACGCCGGCACGTTCTGGCACAGCCGGTGGAGTTCGGCGGCGACGTCGTACCCGCACGTGCTGACGTTCGACCTCGGTGACGCGGAGCTGGTCGACGGCATCTCGTACCTGCGCCGTGGGGCCAACCAGAACGGTCCGATCAAGGGCTACGAGGTCGCGGTGTCGACCGACGGCCAGGCGTACACTCCGGTCGCGACCGGGGAGTGGAAGAACGTCGCCGAGTGGCAGGACGTGGACTTCGCGGAGACCACGGCCCGCTACATCCGTGTCACCGCCACCTCGTCGATCTCGGGCACGCAGTTCGCCGCCGTCGCCGAGATGGCCGTGTACGGCACCTCGGCCGCGCAGGACGGGCACGCCCCCGAGACGCGTCCGACCGACGACCTGAGCGAGTGCGACCCGGCGACGGATCCGAAGCTCGGACTCGACGCCGACTCGGTGCGTGCCGGCGAGACGGTCGGCATGGAGCTCACGGGCTTCGCACCGCAGTCGACGGTCTCGGTCTGGCTCGACGACGAGAAGCTGACGGATGCCGCGGTCGATGCGGAGGGCGCCCTGACGACGCGACTGCTGATCCCGGCGAAAGCCTCGGTCGGAAAGCACCGCGTCATCGTGCAGGATGCGGCGGGCGCAGAGCTCGCCAGCGCACCGTTGAAGGTCAAGAAGGCCAAGCCGGGGAAGGATGCGCGCATCACGGCATCCATCGGCTCGGTCGCGGCCGGAGCGAGCGTGACCGTGCAGCTGAGCGGCTTCGACCCCGACGCTCTGGTGCAGCTCTGGCTGCACTCCGAGCCGGTGCGCATCGGCGAGGTGACGGTATCGGCTGAGGGTGATGCGGTGGCCACGGTCACGATCCCTGCGGCGACGCCGGCCGGAGCGCACGCCCTCGTCGCGACCGATGCTCAGGGCGCCGAGCTGGCGCGGGCGGACCTCACGGTCACGGCCGGTGCGGCCGGCAGTGGGGGAAACCTCGCGACGACCGGTGCTGACGGAGCGATCTGGGCGGGAGCGGCGGTCGTCGGTCTGGCCGCGATCGCCCTCGGCCTGGTCCTCTGGCTGCGCAGGCGCCGCCTGAGCTGACCCCGCTGACGCACGACGGCCCGGAGGATTCCCTCCGGGCCGTCCGTGCTGTGCCCCCGCCGCACCAGCGTCCGCGACGCCAGGGACACCGCACCGCGTTGCCCACCGCGGGTCATCTCGCCGAGTGCACGGCTTGTCCTCGAGGGCACGGCCCAGACGCGCGAGCAGCCCGTGCGCTCGGCAGTAACCCGTGCACTCGCGAGCTTCCGTGCGCTCGCACACGAAGAAGTCCGCCCTCGGCGCAGTGCCGAGGGCGGACGGGAGAGGGCGGACGGGCGTGGCGGAGGGGGCTCAGCCCTTCACGGCGCCGGCGGCGAGGCCGGAACGCCAGTACTTCTGCAGGGCGAAGAACAGCAGCACGAGCGGGATGACTCCGAGCAGGGCGCCGAGCATGACAGCCCCCTTGTCCGGCGCGAAGTAGCTCACCATGCCGTAGAGGCCGAGGGTCACGGGCTTCAGGTCCTGACTCGAGATCATCATGAGCGGCAGCAGGAAGTTGTTCCACGTCGCCACGAAGATGAACAGGAAGATCGTCACCATCGCGGGGCCGAGCAGGCGCATCACGATCGTGAAGAAGATGCGTGCCTCGCCGGCGCCGTCGATGCGGGCGGCCTCCAACAACTCGGTCGGCACCGACGACTGTGCGTAGACCATGCCGAGGAAGACGCCGAACGGAGACACGGCCGAGGGGATGATGATCGCCCACATCGTGTTCGTGAGCCCCAGGGCCTGGAACTCGATGTACAGCGGCACCGTCAGCAGGGCCACGGGGAGCAGGAGCCCGGCCATGATCACCCCGACCGCGATCTTCTTGCCGGGGAACGCGAACTTCGCGATCGCGTAGCCGGCCATCACGGCGAACAGGGTGCCGATGACGCCCGCGCTCACGGAGTACAGCATCGAGTTTCCGACCCACCGCCAGAACAGGCCCTGGGTCCAGTTCATCAGGCTGTCGTAGTTGGTGTCGAGGTTCCAGTCGGCGAACCAGAAGCCGAAGGTCGACGTGAGGTCGGTGTTGTTCTTCGTCGACGCGACGATCAACCAGTACACCGGCACGAGGAAGTAGAGCGTCGCCACGACCAGCGCGATGATGCCGAACACCCGCGTGAGCGGGCTCGGTGCGATCGAGGGCGGCGGAGCATCCACGTCGGGCGCACGGCGGGGACGTCGACGCGTGGATGACTCGGTTGTGATGAGGCGCGTGGTGGTCATGCGTCGCCCTTTCGTCGCTGCAGCAGCGCGTACACGATCGCGAGCACTCCGGCGATCAGAGCCATGAGCAGGGAGTAAGCGGATGCCGGGCCGCTGCCGGATGGCGAGATCTCGCCCATCATCGTGTTGTAGGTGAGCATCATGGGGGTGAAGTCCTTGCCCATCCACGAGTTCGCGGCCTGCAGCACGACCGGCTCGTTGAAGAGCTGAATGGTGCCGATGATCGAGAGCAGCACGGCGAGCAGAGCCGCACCCCGCACCAGGGGCACCTTGATGCGCATCGAGATCTGGAAACCGGATGCTCCGTCGAGGCGGGCGGCCTCGTACAGGTCACGGGGCACGGCCTGCAGCGCCGAGAGGAAGATGAGCATGTTGTAGCCCGTGTAGGTCCAGGTGGTCATGTTCGCCATCGAGAAGAGGATCGTCCCGGGTGCCATGAAGTCGGTGCCCTCGGGGAGGAACGGCAGGAAGGGCGACACCTCCGGCGTGTAGAGGTAGAGCCACATCATGGCCGCGATGATGCCGGGGACCGCGTAGGGGAGAAAGAAGGAGAGCCGGAAGAGCGTCGGGCGGCGCACGATGAACGAGTCCAGCAGAAGGGCGAGTCCGAGGGCGACGACGATCATCACCGGGATCTGCAACGCGGCGTAGAGGACGACGCGTCCCATCCCGGTCCAGAAGGCCCCGTTGGTAGCGGCCATGACGAAGTTCTCGAGACCGACGAACGTGTCGACGAGCTCGCCGCCGCCGTACAGCCCGTCGCCGGACGGCACCTGCGCAAAGAACGAGGATCGGATCGACACGAGGATCGGCACCAGGAAGACCACGACGAAAAGCACGGCGAACGGCGCCATGAACAGCCATCCCGTGAGGCCTTCGCGTCGGGTCCCGAACCGGCGTCGGCGGGCGGGATCCGTCGGGATGCGCGGTGTCGGCGCCGGCGCCGCATCTCGCGTTTCGGTCACTGTGACCATGGTGTCGCCTCTCGATGTCAAGACGACGGCGGAGTGCACGATTGCGCGTGCACTCCGCCGTCGATCATCCGATGATGCCTTCTCGTGCGATCACTTCGCGACCGGGAGCCCGAGGTCCTCCAGCGAGGCGACCGCCGTCTCCTGGGCCGTGGTGAAGATGTCGGCGACCGATGCGGTGCCGGCGACGGCCGCTGCGGCGGTCTCGTTCATCTTCGATAGCGTCGAGAAGCCCGGTGCGTACGGGAAGTCCGGGTTCAGGTTCTCGGTCGCCGTGCCGAGCTCGGCGAGCACATCCTGACCGCCGAACTGGCGCAGCATCTTCTCGGGGGTCTCCACATCGCCCTTGGCGGCGACGACGAGGCCCTGCGACGCGAGGTCGTCGACCTGGGTGTTGAACCAGTCGTTGAACTCCATGGCTTCGGCGGGGTACTTGCAGCCCTTCATCACCGAGACGCCGGAACCGCCGTCGGGGCCGCTCAGGGCACCGGCGCCGAAGTCGGGGAGCTGGGCGACGCGCCACTGGCCCTCGGCCGGTGTGCCGTCGAGCGAGTCGAGGAGGAATCCAGCCTCCCACGCCGCTCCGACGTGGCCGATGAGGCTGCCGTCGTTGAGCGCAGCGGTGAAGCCTTCGCCCCAGCGCTCGGTGGCGAGAGTCTGCTTGCCGTCGAGCAGCCCCTGCCAGAACGCGGCCACGCGCTCGGAGCCGGCGCCCTCGGCGTCGACCTTCCACTCGTCGCCGGCGGTGCCGAACCAGGTGTCGCCGGCCGCTGCCGACTGGGCGGAGAGCCAGTTCTGCGCCTCATCGGGCGTGAAGGCGGTGACGTACTTGCCGGCGGCCGCTGCCGTGGCGGAGTCGGTCGTGAGGTCGTCGAGCGTCTTCGGCGCGTCGAGGCCCAGTGCCGTGAACTCGGTCTCGTTGTAGAAGTACACGAGGGGTCCGGTGTCCTGCGGGAGGCCGACGATGGCGTCGCCGACCTTCATGCCGCTGAAGGCTCCGGCGGAGAAGTCGTCTTCGTACTTCTTGGCCTCGTCCGCGACGTCCTGCAGCAGTCCCTTGACGAACAGCTGCGGTACCTCCGAGTAGCCGGTCTGCGCGAGGCAGGGGCCGTTGCCGGCCTTCACGTCGGTCTCGAGCTTGAGGATCATGTCGCTCGACTTGCCGTCGAACTTCGTGGCCTTCACCTGGATGTCGGGGTGGTCGGCGTTCCACCGGTCGACGATCTCCGACGCGGGGGTCATGCCCTCGCCGTCGGGGAGACGGTGCAGGTATTCGATCGTGATGGGTTCGCCGCCGCCGGCGCCGCTGTCGCCGGAATCGCCGGTCGAGCAGGCTGCGAGGCCGAAGGCCGACACCGCGCCGACCGCGACGATCGCGGCTGTGCGGGTGAAGCGAGGGGTGATTGCCATGCTGTTCTCCTCTTTGAGGTCATGTTCTGCGGATCGCCCTGGGCGGGGGCCTGACGCCGAGGCGTCATCGATCACATGCACATCAAATCAGAAAATGTTTGCGCTCACAAGCCTGGGCCAGCCAGGACTGAGCCGAAACTGAGTCGGTCTAAGGGAGCGCTGACATTCCGATGCGCGGGCGTCGACGACGGTCAGTGCGCGTGGACCTCGTCGTCGACGCGGATCACGCCGCCACCCTGCCTGACGCCGTCGTCCGAACGCTCCCACCCGGGAAGCAGGAGCCGTCCGAGGGTCGGCTCCTGCTGTGCGAGTGCTCCGGTGAGGGTGGTGAGCACCTTGGCGTCCCGCACCCCGGTGTCGGGGTTCGCGTGGGTCGCGAGACAGCGCACGATGGGACCGGCCGCCCGGAAGTACAGGTCTCCGATGCGCACCTCGCCGCTCCAGTCGAGCTCGCTCCAGGGGCCGATGTCGTCGATCACGACGTTGGAGCGGAATCGTCGGTCATCGACGCGCATCCCGAGGGCGTCGCCCAGCGCCTGAACGCTGCTTCGGCTGTGCACCGACACATAGCCCCGGGGGCGATCCTGGAACCGGGAAGTCTCGCCGTCCCCGACGAGCACGAGCGGGAGGCGGCCGGGTCGTCGGAGACGACGACCATCGGGGGTGCCGAGGACGAAGTCGGTGACGGCCTCCACCAGCTCGCTGCGCCCGTCGTCATCGATCGCCGCCTCCACGAGGACGCCGTCGCCGTGCTCGATGCGGATTCGCCGCGTCTCGTCGTCGTAGCTCGTGCGCAACGCGGCGAGTGCGGGGAAGTCCTGCAGTGAGAGTCCCTGGGACTTCGGCCAGTAGTCGAGGCCGTCTCGGTCCTCGGGCTCCGTGGCGTCCGAGAAGCGGAACGCCAGGACGCGGTCGCCGGCGACCCTGCCGTCCGGCTGCACGGTCAATGCATCGCGATGCTCGGGAGTGAACCCTTTGATCGGGTGGCGGTACAGTGCGACGACGCGGGCCATGAGGAGATCCTCTCAGCTGCCGACGCCCACTCATGACGGATGAGGATCCGGCGTCTCTACGGGGATCCTCATCCGGACACGACGAAACACCCGCACGTGGTGCGGGTGTTTCGGAGTAGAGAGGGCGGTTAGGCCTTCTCTAGCTCGTCCTCGTCTTCGTCTTCATACTCATCGGCCCACTTGTCGACATAGGCGTCTTCGTCGGTCGGGTGAGCCAGCTCGCGCTCGAGCGCGGAGTAGTTCACCGACGGACTGTACGCCTTGAGTTCGCGGGCGATCTTGGTGTGTTTCGCCTTCTGACGGCCACGGCCCATGCGCGAGACCCCCTCACGAGTTAAGCTGCGGGCGGTGAGGCCCGAGGCATTCACGACACCGGCGAGAAGCCGGTAAGAGTAGCATTCAGAATAGCACGCGGGGAAGACGCTCTGGCCGAGGCCAGACTGGTGAAGGGAACGATCTTCATGACCGACAACACCTCCACTCCATCCGATGAGGCCGCACAGAACGTGGCGCTGCAGAAAGCCGTCATCGTCGGCATGCAGTTGGACCAGGATCCCCATGTGATCCACGAAGCGGTTCGGTATGCGCGGCTGCTCGGTGTGCCGCTCGTCGTGGCGCACGTGGACGTCACGCGATTCGTCACCTATGAGGATCCGGACGGCTACGTGCACTCGGCACCGATCGACATCAACTTCGACGCGGGCGCCGCGGAGTTCGAAGCGGTCGAGGCTGCTGCCGCGAAGCTGCTGGCGGGGACGGACGTCACATGGACGGCGCGTCAGCTCGTCGGCGATCCGGCGCTGGCGATCAAGCAGCTCGCCAACAAGCTCGATGCGCAGCTCATCGTCGTCGGCACGCGCAAGCGCGGCATCGGGGAGTCGATCCGCGAGTTCTTCACGGGCTCGGTCGCGGCGCGGCTCGCGCACCGGCAGCACCGCTCCATCCTGGTCGTCCCGCTCGGCGAGTCGGTGCCCGACGAGCAGAAGGAGATCTGGCCGGAGTCCTAGAGGACGCGGCACATGCAGAGGGCCCCGTCGGCGTTTCGTCGACGGGGCCCTCTGCGTGTTCAGGACTCGGAGCTGCTCAGCGAGACGGTGACTCCGCGGGCCGCGTTGTCGAGTGCATCCTCCAGCTCGGTGACGACCGACGGAGACAGCGTGCCGCCCTTCGCGAGGTGGGTGCGGAGGTCGGTGCGGACCCGCGCCCGGAAGGCATTGATGACGGCATCCGCTCGGTGCATCTCTTCTCGGCTGACGAGCCGGGAGTCGTCGGTCGCCGTGCGGGGGCGGTTCTTGGCCGCCGTGCGCTCGCCCTTCTCTGCGGCAGCGAGATCGGCACGGAGGCTCTTCATCGCGTCCTGGACGCTCTGTCGCACCTCGCTCGCGATCAGCCGCACCGAATCGGTGAGCCCTGCCTCGATGCCGGCCAGGTCTCCCTCGCGCGACGCGAGCTCGGCTCGACCGGCCTCGGTGATCGCATAGATCGTGGTGCGGCCGTCGACGGTCTTCGTGACCAGCCCCTCCTCCTCGAGCTTCGCGAGGCGGGGATAGATGGTGCCGGCGCTGGGCGTATACGTGCCGCCGGTACGGTCGGTCAGCGACTGGATGATGCCGTAGCCGTGCTGTGGCGCCTCGGCGAGGAGCGACAGCAGGTACAGGCGCAGGTCGCCGTGGGAGAAGACGGCGGGGCTCATGCTTCCCACTCCTCGTCTTCCGTGATCGAGGCCGGCGTGCGACGGAGGACGGTGACGCCGCCCGAGACGGAGTTCGCGCGCAGGTCGACGAATCGTCC
This sequence comes from Microbacterium sp. B19(2022), assembly GCF_012030385.1. Taxonomy (NCBI): domain Bacteria; kingdom Bacillati; phylum Actinomycetota; class Actinomycetes; order Micrococcales; family Microbacteriaceae; genus Microbacterium; species Microbacterium sp. B19(2022). The sequence continues at coordinate 138,921 of NZ_JAAUVO010000002.1, forward strand.
CGAGAGCTCGCCCTTCGTGCCGTTGTAGTTGCTGGGACCGGTCGAGCTGCGCTCGACGCCGTCGATCAGCAGTCGACCGCTCAGTGTGCGGACGACGTAGTTCGCGGCCAGCGACTCGTCGAGGCGCACGGTGGTGCCGCCGGAGACGGAGTTGATGTTGATGGTGTTCACATCTCCCGCGGCATCCACGAGCGTCGAGCCCGAGACGATGTCGACGGTCGCCTTGCGGATGGCGCCCGTGACGGCCACGTCGCCCGAGACGCTGTTCGCGCTGATCGAGCCGGTGAGGCCGCGCACCTGCACGTCGCCCGAGACCGAGTTGACGGTGAGGTCGCCGATCAGGGTGTCGACGATGATGTCGCCGGAGACGGTGTTGAGGCGGGCGTCATTGCGGAGCCCCGAGACGAGGGCGCCGGCGCTGACGACGCCGAGGTTCAGGGCGATCGCGCGGGGGACCGCGACGCTCACCTCGGCGCGGGGGCCGCCGGAGCCGAAGTTGCGGAAGACCTCGAGGAAGTTGTCCCAGCCCAGCTGCGGGTGGTCGATCTCGACCTCGCCGTCGTGGGACTCGATGCGGAGGTCTTTGTTGGTGACGCCGTGCACCTCGATGCGGATGCCCGGTTCGTCGTGGGCGATGATGTCCACCTGTCCGCCGACGAGGCCCACCTTGAGGCGGGTGACGGACTCGATGTCGATGACGCGTTCCTCGCCGGGGGCGATGAGCCACTTCTCGGTCATGTGTGCTTCTCCTGTGTGTAGGGTCACGATATATCGTGTGTGGCCACTGTAACACGATATATCTCGATGTTGTCAACCCTCCGTGCGAAGTTCGGATGCAACCGTCATGTGAGAGGGGGTGGTCGCCGCAGGGGCCGCGCGTCCGTCCAGGCCCCGTGGTGGTCGACCGGTAGTCTTCGACGGAAGGACTTCGAGGGGAGAAGACGTGGCCGGGCGATCGACGAAGCAGCCCATCGCCGACCGAATGTACGAGGTGCTGCTGCATCAGTTCATGTCGGGAGAGCGGGCGGCAGGGCAGAGCCTGAACATCGGAGCCCTGTCGCGTGAACTGGACGTCAGTCAGACCCCCCTGCGTGAGGCGCTCGCGCGCCTGGAGCACACCGGACTCGTCCAGCGCGAGGCTTTGCGGGGCTACCAGGTGGCCCCGGTCATGACGCGCGAAGAGGTGGAGCAGCTGGGGGAGGCCCGCGTGCTGCTGGAGCCCCGCCTCGCGTACGAGGCCGCTCTGCGCACGACGCCCGAGTTCCTGGAGGGGCTGCGTGAGGCCGTCGAGGACTTCCGCCGCTCGGCCGATGTCGCCGACACCGAGACCGAGGGCTTCGACCTCTACTGGCGCAGCGACGCACGATTCCACATGATGATCGCGGCGCAGTCCGGCAACGCCTTCCTGGAGTTGTCGTACGCCGCGCTCGGTGGGCAGATCCAGCGGTTCCGACTGTTCTCGAAGTTCGGACGCACGGGGGCCGTCAGTGCGGCGCCGGAGCACGACGCTGTCTACGAGGCGATCAAGGCCGGCGACGCGGACGGCGCGGCCGAGGCGATGCGCCACCACATCATCGGTGCGACCGAGAGGCTTCTCGAGGGCTGATCGGCCTGTCGGTCCCCCCAGTTCTGCGCTATACTATTTTTTGTGATGGCGCAGAATGAGGGACCCATGTCGACGCCGACGACCGGATCAGCGGGATCGTCGGGATACGTCGCGCGTCCACTCGTCGAGGGCTTCCCCGGAAAGTCGAGCTCGCACGGGGCCTTCGGCTGGAGCAGTCTGTGGCTGCTCGACGACGGCGTGCACCGCGTGCTCATCGACGCAGGCCAGCCCGCGTACATCCCCCTCATCCACACCGGCCTCGCACGCCTGGGGCTGACGACGGATGACGTGACCGACGTGCTGCTGACCCATATGCACTGGGATCACGTCTCGAACTTCCCGATGTTCGCCCACGCGACCACGTGGGTCAGCGAGAAGGAGCTGCGCTGGGCGGCGGATCAGCCCGCCGGCACGCCGTTCATCCCCGACCTGCACGTGCAGGAGCTCCTCCGTCGCACCGACCGTGTCGAGCGCATGACCGCAGGGCAAGAGGTGCTTCCCGGCATCCACGCCATCGACAGCGCGGGTCACACCCCGCACCACCTCGCCTTCTACCTCGACCGTGCGGAGGAGAAGCGTGTGTTCGCGGGCGACGCCGTGAAGAACGTGTATGAGCTCGCCTCGGGGCGGGTCGATTCCACGCTGGACGCCGAGGCCAGTGCCGTGACGATCGCCGCGATGCGCTCGCTGCTGACCGATACCGGGGCGACGCTCGTGCCCGGACACGATGTGGAGCTGCACTGGGACGGACGCACCGCGCTGCGCCGGCATCCGCAGCGGGCGGAGATCGGGTTCTTCGCCGACGCGTCGACGGGTGAAGAGGACCGCAGCATCGGCTGAGCGCCGATGCTGCCGGAGAGGATGACGATGACGACAGTGCTGTACACCGGCGGGACCGGACGGATGGGTCGGGTGATCCGCGAAGGACTCGCCTCCCGCTACGACCGCGTCGTGCTGTTCGCGCGCTCCGACGCCGACGAGCCTCTGTTCCCCGGGGAGCAGGTCGTGATCGGCGACCTCGGCGACCTCGACGCCCTCACCGCGGCTGCCGAAGGTGTGGACGTCATCGTGCACCTCGGCGGCATCGCCGACGAGGCCTCGTACGACAGCATCCGCACGGTCAACATCGACGGGACCTACCACGTCTACGAAGCCGCGCGACGGGCCGGTGTGCGCCGCGTCGTCTACGCCAGCTCCAACCACGTCGTCGGCTTCCACCCCGCCAGCGAGGTCTTGGACGAGAGTGCGCCGCTGCGCCCCGACACCTTCTACGGGGTGTCGAAGGCATTCGGCGAAGCGATCGCCAGCCTGTACCACGACAAGTGGGGCGTCGAGTCGGTGCTCGTGCGCATCGGCACCTTCCGTCCGGCGCCCGAAGACAGACGTCAGCTCGGCCTCTGGCTCAGCTGGCGCGACGGCATCGAACTGTTCCGTTGCGCGATCGAGAGCGCTCCCGTGGGCTGCCAGGTCGTCTACGGCTGCTCGGCGAACACCGAACGCTGGTGGAACGGCGACGCGGGCTGGGCGGCCATCGGCTACGTGCCCCGCGACGACGCGGCCGACCACACCGACGCGGTGGACTTCAGCGCCCCCGCACCCACCTTGCACGGCGGCGCATTCGCCGCCCCCGACTACGAAGGAGGGATCTGGTGACGAAGACCGATTCCCACGACGTGCTGATCACCACCGCATTCCTCGAGCCCGGCGACGAGGTCGATCGGATGCTGCGCGAGGCCGGCCTCACGACGCGGCACGAGCCCGAGCTAGCCCTGCTGGACGCCGACGACCGGGCCGGCGCACTTGCCGGAGCCCGCGCCATCATCGCCGGCACGCGGCCGCTGGGTGAGGAGGAGTTCGCGCTCGCCCCCGCACTGCAGATCGTCGTACGCACCGGCGTCGGGTACGACAGCGTCGATGTGAAAGCCGCGACCGCGTGCCAGGTGCCCGTGTGCGTCACCCCCGGCGCCAACCGACAGGCCGTCGCCGAGCACGTCTTCGCGCTGGCGCTGGCCTGCGCCCGCCGCATCCCCGAGAACGTGAGCAACCTGGCCGCGGGCACGTGGCAGCAACTCACCGGACGAGAGCTGCAGGGGTCGACCCTCGGGATCCTCGGCCTGGGCTCGATCGGCAAGGCGGTGGCGACGATCGCCGCGGGCTTCGGAATGCACATCGTCGCGTACGACCCGTACTTCGATGAGGACTTCGCCGCGGCCCACGGCATCCGTCGTCTCGATCTGGACGACCTGCTGCGCGAGGCCGACTTCGTGACCCTGCACCTCTTCCTCGACGAATCCACGCGGAACCTCATCGACGCCGCCCGGTTGGCGATGATGAAGAGCGATGCGGTGCTCATCAACACCGCACGCGGGGGAATCGTCGACGAGGACGCGCTGGTGGACGCGGTGCGAGAGGGCCGCCTCGGCGCCGCCGCGCTCGACGTCTTCGCGGACGAACCTCTGAGCGCGTCGAGCCCGCTCCTGCACACCCCCGGGATCCTCGCCACGACGCACGTCGCCGGTGCGACCCGGGAGGCACGCGGCGAATCGGGCCGGATGGCGGCCCGCAACGTGATCGCCGCCCTCAGCGGCGCGGCCCCGGAGTTCGTGGTCAATCCCGACTACGACGCGGTGTCCGCATGATCATCGAGACGTCGTCGGGGCCGGTGCGCCTCGCGGCCAACCTGAAGTGGATGTTCACCGAGGTGCCGTTCGTCGAGCGGTTCGACGCGGCGGCCGAGGCCGGGTTCACCGCGGTGGAGTTCGCGTCGCCGTATGAGCTCGCGCCGACCGAGGTGCGGCGTCTTCTGGACGATGCGGGCCTGACGCAGATCCTCATCAACACCCCCGCCGGTGCAGCGGGCTCGCCCACCGCCTCGGGCGCGGCGTACGTGCCCGGAGCGGAGCAGGAGTTCCGCGACGGCGTGCTGCGCGCGCTGGAGTTCGCGGACGTCTTGGGCGCCGGCGTCGTGCATGCGATGGCCGGCATCAAGCCGGCGGATGCCGACGCGGACGCGGCGTTCGCGACGTACGTGTCGAACATCTCCTGGGCCGCCGAACAGGCGCGCGGGACGGGTGTGCGCCTGGCGCTGGAGGCGATCAACAAGCGCGATCAGCCCGGCTACGGCCTGGCATCGATGGAGACCGCGGCGACGGTCGCGAAGGAGGTCGACCCCGAGGTCGTCGGCGTCCTGTTCGACGTCTACCACGCGCAGGTCGACCGCGGGAACCTCATCGAACGGTTCGAGCAGCTGCGTCCTGTGGTCGCGCACGTGCAGATTGCCGACAACCCCGGCCGCGGCGAACCCGGCACGGGCGAGATCGCCTACGAGCGCGTGCTCGCCCGGATCGCGCAGAGCGGCTATCCCGGGTGGATCGGCTGCGAGTACGCCCCCGTCGCGGGCACCCGTGACGGACTCTCCTGGATCGAGAGGACCATCCGATGACCGACCCGAAGATCGCGCTCATCAGTGCCACCCCACTGGCGATCGCCCCGGCCGCGACGGCCATCACGGCTGCCCTTCCCACGGCGACCGTGTGGAACCTGCTCGACGATCGTCTGCTCGCCGACGCGCACGTCGAGGGGGGCATCACCGCGCCGCTGGCCGCTCGCATGGACAGCCTCATCGAGCTCGCTCTGGCGGGCGGAGCGGACGGCGTGCTGCTCACCTGCTCGCAGTTCGGGATCCGCGCCGACCGGCGTGATCGTGAGGCCGACGGCGTCACCGTGCTGTCGGCAGACGGTCCGCTGTTCGCCGAGGCCGTCGCGGCCGCCCCCGCGCGGGTGCTGCTGGTCGCGTCGCTCGCGTCGTCCGCGAGCGACAGCACGGCGCGGCTGACCGACGCCTTCGTCCAGAGCGGATCATCGGCGCACGTGCACCCGCTCGTGGTCCCGGCCGCGGCTGTGCCGCTGGCTGCGCCGGACCTGATCGATGCCCTCGCCACCGCGATCGCCGACGTCGACGAGCCCTACGACCTGATCGTGCTCGCGCAGTATTCGCTCGCCGCCGCCGCTGCGTCTCTCGCGGACCGCTTCGGCGTGACCGTCCTCGACGGGCCCGCCGCTGCTGCGCGCCAGTTGACCGCGGCGCTGCAGGAGGGGCCCCGATGATCGGCGTCATCGCCGACGACGTGACCGGGGCCACGGATGTCGCCGCGGCGCTGCGACGTGCGGGTCTGCGCACCCTCCTCGCGCTCGGCACGGACATCGACGACACCGCGGTCTCGGCCGACGCCATCGTCATCGGCCTGAAGACGCGCTCCCTTCCCGCCGCAGAGGCCGTCGCACAGAGCCTCGCCGCGCTCGCGGTGCTGCGACAGCGGGGAGCCGACCGCATCTACGTCAAGTACTGCTCGACCTTCGACTCCACCGCCGAGGGGAACATCGGACCGGTTACCGAGGCGGTCGCCCGCGAGCTCGGTGTCGACCTGGTCGTGACGACTCCTGCCGCACCGCTGCACGGGCGCACCGTGTACCGCGGGCACCTCTTCGTCGGCGACACCCTGCTCGCGGAGACCCACATGCGTGATCACCCCGTGACGCCCATGCGCGACTCGTCGGTGCTGCGGCTGCTCGCGGCGCAGAGCGCGGAAGCGGTCGCGACGCTGCCCCTGGATGTGGTGCAGCAGGGTGCCGACGCGGTCCGCGAGGCCCTGGGCCGCGCCCGCGCAGAGGGCGCACTCCAGGTGGTGGCGGATGCCGTCACCGATGCCGACCTCGCCATCCTCGCCGAGGCCGTCGACGGCGACGCGCTCGTCGCCGGATCCGCCGGACTCGTCGGAGCGATCGCGCTGCGGGAGACGGCGAGCGGCACCGCAGCGCCCGTGCCGCCTCCAGGGCGCACCGCGATCATCGCGGGCAGCTGCTCCCGGCGCACCCTCGAGCAGATCGACCGCTTCGTCGCCTCTGGAAGCCCCGCCTTCCGCATCGCGGCCGAACCCGGCGACACCGCCGAGCAGCTCGCCGCACGCGCCGTGGAGTGGTGGGACCGCCAGCCCGACGATACCGCCGCTCTCCTCTACTCCTCCAGCCCCGCCTCGGAACGTCGCGACGACGTGCCGGGTGCCGGCGAGCTGTACGAGCGGACGGCGGGTCTCATCGCCGCCCAGCTGTCGGATCGCGGGGTGAAACGCCTGCTCATCGCCGGGGGCGAGACATCGGGCGAGGTCATCCGCGCGCTCGGCACCACCGTCGCCGTCGTGGGGGAGGAAGTCGCGCCGGGTGCGCCGTGGATCCACGACGAGCGGCGTGACGTGCATCTGATCCTCAAATCGGGGAACTTCGGCGATGAGGATCTGTTCGTGGATGTCGCTCGGCAGGGGGTCGCCGCATGAGCGCCGCCGCCCGCCGCGCGATCGAGCGTGTCGCGCACTCCATCCATCGCCGTGGCCTCACCCACGGCCGCACCGGGAACCTCGCGGTGCGGGACGGCGATCACGTCCTGCTCACCCCGACGGGTGTCAGCCTCGCCGACATCGAGGCGGACCAGCTGTCGGTGGTGGCTCTCGACGGCACGCACCTCGAGGGCCCGAAGCCGACCAAGGAGGCGTTCCTGCACGTCGCGATGCTGCGGGTGCGTCCTGACCTGAACGCGGTCGTGCACACCCATTCGGTCTACGCGGCCGCCGTGTCGTGCCTGGCCGACGTCGACCCGGATGCTCCGATCCCGCCCCTCACCGCCTACTACGGCATGCGCGTTGGGGCGCTGCGGATGCTTCCCTACTTCGCTCCGGGCGATCCTGCCGCGACCGCCGCCGTGGAAGAGGCGGCGCGCGTCACTCACGCTCTGCTGCTGCGCAACCACGGACCCGTCGTCGCCGGCGCCGACCTGGATTCGGCGGTCGACGCCCTGGAAGAGCTCGAGCACACCGCGCAGCTGTTCTTCGTCACCCGCGGTCTGGCCACAGCCCCGCTCACCCCTGCGCAGCTGCACGAGTTCGCGGCGCCCTCCGAAAGGTCTCCCTCATGATCACCCTGTACAGCGGCCTCGTCGTGAAGAAGCCCCTCGTCGAGCAGATCATCCCGGCGTTCGAGAGCGCCACGGGCACCCGCGTCGACGCGACGTTCGAGCCCACGACCGTTCTGCTCGACCGCATCGCCGCGGGGGAGCGCCCCGACCTGGTGCTCGGGGTCTCGTCGTCGGTGACCGACCTCGCCGAACAGGGGCTGGTGGACCCTGCCCAGGTCGCCGAGATCGCGGTCTCGTCCGTGGGCTTCGCGCGGCTCGAGGGGGCGCCCGTGCCGACCGACGATTCGGCGGCGGCCTTCCTCGACTATCTGCTCGCGGCCCGTGCGGTCGCATACACGCTGAGCGGGGCGAGTGGAGTGCACTTCATGAAGGTGCTTCGGGAGCGCGGTCTTCTCGAGCGCATCGACGAGCGGGCTGTTCGCTGCGAGTCGGGTCTCACCGTGGAAGCGCTGCTCGACGGCCGGGCGGATGTCGCGGTCCAGCAGGTCAGCGAGCTGCGTTCCGTCGTCGGCCCGCAGATCGTCGAACCGATCCCGCACGAACTGCAGTCCTATGGACGGTTCGCGATCGGCGCGCGCCCCGGAGCCGGGGACGACGCGGCGCGATTCGTCACCCTCCTGACCGAGAAGTCGACGCAGGACGCGTTCGCCGCGTTCGGGCTGTCGCGTCCCTGACCCCCTACCTGGAGAGCATTCATGAGAAAAGTCATCGTCGACACCGACACCGGCGTGGATGACGCGCTGGCGCTGATGCTGCTGGCCGCCGATCCCGAGGTCGAGATCCTGGCCGTCGTCAGCGTCTTCGGGAACACCACCGGCGAGCGCGCCGCCGACAACGCCCGCTACGTGCTGGACACCTGCGGACGCACGGATGTGCCCGTGTACCGGGGCGCGGACGTGCCGCTCATCCAGGAGCTGCGGATGAACCCCGGCATCCACGGCGAGGACGGCTTCGGTAACACCGGGCTTCGTCCGGCGCAGTCTGTGGATCCCGAGCCGGTCGGCGTCGACGTCGTGCTCGACCTGGTCGATCGGCATGAGGGCGAGATCGACTATCTCGCGCTCGGCCCGCAGACCAACCTCGCCGCCGCTCTCGAGAAGCGGCCCGACCTACTGCAGCGACTCCGCTCGACCACCATCGTGGGGACGCTCGGGCCAGCGCTCTATCACGACACCGCGCCGTGGGAGGATCGTCGGTTCCGGGTCTCGCGCGACCCCAACGTCTCGTTCGACATCGACGCGGCGCGCATCGTGGCAGCCCACGAGGGAGACGTCACCTGGTGCGGGCCGTACGTCACCCGTCAGGCCCTCGTGCCCGAGGACTTCTTCCTCGACATCGCCTCGTCGACGGGCTTCGCGCCCGCGCAGCTGATCACCGCGATCAGTCGGGACTATGCCGGCTTCTACTCGCGCTCGTACCCGCAGCCGGAAGGACGCCGGGTCATGGGTATCAACGACAGCATGGCGGTGGCGAGCCTGCTCTACCCCGAGCTCGTGACCGGTGCGGTCATGCGTCCGCTGGAGACATTCCTCGACCAGGAGACCGGCGACCGCTACCTCGCCGGGGTGCACCCGGTGAAGGACGAGACGCGGCCGATCCATCGTGTCGTCTTCGACATGGACTTCGACGGCGTGCTCGAGCGGATCGGCGAGGTGCTGCGGCGCCCGCTTCCGTGGCGCTGAGCCCCGCGGCGATTCAGTCGTAGGAGCGCGCGCGCACCCACGGCATCGGCAGCAGATCGGCGGCGGTCACCCACACCGGGTGGCCGCCGTCGTCGGCGAGTGTGCGGATGCCCGGGGCGATGGCGGGCACGAGTTCACGGCACACGCCGCAGGGGTTGAGGATGACCGTGGTTCCGTCTTCCCGCAGCCCCACCGCGACCATGGCCTCGATGTCCTGCTCGCCGCCGATCCTGGCGTTCGCGAGGGCCGTGCTCTCGGCGCAGACGCTCACTCGCGGGGAGCGGAGGCTGAGGCCGAGATAGATCTGTCCTGACGCTCCGCGGGCGGCAGCCGCGACGCGGTGCAGGTCGGCGTCGTGCGTGCGGACGAGGAGTTCGGAGGCGGCGTCGACGAGGCGGCGGTCGGTGTCGTTCAGCGGTGAAGTCACGATGCACTCTTTCTGTCGCGAAGGCGATTCTTGCTATACTATAGTCGTCAACGGGACGATCCCCTCCCTCCCGAGGGCAGAGCAAAGGAGCTCCATGAGCACTGAAGAAGTAGTGGCAGCCACGGCGCCGCAGCAGCTGACGAGCAAGGCCAGCAAGACAGAGCGCCGCAACCTCCGGGCGCTCAGCTGGGGCCACGCGCTCGAGTGGTACGACTGGGCGATCTTCGGGCTCCTGTCGGTCTACCTCGGTGCGGCGTTCTTCCCCTCCGACAGCCCGCTCGCCTCGACCCTGAACGCGCTCGCGGTCTTCGCGGTCGGCTTCGTCGCCCGCCCCCTCGGCGGTGTCGTCTTCGGCTTCGTCGCCGACCGCTACGGCCGCCGGAAGATCATGATCTTCGCCGTCGGAGCCGTCGCGCTGGGCAGCTTCATCATCGGCATCCTCCCCGACTTCCAGACCATCGGCGTTCTCGCGCCGATCATCGTCGTCGCCGCACGCCTCCTCCAGGGCCTCTCCGCTGGTGTCGAGGCGCCGCTCGGAACGGCATACGCCCTTGAGCTGGTGCCCAACCGTCCGGGTTATGTCGCCGGGTTCTTCGCCTTCTTCAACAACCTGGGCAACCTGCTCGCACCGCTGTCGATCTTCTTCATCAGCCTGCTGCTGGGACCGGAAGCCCTGGCGGCCTACGGCTGGCGCATCCCGTTCCTCGTGGGCGGAGCGTTCGGTCTCATCGTCCTCTGGCTGCGCCGCACGCTGCCGGAAACGCTCGACACCGCAGCCATCCGCACGGTCGGCGCGATCCCCACGAAGAACAACTCCGTGTGGCGCGATGTGCGCAAGTACTGGCTGAGCGTGCTCGCCACGGTGTTCATCGTGGGCGCCATCCAGGCGTACAACTACACCTGGATCGCCGGTCTGCCGAACCTCGCCAACGGCACGTTCGGAGAGGACCCCACCGCGGTGTTCGCCATCACGACCGGCATGGGCATCTTCCTGACGCTCGGCGCCTACGGTCTGAGCCGCATCCTCGACCGGTTCCCGATGTCCCGGTGGTTCGTCGTCGCCCGTCTGCTGGCGATCCCGACCATCTTCCTGGCGCTGCTGTACTCGCAGCCGGGGGTCGGAACGCTCGCCGGCGTGATGTTCGGCGGCGCGATCGTGCTGCTGCTCAACATGACGATCTTCGTCGTCGTGTCCAACTCGCTCCTGCCGCAGCACATCCGTGGCACCGGTCTCGGGCTCGGATACGGTCTCGGCGTGGCCATCTTCGGCGGCACCGCGTCGTACCTGCTGCTGTGGCTGCAGAGCCAGGGGATGATGTGGATCTTCCCGATCTACATCGCCACCCTGTGTGCGATCAGCGTCGTGCTCTACGTCCTCGCCAAGAACCGCAACGGCCTCTTCGTGGGCAAGTGACCGTCTGATGGATATCTGGCGTGAGATCGTCGGCTGGGCCGGCAGTGCTCTCCTGATCATCTCGATCCTCCAGCCGACGATCTCTCGCCTCCGGTGGCTGAATCTCGGAGCATCGGCGATGCTCATGGCCTACAACCTGATGCTCGGCAGCGCGCCCATGGTCGCGCTCAACATCACCCTGATCGCGATCAACTGCTGGTACCTGTTCGTCTACATGCGTTCCGCCCGTGCCGCACGGGCGGAGCCGGTGGTCGCGGAGGGGCTCAGTGAAGCGTCCGAACGGCCTGTGAGCCGCTAGGACATGACAGAAAGCATGGATATGGAACGACTGATCATTGACACCGACCCCGGGATCGACGACGCCGGAGCGCTGTTCTGGGCGCTCGCCTCGGACGCCTTCCACATCGAGGCGCTGACCACGGTGTTCGGCAACGTCGATGTCGACACCGCCACGGCGAACGCCCGCAAGATCGCGGCGCTCGCCGGTCGTCCCGACCTGCCCATCTGGAAGGGCGCGAGTCGGCCGCTGGTCGGCGAGCCGAACTTCGCGGAGCACATCCACCGCCCCGGCGGCGTGGGCTACTGGGAGTACCCGGACCCGGATCCCGATGCCGACGTCGAGTCCGACGCCGTGCGCCGCATGATCGAGACGGTCATGGCGGCACCGGGCGAGGTGACCATCATGGCACTCGCTCCGCTGACGAACGTCGCGCTGGCGATCAAGCTGGAGCCGGAGTTCGCGCGCTCGGTGCGTCGCATCATCTACATGGGTGGGGCGGCCCTCACCTGGGGCAACGTGACCCCGGTCGCGAGCGCGAACATCTACAACGACCCCGAGGCGGCCGAGATCGTCATCCAGTCCGGGGCTCCGCTCACGCAGGTCGGTCTGGATGTGTCCCGCAGCTTCTCGCTCTCGCCCGATCACATCCGCACCCTCTGGGAGTCGCGCTCGCCGATGGGTGTGGCGCTCTGCGAGATGATCGGCTACCCCGACCGTCAGGACGACCGCGACGACATGCCGGAGTGGAAGACCGAGGGCATGCACCTCAACGACGTTCCCTGTGTCGCCTATGCGCTCAACCCCGAGTGGTTCACGGTGCGGCGGCTGCGCGTGGACGTGGAGCTGAACGGCACGCACACCCGCGGTCAGACGGTCGTGCAGATGATCGACCGGTGGCAGGGAGTGCCGAACGTCGACGTGCTCTTCGACATCGACGCGCAGGCGGTCGCCGACGCGCTGACGGCCTCGGTGACCGCGTTCGGAACCGCCGTCGACTGACGGGCGTCTCTCGAACGGCCTCACCCTCGGAATCGGGGGTGGGGCCGTTTCGCGTGTGGGGGCCGATGCTGACGGTGACGCATCGTCAGCTCTAGAGTCGAGTGATCGCCACCCCTGCCACCCGAATTCGAGGACAATCGACGATGAGCACGATCTCGGGAGTGAGATACCGCGTGCGATGGGTGCGTTGCCTCGTGGCTCTCGGGGTTTCGAATGCGACGATCGGCGCTCTGCTGGGATTGATGTACTGGCTGTATTCGTTTGGATTCGACTGGGGAAGTATCGCGGAGTCCGGCGACGGCGGGGCTGTGTGGAGCTCAGTCCTGGCGAGTGCCGTCTTCGGACTTCTCGTGCCCACGGGGTTGAGTCTCTTGTCGCTGGTTCCGCAGCCGAGATCACCTCGTTCGTGGCCGATGCGAGTAGCCGTGGGGCCTGTGGCCTGTTCCCTTCTCAGTTTTATCTTCGTCTGGTACTTTCCCGCTGTGCTCGCATTCGTCGCGCTGGCAGCGGTCGGCGGCGGTGCGCTCAGCATCTTGGCTGTTCGGCTGGTCAACGGCGTGCGCACCGAAGTCGATTGTGAACCTTACTGATGAGGGGCGTGCGTTGATGAACCCGCTTATGCCCGCGGTCGGAACACTTGTCGTCTGCTTCGGCATCGCCGTGATCGTGTTCCGTAAGCGTGTGGTGAAGAGCATCGAGCGCAAGGCGAAGAAGATCGGCAGTCCGATGATCTCTAAGTCGACGAAGTCGGACGGAACTGGGCGCTTGTCCCTGATTTTAAGAAACCTGAGCCGACGTACTCGATTGGGGCGCAGTTCTGTGCTGTCGTGTGTGTCGGAGCGGAAAAACCGGTTGAGGGACCGGGTCTCACTGTAAGTTTGCAGATTGGACCCAAGGCGGGTATATCTTTCTACTCAGCGCAGTCGACGGAAGCGGGTGGAGGCCCGATGATCGTAGGGGGCTGTTCCGCTTCTGCGGGACCGGTCGGAGCTGGATTTAGCGGTGCCATCGGTGTAATCCCCATGAGCGCCAACGACGGTGCTTATCAGATGCCGTACAGCGTTGAGGCGAGCGTTCAGCGCGGCGGAGGCGCTGGATGTAGCGGAGGGATTGCGTGGACGTTCTAGTCGGAGGAGGTACAGAATGTTCGTCATTGGAATACTGATCGTCGGCTTCGGCATCGTCTTAATCGTCATGCGAAAAAGTGTGCGAAAGAGCATACTTCGAAAGGCGGAGAAAATTGGCAGCCCGATGATCTCGAAATCAGTAAATCGGACGGGACCAGGCGCATTGTAGAAGTCGGCGTTGTCTTTATAGCTATCGGCGTGTGGGTGATTCTGGAGGCACTCGGTGTTCTCTAGTTGACTGATTCCGCTGTGAATCAGCTCACATGGCACGCACACGGGTTTCCTCTTCCAATCGAATGATGAGTTCTCGAGATGCAGTTCTTTCCACCCGGTGAACTGGACACGTCTTTCGAACCTCTCTGGGTGCTTCGACGGGAGTAACCGAGTGAGCATTCGCAGAGATTGGTGATGATCAGATGCACGTCCATGGAACGCTGGCCTCGGCCCCTCGAGCTTTAGGCCTTGACTGGTCGACGGAATCCCTCGATCAGGGGTCTCGTGTTTCGAGACGAGTGCTGTCAAGACTCGACCGCGAAGCACTCCATGCGTATGCAATCGTGCCAGAAGGTCGTGTGAGCCTTGAGGCTTCCCCCTTTTCGCAGTCTGCGCGGCTTGGCGATGCAGATAGCGTGCTACGACGGATTTTCCGGGGATTGCCCGCGGTCTCGGATGGAATTCTCATTGTTGATGATGACTTATCGCGTCGTGGCGACGCGGGGCTCGATGGTGTCTCCTTCGTCGACGACAGGGTTATTCGTTGGGAAGGCCTGCAATCACCTCCCGAAGATCTGACCCGTCTGATTCGGAGAGGAGCCTCGGGGTACCCGTTGAATGCGTTCACATCGGGCAACAGGCAAGGTCACACTCTTCGTCCTTCCGTCGGTTCGCTCTCCGACTCGGATGTTCTGCTGCTCGCAAGCGAGGTGCAGGTCGTCATCCACTCCGTCTACGATGCAGAATCTTTCCTGCTCTTGGTTCTCGACGAAGAGGTCAACGCGTTCCTGGATTCACTCATATGACCTCGACCGCCGAGTGTCCGGCTGGAATCTGGTCGTACTCGTATCGTTTTGATCGCCCCATCGGAACGACCAAGCATGACGCCGACTTCTTCGCTTAGCGTCTCTAAGCTGATTCGAAGCGGCGAAGCCGACCTGGGAGCAGCAGGCTTCTAGCCTTTCGGCGCTTATGGAGAAGTCGCGATGAAGTCGAGCAGGACAAGAGCGTTCCCCCTCATGCTCCTGCTGCTTGGTGCCGTGTTGGTGACGGCTGCGATCTTTGCGTTGTTACGCTACGGATCGGTCGGCGGTTGGGAGGTATCTCCCTGTAGAGCCAGACCATGTCACGCCCCTGCTCGGCACCTTCACGATTTTCGCGGCCGGGGGAGTGCCGGTCGCGCTGATGTGCTGGTCTCTCGAGCGACCGGTGAGTGGCGGATCATCGCGAGTCAGCCGCAACCGCATCCGCCATGTCCTCATCCCCAACGCCTTGGCGGCTGTCGTGGGTATCTTCCCGATCTATCTGCTCGTGTGGGATTGGTATCAGGCCTTCGCGGTCGTCGGCGCACTCGCCGTTCTCGGAAGCGTCATGTGCTTCGTCGCCCTGTCGGTCGGAGACAAGGTGCGGCTGAGGACGGCCGACCCCGACGATGCGATCGAGCACCGGTGACCGCCTCCCCGGGACCGCACTCGACACGGGTTCCGGATAGATCTCTCCACGGCGAGTAGGTATGCGAACTCTCTGCCCGGCGCCACTGGCCCACTGTCGGCCGTTACCGTTAATTACACCTGGACTTCGACGGTGAGTTGGGAATAAGGCGCGGATGAAAGACTGGGTGTCAGTTGCAGCAGCAACTGCAGGACTCGTGATGGTGCTGACAGGATGCGGTCCGCAATCTGAAGCTCACGACCTGACGAGGAAAGACATCGTCGGAGTGTGGAGTCTCCAGGCAGATCGCAGCGACGCAACGATCTCGATGAACGAGGACGGTACGTTCGTGGCTCGTTCGTGGCCGGAAAACCTGCTCTGCCAAGAGACGGGAGCCCTCAAAGTCGATGATCTAGAGTGGGAAAATCTGAGCACGATCCATGGCACGTGGCAGTCCGGGGAAGACTTCCCCTATCTGCTCTTTCTGACGTCGGACGAAGAGTCGTGCGGGAACGCGAGCTGGATATTCAAGGTGTGGGAGTTTGGGGAAAATGACTTCCGATTCCAGGTGTTTCTCGACGGCGTGAGGGACCCGGAAGCCGCGGGCGACGACCAGAGCGTCTGGATATCGAAGGTCCCTGCCGACTGACGACAGCAGCGTGAGTAGACGATGATGACTGCATGACTTCCTCGGCCCGGACGGGGCGTGATGCGGCGAACTGACATGACGATGGAGTGGTCTTCGGCCGCTGCAGGCGGCACCCCTCATGCGAGAGAGACATCTACATGGACAGAAACGATCGCTGGGCAATGACCGGCCTCGTGCAACGCGTCGTCCGAGCTGCCTGTGTGGGTCGTGAGGCCTATACGCGAACATCCGGATTCACTGCCCGGCGCAGCCGGGTCCTTTCCGCCGCCCCTGTCGACTATTCGTGGACTTCGCCGGGCGAGTTGGGAATGAAGTGCCGCTGAAGCGTGCGGCGTCCGCAGCGGCGCTGGCCGCCGGTCTGGTGATGGTGCTGTCTTCGTGCGGCGCGTTGGCGCCGGCCGACGATCTGACGACGGAAAACGTCCTAGGCGAGTGGAAGCTGGGAGCGGGCGGTAGCACAGCGACGATTTCTATGCACCAGGATGGGGGTTTCGTTGCGCGCTCGTGGCCCTCCAACCTGCTCTGCAGCCCTTCGGGAGCTACAACGGTCGGTGATCTTGAGTGGGATGATCTGCTCACTATCCGCGGCACATGGCAACAAGGGACGGATTTTCCGTCCTTGCTCATCTTGATGCCAGATGAAGGGATGTGCAGCGGCGCCTCCTGGGTATTCGATGTGTGGGAGTACGGGACGGGCGACTACCGGATCCAGGTGTTTCTCGACGGCGTGAGGGATCCGGAATCCGCAAGCGACGACCAGAGCGTCTGGATATCGAAGGTCCCTGCCGACTGACGACAGCGGCCTGAGTGGACGATGATGGCTCCATGACTACCGCTGCCCGGAGAGCTCGCGTGACGCGGTGGCGTGACTCGACGATGCATTTGTCTTCGGCAGGAGGACTGTGAAGTGGATGTGATCGACGACGGGACCATCGTTCCGAATCTGATATTCGGTTCGGTAGCTTTCGTCAGCGGCGTGCTCATCCTCGTATTTCGCAGGAGAGTAAACGCTTGGGTGTTCCGTTCTCAGAAGGTCGTCCTGGGCGAACGTGTGGCGCGCGCCTCCGCGGGGCGACAGCGGCCGTGGATGATGGGCGTCGTGGGCGTTTTCGTCGCCTTGATGGGCGCCTTCATGGCGTTCGGCGGCGTTGCCGCGCTGGTGCAAGTGTAGGAACCGTGAGTGGCACGAGGTGGCAGCGCTCCATCCTCCGCCGTCGCTGCTCCAAGTGCACGGGAAGCTGTCGAATGCACGGCTTGTCGGCGTAGACAGTCCGTGCATTCGTCGGTAGTCCGTGCACTCGGGAAGGAGTGGCGAGCGGGCGGGAGCGCGAGGGCGCGAACTCCCGCTTGACCTTGACGCAACGTCAACTTCTAGAGTCGAGATATCGAACAGGAAGAAGGCGACATGGAACGGGACGACTGGTCCATCCAGGAGATCGCGCGGCTGGCGGGAACCACGAGTCGCACGCTGCGGCACTACGACGACATCGGACTGCTGCCGCCATCGCGCATCGCGCCTAACGGCTACCGCCACTACGACGGGCAGGCGCTCGTGCGGCTGCAGCGCATCCTCCTGTTGCGGGAGCTCGGACTCGGGCTGCCGCAGATCGCGGAGGTGCTCGAACGGGAGCGCGGCGAGGCATCCGCCCTCGAGACCCATCTCGCGCTGCTGCGCGAGGAGCAGGCCCGGCTGGCGCGGCAGATCGCGTCGGTCGAATCGACCATCACAGCATTGAGAGGAGGTGAGAACCTCATGGCAGAGAACATGTTCGACGGCTTCGACCACACCCAGTACAAGGAGGAGGTCGAGGATCGTTGGGGCAAGAAGGCCTACGCCGACAGCGACCGCTGGTGGCGCGGGATGACGGATGCCGAGCGCGCCGACTGGCAGCAGCGCGTGTCCGACCTCGGACGCGACTGGATCGCCGCGGCAGAGAGCGGCATCGACCCGGCATCCGCCGAGGCTCAGGATGTTGCGCGACGCCACGTCGAGTGGCTCACGGGCATCCCGGGTACGCCCGCCGCCGTCCCCGGCGGCGACGTCAAGGCGTACGTGATCGGGCTCGGCGAGATGTACGTTGCGGATCCGCGCTTCGGCGCGAACTACGCGACGTCGTCCGGCGGCACCCACGGCGCGGAGTTCGTCCGCGACGCGCTCCGCATGTATGCGGAGGGCAACCTCTAGGCGTCGTTCTTCGGCGCCGAACGGCCCCCTTGCGTGCGAACCACCCCTTTGTGGACGTACGTAAGGGGGCCGTTCGCACATAAAGGGGCTGGGTCGGGATGGGACGAGTGGGCGTGACTTAACTGTATTCCGAGATTCCGAGATGCATCTTCTTTCGACGACCTCATGCCTGCTTACGATGCTTGGGCCGTCGACAGTCTACATATTCATCGACGGACCCAATTGATAGTGATGAAAGAAGGTCAGATGATGCAAATAGCACTGCGAGGCGTCGCGGAAGCACTCCTCAACCGAGACTCGGTCGAGATTGATAGCAGCGCGCCATTGACGGTCGAGTCTCTGTTCCGCAGCCTCGGTGAGATGGACGTCGATGTCAAACATGCATTCATCGCGCCGGAGACGGGCGAAGTGCGACGCTACGCTCGAGTTCTCGTGAACGGAAAAGCCGCTCGACTCGACGACGAAATCCATCCGGATGCAGACGTCAAGGTATGTGCCGTACACGCTTGTGACGGCTGACGCGAACTCAGTTTTGTGGCGGCCGACTTCCAAAGTCGGTCGCCACGAACGCAAATTACTGCCTGATCGGAGGAACAGATGCAATTCAAGGACGAGCGCTACAACCGGCAAGAGATGATGCCTCAGATCGGCACAGAAGGGCAACGGCTCCTTCGTAGGGCCAGCGTCGTCTCCGTTGGGGCCGGAGGGGTGAAGTCTCCACTTCTCTACTATCTTGCCGCCGCCGGCGTTGGGCGGATACACATCATAGATTTCGATCGCATCGAGACCAGTAACCTCAATCGCCAGATCCTCTATCGCAGCCACGATGTGGGAAGGCTCAAGGCAGAAGTCGCCGCAGAGGAGCTTCTGGAACTCAACCCGGAGATCGAGGTCACGTTCTCAACCGAAAGGGTCGACGACGAGAACGTCGAGAGATTGCTTGCCGGCTACTCGGTGATCCTTGAGGGCGGTGACGGCCCTGAGCAGAGATTGCTCTGCAACTCGTTCGCGATCCAGACGTCGACACCGATGGTTCATGTCAGCGCACAGTACGGCTACGGCTATGTCTTCACAATGGCATCGCCGGGGGACCCGTGCCTGCAGTGCGCCTTTCCGGACCTGCCCGAGAACCGGCGTGGTCCGGTACCTGTGTGGGGCGTCTCCACGGGATTGGCGGGAGTTCTTGGTGCGAATGAGGTGCTGAAGATCATCCTCGGCAAGGGGGACCTTGCGAGCGGCTATCTCTTTTCCTTCTCCTGCTTCAAGAATGACTTCATCAAGGTTCCGATCGACCGGATACGAGGGTGCCCCGCATGCGGGAGCCGGTGAGCCCGGAAGCGAGCTCCATTGAGCGTGCAGCCCTTTTCGGCACCGCCGTTGACGCGGTGGGTACCGGAGCCTTCGTAAGTGCCGCCGCTCTCTTCTTCACACTCCAGAATGGGGTGAGTCCGATTGCTGTGGGCGTTGGGCTCACGGCCTCAGCGGTCGCCGGCGCGCTGGCGTCCGTTCCTGTTGCGCATTTTGCCGATCGTTTCGGTCCGTTCCGAGTCTTTGCGATCTCTTACTCGCTTCGGGCAGCAGGCGTGATCGGTTGGCTCGCGGTCAGCGGAGATCTTGCCTTCTTGGTCTACTCAGTGGTATTCGGTCTTGTCGACCGCTCTGCGGCTTCGTTGACACGGAGCATAGTAGCCGCACCCTTGTCCAAAGATGATGCCGTGCGCGTCTTCGGCCGGATGGCGCTCCCGGGCAACATCGGGTACGGCGTGGGCGCTGGCTTCAGCGCGTTAGTTCTTTTCCTCGAACTGCCGCTCTCCCTCGTCGTGGGTGCAAACTCGTTATCGTTTATTTTGGTCGTTCTTGTCTATCGACCTGCATTCCAAGGCAAGAACTTGGTGGGTGCGCGCGTTCGTCCATCTTTGCTCGCCTCACGATCGTCGATGATCTCAGCCTTTGCTTCACGGCGCAGGGTAAGGGTTACGTGGGAGAATTTTGTTTTCTCCTTCCATCGGACGCTCCTCAACGTGTACCTCCCGCTTTTAGTGGTGTCGCGCTGGCCAACGCTGTCGTGGATTGTTCCCCTTGCGTTCATCGCGAACGCAACGTGCGTCGCGCTCGTTCAGGCACGAACGAACGCCTGGGTGGTTCGCGGGTACAATCACGCCATCGCTTGGGCCACGTCTGGGATCATCCTCGGCCTATCCATCTTGGTACTGGCGACGGCCGCGCCGCGCTCCAATGGTGGAATCGGCATTGTGCTTTTGTCCGCCTTGATCCTGCTCCAGATTGTCGCGGAAATTCTGCATTCTGCAGCGCTCGCCGTCTATATGGTGAAGCTGAGTCGCGGTAGTGCGCTGACGACGGACATGAGTGCGATGAATGTGGGAGGACAACTGCAGAACATCGTAGGTCCGGTGATCTTCGGAGCACTCGTGGGGCCAACGACCTGGATGCTCGGGGTCGTTGTCGGCGCGGGTGTGCTCGTGACGGGCCTTCGAGCTTCGTCCTCGTCTCGGCGGCGATGGTTCGAAAGTGAGGAGGATGCAGTTGAGCAATGATGCCGGCGAACTGGCGGACTACTGGGACTGGGCGCATGCGATTCGTGACTGGCCCCGAGGGGCGGAACTGCCGATCGTTCAGCATGTTCTTGAGGAGGTTTCCGATCGCGACCAGATTCTGTACATCGGCGTGGGTGACGGGCGCAATTTCTTGAGGCTTGCCGATAGTGGTCTTGATATCTATGGTTGCGACGCGTCTCGCGTAGCTGTCGATCGGCTTCTGTCTGTCCATCCCTCGCTTCGCGGTCGACTGCTCCACAGAAAGTTCCCGGAGATGGCCGAGGATCGGGCGGGATTTGATGTCGTCATCGCGTCGCGTGTGCTCATACGCCCGGACTTGGACGGATCCCACGCAGACCTCTCTGCAATTCGTAGCGTGCTTCGTCCCGAGGGGCGGTTGTTTGCAGAGTGGACGGCGGCTGGTACCGATCCGTGGCCGGGATGGGGGTCGGCGGCATTGGACGCTCGTGGCAACCTCAGGCTCGACTACCCTTCGGAACGGGTCCAGAAGATCTATCTCTCGTTTCTGGGCTGTGTGGAACTCGTGGAGAGTGCGGGGTTCACCGTTGACCGCGGGCCGGTCCCTATAGATCTTCCGCGACACCGCTACCCGGGCGGGATCGTTCGGGATTGGGTTCTCTCCGCGCGCGCCAATCCTCAGCCCTGAATCGCACTATGCCGAGCGGCCCCCTTACGTGCGAACCACCCCGTTGTGGACGTGCGTAAGGGGGCCGTTCGCACACAGAGGGGCCGCTCGGCGGGAAGGGAGAGGGGCCGCTCGGCGGGAAGGGGAGGGGAGAGAGGGCGTAGCGAACGGCGGGTCGGCGTGCAAGGGGGAGCCCCTGGCGCAAAGGCGGGCGTAGGGTCGTGCCATGAGTCGGCGGCACAGGGACAGGGATGCATCGCCGCTGTTCCTCGTCGCGACCGCGGCCTACACCGCGAACTGTGCACTCGGCGCCTCGGTCGCCGCCCGGCTCATCGACACCAGCCGCTTCCGCTGGCTGCATCATGCGCTCTACATCGTCACCTGCACAACCGTCGCCGCGGCTGTCGCGGTCGGCTGGTCCCGCGGTCCCCGCACGGCCGGTCGCCGAGCCGCCCTCGCACTGCTCCCCGCGGCCGCACCCCTCGCCGCGATCCCGTACCTCGGCAGCCACGGCCGCCGGCATCCACTCGTCGCGCTCGCCGCGGCCCCCTTCATCGTCGCGGGACTCGTCGTCTCGCGCCTGCCCGCCGACCGGAAGTGACCGCATGGAACTGCTCGACGCCATCCGCCGCCGCAAGACCACGAACGGGCCGTTCCTGCCCGACCCGGTCTCGGAGGAGCATCAGCGCATCCTCCTCGAAGCCGCGGGCCGCGCGCCCTCGCAGCTGAACAGTCAGCCGTGGCGGTTCGTCGTGATCGAGAGCCGCGACACGATCGAGCAGATCGCCCGCATCTCCGGAGAGAGCATGACCGAGGCGATGTCGAACGGCACGTTCTTCGAGCGCTACAAGCCGTACTTCCGCTTCAGCCAGGCCGAGATGGAAGAGAAGCGCAGCGGGATGCTGTTCGACAAGCTGCCCGCCGCCCTCCGCCCGTTCACGAGCCAGGTGTTCACCAAGCGCGGCCAGACGCTCATGAACACGTTCGGGGTGCCCAAGACCCTCGGCTCCGAGAACCGCAAGCTCGTCGCGGGGTCGCCGCTGCTGATCGGCGTCATGCTCGATCGCAGCGAGTACCGGCCGGGGCAGCTGTCGTCGTTCTACTCGGTGTTCAGCATGGGCGCGGCGATGGAGAACATCTGGCTCACGACGGTCGAGCTCGGCATGGGCATCCAGTTCATCTCCTTCCCGATGGAGGTTCCGGGGCGCTGGGACGAGATCGTCGAGCTGCTGCGCGTGCCCGACGACCTCGAGCTCATGGCAGTCTACCGGCTGGGCTACCTGCCGCCCGAGCAGCGCCGACCCGCGATCGACTGGTCGAGCAGCCAGCGCAAGCTCGTGTCGCAGTACGTGTTCCGCGAGAACGGAGACACGCCTCAGGAGGGGTGGGACGACGGCCCGACGACCGGCCCGGTCACTCCCGGCCCGAGCGCGGCAGGCGACTGAGGTCCTTCACCGCCGGACCCTCGATGCGGGTCCCGTCGGCCGCGAACCGTGAGGCGTGCAGCGGGCAGTCCCACGTGCACTCGGCATCGTTCCACTCGAGCACGCCGCCCAGGTGCGTGCACACCGCGCCGACCGCGCGCGTCACGCCGTGGACCGTCGAGACGCCGACCGGACGACCGCCCCGGTTCGCCACCACACCCTCGCCCTCGGCAGGCTTCGCGACGGGGCCCGAGCGGCTCTCGGCATCCGCCCATCCGCCGGCGAGCGCGGCCGCGACCTTCCCACCCTCGACGGCTCCGCGCCCGAGGTCGGCGGGCATGGTCATACGCGTGCCGATGGTCGTCATCCAGGTCGGCCGGTCGCGCCACGGCGTGCCGAGGATCTCGGCGGTGAGACGCTGTGCGGCGGCCGGCGCGTTCGATAGGCCCCATTTGGCGTAGCCCGTCGCGAACCGGATGCGGCCGAGACCGCGGGGCATCGCACCGACGAACGGGATCAGGTTGTGCGACTCGTAGTCCTGCGCCGACCACCGATGCGTCTCCTCGGCGCCGGGGAAGTGCAGCTGCGTCCAGGCGACGAGGTCGTCGACCGCGGCCTTCTCGCTGTCGGACCTGCCGACCGGGTGGCCGTTGCCTCCGACGACGAGGTGAGCCTCGCCCCCGGGGCCGTCGGCCGCGCTCACCGGACGGACCGAGCGAGTCGGGCCGTCGACCGAGAGGAACATCCCCGCGGGCACATCGCCCTGCACCCGGAACGATACGCAGTACGACCGCAGCCCGTGCGTCTTGGCGAAGTACAGCCCGCGGTCGGTGATCGGGGTGCCGGTCGCGAGCACGATGTGGTCGGCGAAGATGGGCCCCGCCGTGGTGTCGACGCGACCGGGCAGCGCGCGGGTACCGGTGGCGCGGACGCCGATGTGCAGCGTGCCGCCGGCGCTCAGCAGCTCGTGGGCGAGCGCGACGGTCACGGCGACCGGGTCGATCGCGATCTGATCGTCGAGGGCCACGGCGGCGGCCACCGGGAACGGCGTCGACGGCACCGTCGTGGCGGCCAGCATCCGTGTCGGCAGCCCGGCCTCGCGGGCAGCGTCGTGCTGGTCTCGCACGTCTCCTGCGCCGTCGGGACCCTGCGCGTAGGAGTGGTCGGTGTGGCGGGTGAACGGCACGTCCGCGCTCTCGGCGAAGGCGGTCAGCCACTCCATCCCCGATCTGTTGGCGTCGACGTACGCGCGCACGAGTGACGCCGGGTGGTGGCGCCGGATCGTCGCGAGCCGCGACCCCTGCAGGAGCGACAGCTTGCCGGTGTTCGCACCGGTCGCGAGCTCGGCGATGCCACCCGCGTCGATCACGGCCACATCGAGCCCGGCCCGGGTGAGCATGACGGCGGTCGTGAGGCCGGTGATGCCGGCGCCGACGACCACGACGTCGTGTCGCGCACCCTCCTCGAAGGGCGATCCGGTCGGCGGCGACTTCTCGAGCTTCCACAGAGGGGTCATGCGCACAGTCAACGGCGTGCGGTGCCCGGCATCCACGCCCTTGACATCGCCGCGGCACACTGTCACGCGCGACTACAGTGGCGACGTGACCCTCCGCCGCATCCTCCTCGTCGCCGCCGGCGGCACAGTGGGCACGGCGGCACGGCTCGGCCTGGGGCTCGCTCTCCCGGACGCCGGTGGTGTACCCGTCGCGGTGCTCGTCGCGAACGTGCTCGGTGCCCTGCTGATCGGTGTGCTGGCCGCGCGGATTCCCGCCTCCACGGATCTGCGACTGCTGCTCGGCACCGGGGTGCTCGGCGGCTTCACGACGTACAGCGCCTTCATGACGGGGAGCGTGCAGCTGTGGGCGGATGCTCCCGTGCTCGCGTTCGCCTATGCCGCGGGCAGCCTCGTGCTCGGACTCGGCGCGGCAGCTCTCGGGCTGCGCATCGCCCGCCCGCGCGCCGGAGCGACATCGTGAGCCCGCTGCTGTTCGTCGGCGCTGCGCTCGCCGGGGGTGTCGGTGCGGTGCTGCGATACGTCGTCGACCTCGGCGTCGCCCGGCTGGCCGGTCGCCGGTTTCCGTGGGGGATCCTGCTGGTGAACCTCTCCGGATCCTTCGCGCTCGGCATCGTCACGACCGCACTGCCGGATGCCGCGTTCCTGCTCGGCGCCGGGCTGCTCGGCGGGTACACGACCTTCAGCACCGCGATGCTCGACACGGTCGCCCTGTGGCGCGACGGCGAGCGCCCGGCATCCGTCTTCAATGCCGTCGGGATGCTCCTGCTCGGCCTGCTCGCGGCGGGCCTCGGGCTGGCTGTCGGCTCGTTGTTCTGAACGCTCTCAGCGTCCTCACAATCCGGAAATGTACAAACGTACATGTACGGATGTCCAGGGGGTTCGGATGGGTGATGGGTCGCGTCGTCGACGTGACCCTGAAGCGCGCCGTCGCGAGATCGTGACCGCGGCCGCCGAGCTCATCGTCGAAGTGGGCGCCGAGGCCGTCACCCACCGCAAGGTCGCCGCCCGCGCGGGCGTTCCCCTCGGCGCGACCACCCAGTACTTCGACACCCTCGACGACCTCCGCTCGGCCGCCTTCCGCGCGCTCGCCGACGAGGTCGATGCGCGCCTCGACGGCGTCCGGCAGACCATCGCCGACCGCGGGGACAGCCCCGCCGTGATCGCCGCGCTCGTGTTCGAGAGCCTCGACGACCACCATGCCGTGCAGGCCGACCGCGCCGTGGTCACCGCGGCCGTGCACGACCCCCGGCTGCGCGAGCTCGCACGCCATCTCTCCGACCGGCTCGTAGAACTTCTCGAGCCGACCTATGGCGAAGACCGCGCCCGAGCGGCGATGGTCTTCATCGACGGCGTCATGTGGAGCATGCAGATCCGCGACGCCCATCTCGAACAGTCCTTCATCGAGACCGCACTGGCGCGGATCCTCGGAGATTCCGTCTCCACTCCCCCCGCAGCGACAGCCACACCCTGACACCGAGGAAACCGCCTTGTCGAAACTCGCCATCCTGAGCCTCAAGAACCGCGCGCTCATCGCCCTGATCACCATCGTCGCGGCGGTGTTCGGCGGGCTCGCGCTCACCAACCTCAAGCAGGAGCTGATCCCTTCGCTCGAGCTGCCGGCGCTCGTCGTGATGACGACGTACCCCGGTGCCTCACCCGAGGTGGTCGAGAACGACGTGTCGACGCCGATCGAGTCGGCGATCCAGGGAGTGCCGGGGTTGGAGTCGACCACGGCCACCAGCACCACGAACGCCTCGATCGTGCAGGCGATGTTCGCCTACGGCACCAACCTCGCCACCGCCGAGCAGAAGATCCAGCAGGCGATCAACCGCGTCTCCTCGCAGCTGCCGGAAGACGTGGCCCCGCAGGTGCTGTCGGTCTCCATCGACGACTTCCCGGTGATCCAGGTGGCCGTCACCGGATTCGAGGATGCCGACAACGCGCAGGCCGAGCTCGAATCCGTCGCGATCCCCGAGCTGGAAGACGTCGATGGCGTGAACGCCGCCGAGATCGTCGGCGGTGTCGGGCAGCGCATCAGCATCACGCCCGACCCCGCCAAGCTCGCCGCCGAAGGCCAGAGCACGCAGGCGATCAGCAACGCGTTGCAGCAGAACGGCACGCTCTTCCCCGGTGGTGACATCACCGAGAACGGTCAGACGCTCACGGTGCAGACCGGAGCCAAGATCACCTCGGTCGAAGAGATCGCGGCGCTCCCGCTCGTCGGCACCACCTCGACCATCGGCGATGTCGCCACGGTCGCGCAGGAGTCCGACCCGGTCACCTCGATCTCGCGCGTCGACGGCAAGGACGCGCTCTCGATCTCGATCACCAAGCTCCCCGCCGCGAACACCGTGGAGGTGTCGAACGGCGTCATCGCCGCGCTCGACACGATCAGCGACGCGTTCCCCGACGCCGAGTTCACGATCATCTTCGACCAGGCGCCGTTCATCGTGCAGTCGATCGAGACGCTGGCGACCGAGGGCCTGCTCGGCCTGGTGTTCGCGGTGATCGTGATCCTCGTGTTCCTGATGTCGATCCGCTCCACGCTCGTCACCGCCATCTCGATCCCGACCAGCGTGCTCATCACCTTCATCGGGCTGCAGGCGTTCGGCTACTCGCTGAACGTGCTGACCCTCGGCGCGCTCACGATCGCGATCGGCCGCGTGGTCGACGACTCCATCGTGGTGATCGAGAACATCAAGCGTCACTACGTCGGCGATGCCGACAAGGGTGATGCGATCCGCCTCGCCGTGCGCGAGGTCGCCATGGCGATCACGGCATCCACGATCACGACGGTCGCGGTGTTCCTGCCGATCGTCTTCGTCGGCGACATGGTCGGCGAGCTGTTCCGACCGTTCGCCATGACCGTGACCATCGCGATGGTCGCCTCGCTCCTGGTGGCCCTCACCATCGTCCCGGTGCTCGCGTACTGGTTCCTGAAGCCGGGCAAGGAGCTCGTCGACGAGCACGGAAACGTCATCGACCCCGAGCACCCGGATGCTCCGCCGACGCAGCTGCAGCGCGTCTACCGGCCGATCCTCGGCTGGACCCTCAAGCACTCCGGTGTCACGGTGATCCTCGCCGTCGTCGTGCTCGGCGCCACGCTCGCCGCCGCACCGCTCATGAAGATCAACTTCTTGAGCGACTCCGGCCAGAACACCATGACCGTCACGCAGGACCTCGGCCCGACCGCGAGCCTGCAGGCGAAGTCGGATGCCGCGGTCGAGGTCGAGGACGCACTCCTCGGCATCGACGGCATCGAGCACGTGCAGGCCTCGATCGGCACCAGCGGCTCGGCCCTCAGCGACGCCTTCTCGGGCGGAGCGGGTGTCACCTACTCGGTGCTCACCGACGGCGACGCCGACCAGGAGAAGCTGCGCGCCGACGTGCAGGACGCGATCGACGGACTCGGCGACGACGTGGGCGAGGTGTCGGTCGCGGCATCCGCCGGCTTCGGCTCGAGCGACATCGAGATCACGGTCACGGCATCCAACGCCGACGACCTGCAGACCGCGACCACCTCGGTCGTCGAGGAGCTCGACGGACGCGACGGCGTCGGCCAGGTGACCGACAACCTCGCCGCCTCGCTGCCGTACATCGCCGTGGTCGTCGACCGGGAGGCAGCCGCCCAGCGCGGTCTCTCCGAGGTCGCGGTCGGCTCGATCGTCTCGAACACCATGCGTCCGCAGCAGGCCGGATCGGTCGAGATCGACGACACCGCGCTGACCATCTACATCGTCACGCCGGAGCCACCGACCACTGTCCAGGCGCTCAAGGAGCTCGCGATCCCGACCCCGCTCGGCGTCGTGCAGCTGCAGGACATCGCGACGGTCGAGCAGCGCAACGGCCCCACCTCGATCACGACCGAGCAGGGTCGCCGCACCTCGACGGTCACCGTGCCGCCGGCATCCGACAACCTCGCCACCGCCACGCAGTCGGTGACCGAGGCGCTCGCCGCAGCCGACCTGCCCGACGGAGCCTCCGCCGAGGTCGGCGGTGTCGCCTCGCAGCAGGCCGACTCGTTCTCGCAGCTCGGACTCGCGATGCTCGCGGCGATCCTGATCGTCTACGTGGTGATGGTCGCGGTCTTCAAGTCGCTGCGCCAGCCGCTGCTGCTGCTCGTCTCGGTGCCGTTCGCGGCGACCGGCGCGATCCTGCTGCAGATCGTCACGGGCGTGCCGCTGGGCGTCGCCTCGCTGATCGGTGTGCTGATGCTCATCGGCATCGTGGTGACGAACGCGATCGTGCTCGTCGACCTCGTGAACCAGTACCGGGAGAAGGGTCTGTCGACCATCGAGGCGGTGAAGGCCGGTGGGGAGAAGCGTCTGCGTCCGATCCTCATGACGGCACTCGCGACCATCCTCGCGCTGACGCCGATGGCTCTCGGCATCACCGGTCACGGCGGGTTCATCTCGCAGCCGCTCGCGATCGTCGTGATCGGCGGCCTGCTCTCCTCGACCGTGCTGACGCTGATCGTGCTGCCCACCCTCTACAACCTCGTCGAGGGTGCCAGAGAGCGGCGGGCCGCGCGCAAGGCCGGTGGGTCGGATGCCGAGGGAGCGCCGAAGCCGGATGCTCCCGTCGACCCCGACACGTCGGGTGCCGCTGTGGCTCCGGCCGGATCCGTGCTGATCGACGCGTCCGGCCTGCCGCACGCGCCGCAGCTCACGCGGCGCGAGCTGCGCGACCGCGGGGAGTAGTTCCCGTCCGGCGGGCGTGCGGTCTCGCCCGCCGGCTGTTCACAACTCAGGAAAATGGCCCCGGATCCGCAGTCAGCTGCGTGATCCGGGGCCTTTTCGCTCGAAGTTCCTGAATTGTGAACGGGCCCGACCCTGCGATGAGTCGGAATCGGTCAGCCGAGGGCGATGCCCCAGTGCAGGGTCCAGGTCTCGTCGGGGGCGAGACGACGGATGCCGAGGCCGCTGTTCAACGCATCGGCGGGCGCGGTCATCGGCTCGATCGCGACCGCGAGGCTCTGCCCCGGGTAGGCGGGCGTCGTGTACACCTGCACGTAGTCGAAGCCCTCGCCCTGCCACAGGGTCACGCGGCGGCCGTCGGGTGCCGTGAGCGAGTGCCGCACTCGGCCGTCGGCGTCGCGAGCGAGGTCGGTGAACCCGGTGTCGAGGGTGACGTCGCCCAGCCGCGCCCCGTCGCGCAGGGTGGCTTCGGCGGGACGGGTGCCGGTGGGGAGCATCCGCTCGTCGGTCGTGAACGCCGTCTGCGCGGGGACACGCAGCACCAGGTCATGCGGGTCGACGTCGCCGATCGTCACGAAGGGATGCGTGCCGAGGGCGACCGGTGCGGGCGTCGCCGAGCGGTTGGTGAGCGTGTGCGTGACCTCGATGCCGTCGGGCGTGAGCGTGTAGGTCACGGCGGTCTCGATCAGGTACGGGTAGCCGGTCTGGGGCACGATCGTCGCCCGCAGCACGGCTTCGGCGTCGGTGTGCGACACCTCGTACGCCGTGAAGCGCAGCAGGCCGTGACTCGCATTGTTCAGCTTCGGCTCGGTGATCGCGAGCAGGCGCGAGGTTCCGTCGTCATCCCACCGACCGTCGCGCACGCGGTTCGGCCACGGGGCGAGGACCACGCCGGAACAGGCGGGCGTCGGCTGATCGAGCGGGTATGGAGGGACGAGGTCGACGCCGCCGATGCGCAGCGACCGCAGGGACGCGCCGACCTGCGCGATCTGGGCGGTCGCATCGCCGAGTCGGAGGGTGATCTGGGCGCCGGTGGGGGATGCGGAAGTCACTTCGACATCGTACGGCCACCCCCGCGTCGGCACTCTCTCAGGCGCGTCGGCTACACTTGTGCGGTCGGCTTCGGACACCCGCGCGTTGGCGCGGACGTTTTATGTGTGTGAAGTGTGAGTCCAGGGGCCGATGGTGAGCGTCGCTCGACGCTAATCAACCATCACATGAATGGCCCCGGCCGCTGACAGTCCGGAACCCCGCTGGTCGCATCCGACCACGCGCAGGGTGCTCGCGCGTGTGCGCGGCGCTGTTCTCGTGCGAGAACACAGAAAGACAACGCAATGCCCAAGAACAAGAAGCCCCGCGGCGGACGTCCCGCCGCCAACTTCGAGCCGCGCTACGGCGCCAAGAAGACCTCCTTCCACGACCGCCACAACGGCGGCCCCGCCCGTGACGGTGCGCGCGACGAGCGTGGTGCCCGCGCGGATGCCGGCGACCGCCGCTCCGCCCCCGCCGCCGGCGGCTACGACCGTCGTCCCGGCAGCCGCAGCGCCGGTCACCGTGGCTACCGCCCGGCCGAGGCCGAGTCGGGTGCGCCCAAGCAGCGCTGGAACGCCTCCGAGCGTGCCGGCCGCGACGAGGCCCGGGGCATCCGCAACCGCGCCGAGTCCGGACGCCGCGAGGCACCGCACCACCGCAACGACGACCGCTCCGAGCGTCCTCGCTACAACGACCGGCCCAGCGCCGGCGGCCGCTTCGACGACCGTCCGCGTCGGGACGACCGTGGCGGACAGCGTCCGAGCGGACAGCGCCCGACCGGTCCCGGAACCTACCGCGACGAGCGCGGCGGCGACCGCCCCCGCTTCGACCGCGACGACCGCTCGCGTCGTGACGACCGTGGCGCCGGCACCCAGCGCCAGGGCTTCCGCGACAACGACCACCGCGACGGCGCACGTCCGGTTCGTGACGACCGCCGCGGTGGCGGCGAGCGTCCCCGGTTCAACAGCGACCGTGGTGCCGAGCGTCCCCGGTTCGACCGCGACGAGCGTCCGCGTCGTGACGACCGCGGCGGCGACCGTGCCCGGAGCAACGACCGTGGCGCCGACCGTGGCGGCGAGCGTTCGTTCGACGCCGACCGCGCCCGCCGTGCCTTCGACCGCGACCGCACGCAGCGTTCGTACGAGGGTGGCCGTGACGAGCGTTCGCGTCCGTCGACCGGTGGTGCGTACCGCACCGAGCGTCCGCGCCCGCTGACCTCCGACACCCGTGGGCGCCCGGCGCGCAACGAGCGCCCGAGCCGCAATGACTGGAACGCCACCAGCCGGCCCGAGTCGACCGGAGCGAAGTTCACCCCGGGCGACGACGTCGTGCACGAGCGCCTCGAGGCGAAGTCCGTCGCGGCCGTCGAGGTCGACGGTGTGACCTTCGGCGACCTCGGGCTCGGCTCGAACATCGTCGACACCCTCGTCGGCATGGGCGCGGCTTCGCCGTTCGCGATCCAGGCCGCCAGCATCCCGGCCGTCCTCGCCGGGCGCGACGTGCTCGCCCGTGGCCGCACCGGCTCCGGCAAGACCATCGCCTTCGGTGCGCCGCTCGTCGAGCGCGTGCTGCAGTCGCAGGCCGGCAAGCGCCGTGAGTTCGGACGCTCGCCGCGTGCGATCATCCTCGCTCCGACGCGCGAGCTCGCGCTGCAGATCGACCGCACCATCCAGCCGATCGCCCGCAGCGTCGGCCTGTTCACCACGCAGATCTACGGTGGTGTCCCGCAGGGTCGCCAGGTCGGTGCGCTGAAGAAGGGCGTCGACATCGTGATCGGTACCCCCGGTCGCGTCGAAGACCTCATCAACCAGGGCAAGCTCGACCTCTCGGACTGCCGCATCGCGGTGCTCGACGAGGCCGACCACATGTGCGAGCTCGGATTCGTCGAGCCGGTGCAGCGCATCCTGCGTCACACCGCCGACGGCAGCCAGAAGCTGCTGTTCTCGGCCACGCTCGACCGCGAGGTCGCAGCGCTCGTCGACGAGTTCCTCGTCGACCCGGCCGTGTACGAGGTCGCCGGTGAGGACCAGGACTCCAGCACGATCGAGCACCGCGTACTCGTGATCGAGCACCGCGACAAGGCCGACATCCTCACGTCGCTCGTCGACCGTGCCGGCAAGACGCTGGTCTTCGCCCGCACCCGCGCCTACGCCGACATGCTCGCCGAGCAGTTCGACGATGCCGGCATCCCGGCCGTCTCGCTGCACGGTGACCTGAACCAGGCCAAGCGCACGCGCAACCTCGAGCGTCTGACCTCGGGTCGCGTGAACGTGCTCGTCGCCACGGATGTCGCCGCCCGCGGCATCCACGTCGACGACATCGACCTGGTCGTCCAGGCCGACGCTCCCGACGAGTACAAGACGTACCTCCACCGCTCGGGCCGTACCGGCCGCGCCGGTCGTTCGGGTCGTGTCGTCACGCTGATCACGCGTCAGCGTCAGCGTCGCATGACCGAGCTGCTCGACCGCGCCGAGATCGACGCGCCGTTCGAGAACGCGCGCCTCGACGACGACGTGATCGAGGAGATCGCCGGTCGCGTGCCGACCGCGGCCGACCTCACCGCCTGAGTCTCGCTCGCCAGAGGCCCCGTCCCGCTTCCGCGGTCCGGGGCCTCTGTCGTGTCCGCGCCCCGCGTTGTGTCCGCGCCCCGCGTTGTGCGCGTCGAGTGCACGGGATGCTGCCGAGTGCACGGCGTACCCGCGTGAAGAAGCCGTGCGTTCGGCGCGAAGCCGTGCACTCGGGGTGCAGTCGGGGTGCAGTCGGCGTGCACTCGGCGTGCAGGCGCGAGCGCGCGCACGAGACCGAATGGGGAGTTGTGCCCATCGGCGGCTCACGCGTTTGTGCATACGATGGAGTAATGCGTCGAAACCGGGGGATCGTTCGTGGTGTCGCTCTGCTGCTGGGTGGGGTGATCGCCGTGACGGCGCTCGCCGGGTGCACGCGGAAGAGCGAAGACCTCGAGGAGCAGGTCGCGAAGGATCCGGCCGTCTCCTCGATCGAGAAGGCGGAGGACGGCAGCTACCTGATCTCGCTCGAAGACTCGGTCGCACCCGCGGATCTCCCCGAGGCCGCTGCGCGATTGAACGACCTCGCCGAGTCCGTGACCGATGATGACGTGGTGCTCAAGGTGCGCACCGGTGCCTGGCAGTGGACGGTCGCCGGGGATGACGACGAGGTCGCCGAACTCGCACAGGCGGTGGGCGAGCTGACCGGAGTCGACGGCATCCTGCAGGGTCGCGTCTGGTCGTCCGACGATTCGCTGGGCGTCGAGGCGGTCGCCGAAGCAGGGGTCGACCCGACCGCGACGATCGAGCCGCTGGCGGATGCGGCGGCGGCCGGTCCGCTCACGGACGGGGTGTCGATCAAGGTCTCGGACGTGCACGAGCGTTCGTCGGTCGAGACGCAGGATCCGGCGGCGCTGAAGGCCGCGGTCGAGACGGTCGCGGCGGTGGCCGCCGTCGCCCCGATCCAGAAGTACACGCTCGACGACGACTCGCTCGCGCTGCGGATGCGCACGGTCGAGGGTGCCGTGGCGGCGACGCCCGCAGTCGACGCCTTGACGTCGGGCGAGGCACGGCTCCGTGTCAGCCTCTCCAGCGGGATCATGACCGCTCCGGCGCTTCAGCAGGAGCTCGGCGCCAGGCTCAATGCGATCCTCACGCCGATCGCCGGTGTCGTGGGCGCCTCGATCGGCACTCATGGGCCGCGCGCTCTGCATCTTTCGGTGACCACGACCGATGCCGAGACGGCCGCGACGGTGCAGCAGGCCCTTCTCGCCACGCCGGACCTCCAGGAGTTCAACTCCCTCCAGCTGTTCGTGTTGAAGGAAGACGAGCCGGGCTCGCGCGTCACGGCGAAGACCATGAGCGAGGACGGATACGTCGCGAACTTCGATCGTGCGCTCGGACTCGCCGATGCCGAGGGAGTGCGCTCCGTCGCGCTGGGGCCGCTGGAGCTCGATGTCGTGCTCGACCACGGCGCCGACGTCGCCGCGCTGGTCCCGGCGATCAAACATGCCGCGCTGCGGGATCAGGAAGCCGAGATCTTCGGGTCGACGAGCTGGGCGCCGGAGACCGATCGTCCTGCGTACGCGTTCACGGTCACCGGCAAGCTCCACCCGAACCTCGTGAAGGGTGGGGGCGACGACGCGCAGGAGTTCGTCGACGCGTGGAACGCCGCCCCCGATCTCTGAGCGCGGTCGGCGGGATCGGCGGAGGGGAGCCCCGGTCACGCGTCGGAGAGGGTGAAGCGGGCGGTGCCGGCGACGCCGAGCGCGATCGACCAGGCGAGCAGTACCAGGGCCCCGGTGAACGCCGTGAGCACGGCGTCGTCCGGCGCGAACAGCTGCGACCCGGCACGGGTGGGCAGCCACCGAGTGTGTTCCCCGAGCGCGGTCAGCGCGAACGGCAGTATGTAGACGACGACGAGCATCGACACCAGCGCCGGCACCAGATGGCGCAGGACGAGCGTCGCCGCGTGGGCGAGAAGCCCGATCAGCACCAGATAGACGATCGCGCCGCCGAGGCGGGCGAGGTCCTCCGCCGTCGCGGCCACACCGCCGGCATCCGAGGCCCGGTGCGTCAGCTCGGCGGACAACCACGCCACAGCGACCGACAGCGTCCCGACGAGGAACAACATGACCATCGCCGCGCACGTCTTCGCCACGATCACCCGCATCCGGCGAGGCACCGCGATGAGCGTGGTGCTGAACTGACGCCCGGCGTACTCGTGCGCCACCGGCACGACCCCGAGCAGGATCGCACCGGCCTGCGCATAGGGCATGGCCTCGAGCACCGCGTCGACCGCCGACGCCGCACCCCCTCGCTCGGCGTGCACCCCCGCGAGCGCCGCGGCGATGAGTGCGCTGACGAGGATCATGCCCGCGGCGGCATATGTCGTGAGCGGAAGCGTCCGCAGTTTGGAGAGCTCGGCCCCCAGTGCCCGCCGCATCAGGCGTCTCTCCGCGTGAAGACGATCGTTCCGGCGCCCACGGCTGCCACGGCCCACGCGGCCATGACGAGCCCGCCCGGCACGGCGTCGAGGCCGCCGGGGAGCACGAGTTCCGCGTCGAAGCCGAACAGGTTCCGTCCCGCCATGTCGGGGAGCCAGTGGGCGAGCGGGGTCAGGTTCGTGAGCAGCAGGGAGATCGAGACCACCGAGCTGTTCAGGATGAGGATGATCAGCGGGAGCGTGCCGCTGCGCGTGATCAGCGTGATGCCGAACGCCAGGAGGGCGGTGAGGGTCCAGTAGACCGTCGTGCCGACGATCCGCCACATCGCCTGTTCGACGGGGACGGCCTCGGGCGCGACCTCGCCGAGGAGCAGTTGCGCGATACCGAGGCAGGACGGGAAGGCCACGGCCGCGGTCAGGACGGTGATCGCCACGACCGCCGTGAGTTTGGCCAGGACCAGCCGGACCCGACCGGGGCTCGTGACGAGCGTGCTGGTGATCTGCCGGGACCCGCCGGCATCCGGGCTGTTCGGCGTGTATTCGCTGCTCACCGCCAGCACGCCGACGACGATCGCTCCGATCGTGCCGAGCGGAGCCGCGGCGAAGGCGGTCTCGAAGACGGAGATCGGACCGAACAGGTCGGCTTCTCCTTCGTCGAGGGCGGCGACCGCCTGCGTCGCGTTCAGAGCCGTGATCGCGACGGTGCCGAGGACACTCGCGAGCACGCCGGCCCATACCCCTGGGAGTGTGAGGATCTTCACCGTCTCGGCGGCGATGGTGCGCAGGAGCCTCATCGCGAGGTGCCGCCGTTCGGCTCGGCGGAGTCCTCGCCGCCGGTCAGCGCGAAGAAGGCCGCTTCGAGATCGGCGTGCCCTCGGGTGATCTCGTCCACGGTGCCTGTCGCCACGATTCGACCGTGCGCGATCACGACCAGGTCGTCGGCGACTCCGGCGACTTCGCCCATCAGATGACTCGACAGGAGCACGGTCCCGCCGGCATCCGCCTGGCCGCGCAGCAGCTCGCGCATCCACCGGATGCCCTCCGGGTCGAGTCCGTTCACGGGTTCATCGAGGATGAGCATCGGCGGCTCGCCCAACAGCGCCGCCCCGAGCCCCAGACGCTGCCCCATGCCGAGCGACAGTCGCCCCACTTTGGTGCGCGCCGCGTCGGCCAGACCGACCTGTTCGAGCACCTCGTCGACGCGGCGACGGCGGATGCCGCCCGCCGTGGCGATCCAGGAGAGGTGGCCCCGCGCCGTCCGCGAGCGGTGCGCACCGGACCCGTCGAGCATCGCCCCCGCCGTCCGCAGCGGATCGCGGAGGTCGCGGTAGGCGTGGCCGTCGATGAGCGCGCGTCCTGCGGTCGGCCGGTCGAGCCCGAGGAGGATGCGCAGGGTGGACGACTTGCCCGCCCCGTTCGCTCCGAGGAAGGCCGTCACGCGGCCCGGCCGTGCCTCGAAGGCGACGCCGTCGAGCACCGTGCGGGAACCGTGTCGTTTCGTGAGTGATTCGATCGTCAGCATCCCTCGATCCCAGCGGTCCGCGTCGTCCGGGGCATCGGCCCGCAGGCGGGAAGCCCGGCCGATGCTCCGACCCCGGTCCCTCCACCCCTGGTCTGATGTGTGTCGCGTCGAGGGTGCCTAGACTCGGGCGGATGGATACTTCGCCCCGCCCGACCTGGCGCTCGCGCACGTGGATCGCCGCCGGGGGCATGATCGCGTTGCTGGTCGCTCTCCTGAGTTTTCTCGGACTCGACGGCCCGCAGAGCGTGGCGGTCGTGGTGACGGCCGCCGGACTCTTCGTGGTGGGCGTACTCGTCTGGGCGACGGTCCGCTCGCAGCGGCAGCGTCGGGAGTACGAGCGCAGCCTCACGGAATGGGCGGCGGACCGGGCAGCGCAGCAGGAACGGCTGCGGATCGCCCGCGAGCTGCACGACCTGGCATCGCACGGACTCGGTCTGATCACGATGCGGGCCGCCGCCGTCGCCCCGCTCGAGGGGACCGCCGGCGACGCCGAGCGGCGAAGCGCCCTCGTCGACATCGAGGAGGCGGGGCGCTCTGCGATGTCGGAGCTGCGGAGGATGCTGACCGTGCTGCGGGAGCCGGGAGACGAGGTGCCGCTGCATCCGCCGGCACGACTCTCGGACGTGCCGGGGATCGTCACCGCCGCGGAGGCGTTCGGTGTGCGCGCGAGCCTGCGGATGGAGGATCTGGGCGAGGCGCCGCTCGCCGTGCAGGCCGCCGCCTGCGCCACGATCCGGGAGGCGCTCGCGAATGTCGGACGCCATGCCGGTCCGGTGCCGGCGAGCGTGGCGGTGGAGCGGGACGGGAACGCCGTCCGTGTCGTCGTCGCCGACGAGGGGCCCGCGCGGGGATGGAAGTCGCAACCCGGCGCCGGACACGGTCTGCGGGGCATGCGCGAGCGGGTGGGTGCGCTCGGGGGAACGCTGCTCGCCGAACCCGTGGAAGCGGGATTCCGCGTCGAGGCGCGCCTGCCGTTCGAGGAGGGAGCGTGAGCGACGGGATCCGCGTCCTGATCGCCGACGATCAGGCCCTGCTGCGGCACAGCCTCGCCCTGATCATCGCCGGTGCCGAGGGGCTGACGGTGGTGGGCGAGGCCGCCGACGGCGCGGGGGCGGTCGAACTGGCACGTGCGATCGCGCCGGATGTCGTGCTGATGGACATCCGGATGCCGGGGCTCGACGGCATCAGCGCGACGCGCGCCATCACGACGGCTCTGCCGGGAACCCGCGTCCTCGTGCTCAGCATGCTGGAGCTCGACGAATACGTCGACGGCGCCCTGCGCGCGGGAGCCAGCGGGTTCCTGCTCAAGGACGTGCGCCCCGAGCAACTGATCGAGGCCATCCGCCGCACACACGACGGGGAGTCGCTGTTCGCGCCGAGCATCCTCGTCCGCCTCGTCGAGCACTTCCTCGACAGTGGGAATCGACCGGCGGGTCGCCCGCTCGCGACCCTCACGGCGCGGGAGACCGAGGTGCTCACGCTCGTCGGCAGAGGGCTCGCGAACGCAGAGATCGCCGCAGCGCTCATGATCTCGATGGCGACGGTGAAGACGCACATCGGCAGCCTGCTGTCGAAGCTCGCGGCACGGGACCGCGCGCAGCTCGTGATCGCCGCGTACGAGCAGGGGCTCGTGGGCGGTTGAGCTCGCCGCGGCTGAGGCTCGCGCCGGTCAGGCGAGTTCGTGCACGTGCACGGTCGAGGTCAGGCTCGTGCCGTTGAGGTCGAGGTAGATCACTCCCTCGGTCACCGTGAGGGTCATCGTGTTGCGGCGTTCGATCAGGGCCGCGGCCGCGTCGATGAACCCGGGGTCGAAGCTGTACACGCGGATGTCCTTGCGGCGATGGATGCGCTTGTCCGCCCATTGCGCCATCACCTTCGCGGGATCGCGGTGCGTGTAGACGACAGTGCGCTCGGCCAGGCGGCTGCCGTAGTGCAGTCGGTCGGCATCGGGCGCCCCGATCTCTACCCAGGCGGTGATCAGCCCGGTCATGTCACGCACGAGCACCGCCGGCTCCTCGGTCAACGAGATGCTGCCGCCGAACGTGATGCCCTCGGCGAACTCGAGCCCGTAGGCGAGCACGCGGGTGAGCATGTACGCGTCGGTCTCGGACGGATGCCGCGCCACGCGCAGCGAGTAGTCCTCGTAGATTCCGCGGTCGGTGTCAGCGAGCTGCACCTCGAATGTGTGGACTGTCGAACCGATCGCCATGATCCCCGAGCCTACGCGGGTGCGGGAGGGGCGACCGACCTGGTGAGAGGGGCGGCCCGGGATCAGAACAGCATCGGCTGCGCAGCCGCGGCGGCGCTGGGCGTGAAGCGCACCGCTGCCGCGTTCGCCGCTCCCGACTGCACGTGGCCCTGCCCTGGTCGGAACCCGCGGCGGGAGTAGTCGTCTTCGTGGCGGCCGTCGAGCCCGTGCATCCGGATGAGGGGGCGAGCGCGTTTCGCGAGCCACTGCCGGTATCCCTTGGGAGCCTCGGCCGAGGCGCCGGGATAGAGCCCGCGGTACGACGACACCAAGTCGGGCCGGTTGGCGCCGAGCCACTCGAAGAACCACGGCTTCACGCCCGGTCGCAGGTGCAGTGCTCCGTAGATCACGGTGCGCGCTCCCGCCTCCTTGATGCGCACTAGGGCACTGTCGATCGCCTCGAGCGAGTCGGTCATGTGCGGCATGATCGGCATCAGGAACACGGTCACCGGGAACCCGGCATCGGCCAGGGCGCGAACGGTGTCGAGGCGGGCCTGGGTGGTCGGGGCTCCGGGCTCGATGGCCTTCTGCAGCTCGTCGTCGTACATCGCGATCGACATCTGCACGTCGACGGGCACGCGCTGCGCGGCCTTCACGAGCAGGGGGATGTCGCGGCGGATCAGCGTGCCCTTGGTGAGGATCGACATCGGGGTGCCGGATGCGGCGAGCGTCTCGATGATGCCGGGCATGAGCTTGTAGCGCCCCTCGGCCCGCTGATACGGGTCGGTGTTCGTGCCCAGTGCGACCGTCTCGTGCTGCCAGCTGCCGCGCCGCAGCTCTTTCTCGAGCACCTCGACCACGTTCACCTTGACCACGATCTGCGAATCGAAGTCCGACCCACCGTCGAGGTCGAGGTACTCGTGCGTACCGCGGGCGAAACAGTAAACGCATGCATGCGAACATCCACGGTACGGGTTGATCGTCCAGGCGAACGGCATGCGCGAAGCGCCGGGCACATGGTTCAGAGCCGACTTCGACAGCACCTCATGGAACGTCATCCCGGCGAACTCGGGGGTGGTCACCGACCGCAGCACGCTCGACCGGTCTTCGAGTCCGGGCAGCGCCGCTGCATCTGTCTCGCCGAGCTTCTGTCCCTGCCACCGCATCTGAACATTCGAACAAAACATCGACTCGATGTCAATCCGGAATGGTAACTATCTTCGACGGATCAAGCCTCAGGGGAACGTCGCGTCGAGCGCAGCGCTCAGGTCTGCCAACAGGTCGTCCGTGTCTTCGAGGCCGACCGAGAGCCGCAGGTGGCCGAACTTCCGGAAGGGTTCGGGATAGGTGGCGACGCGGCCGCCCTCGGTCCCGGTGTGCACGATCAGCGAGTCGTCGTGGCCGAGCGAGAAGCCCGAGGTGATCAGCCGCAGGTTCGCCACGAACGTGTTCTGCACGTCGGGGGAGCCCTTCACGGCGAACGCCATCATGCCGCCGAAGCCGCGTCCATCGAACTGGCGGACGGCGAGCGCGTGGTCGGGGTGGGAGTCGAGACCGGGGTAGGCGATGTACTCCACCCGGTCGTCGGCGGCGAGCATCTCGGCGATGCGGGCGGCCGAGTCGAAGTGCTGCCGCAGCCGCAGGGGGAGAGTGACGGTGCCGCGCTGGATCTGCCAGGCGTTGAAGGGCGAGATGATGCCGCCGACGTCGACCATCGCGTCGGCCTTGATGGGCTGGATGAGCTCGTGGCTGCCTGCGACCGATCCCCCCATCGCGTCGCCGTGTCCGTTGAGGTACTTCGTGAGGGAGTGCACGACCAGATCGGCGCCGTCCTGGATGGGGCGGTAGAACGGCGGCGGCGAGAACGTCGAGTCGACCATCAGGATCGCGCAGGCGGAGTGCGCGATCTCGGCGATCGCCGCCACGTCGGCGACCTTGGTGGTGGGGTTCGCGATCGCCTCGATGCACACCAGGCGCGTTTCCGGGCGCATGGCCGCACGGACGGCATCGAGATCGCCGATGTCGACGAAGGTGGCCTCGAGCCCGTAGCGCTGGGGCAGCAGTTCGGTCCACAGGCGCCAGGTCGCCTCGTACACCACGTCGCTCACGATCACGTGGTCGCCGACGCGCATGTGGGTGAAGAAGACGGCGTGCAGTGCCGCGACGCCCGAGGCGAGGGCGACGGCATCCTCGGCGCCGTCGAGCGCGGCGAGCTTCTGCTCCAGTGCCGACTGGTTCACGCCGGTGTTGCGCGTGTACAGCCCGGGGGCGGTGGCCGACCAGCTGATCTCGCTCGGATCGTCGGGGAGCTGATACGAGTTGGCCATCACGAGCGGGGTGCGAAGCGCCATCGTCGAGTCGAGCTGGTTGCCCGCATGCACGGCCAGGCTGAGGTCCGACAGGGTGAGGGGATCCTTGCGGTCGGGGCGAGTGCCCATGGTGACTCCTTCGTTCCTGCACCGCTCGTGGTGCGATTCCACTCTAAGGTGCATAATAGACACACGCAATTGTGAATGATGCACGTTGCAGCGTACCCCCAGGAGGTCTCGATGGAGCGGCTCCACCTCGATCAGATCGATCGCAGCATCCTCGCCGCGCTCACCGAAGACGCCCGCGTGCCCCTGGTCGCACTCGCATCCCAGGTGCATCTCTCGCGCAACGCCGTGAAGCAGCGGATGGAGCGCATGGAGCGGCAGGGCGTGATCGGAGGGTACACCGTCACGCCGGGGCACGCCGGCGGCTCCCCCGTCTCGGCGATCGTGCTCGTCTACCGCACCGACCGGATGCGTGGCGGCGCGGTCATCGCCGAGATCTCGCAGATCCCCGAGGTGCGGCGGTGCGACGTGCTGTCCGGCGACTTCGATCTGCTCGTCATGCTGGAGGCCGACTCGATGGACCGCATCGGCGAGATCTGGGAGATGCTCGCCGCTGTGCCCGGCGTCGCGAACACGGTGACGGCCGTGTCGCTGACCCGCGTGATCGACCGCGCCTGAACCTCGGGGAGGGGCGGGGTATCCCCCTGGACCCCCGCCCTCCCCGAGGAGTTCTCAGGTGGTGATGCAGGTCACCTTGGGCTGGGTCATCTCCTCGTACGCGAAGCGCACGCCCTCGCGCCCCATGCTCCCGTACTTGGATCCGCC
Organism: Microbacterium sp. B19(2022); assembly: GCF_012030385.1. Lineage (NCBI taxonomy): Bacteria > Bacillati > Actinomycetota > Actinomycetes > Micrococcales > Microbacteriaceae > Microbacterium > Microbacterium sp. B19(2022). The sequence goes on from NZ_JAAUVO010000002.1 coordinate 180,569, forward strand.
GAACGGCATGCTGTCGATGCGGTAGTCGGAGGAGTCGTTGATCATCACGCCTCCGGCATCCAGCGCCTCGGCGACCCGCAGCGCCCGGCCGATGTCCGTCGTGAAGACCGCGGCGTGCAGCGCGTAGTCGACACTGTTGGCCTCGGCGACGGCCTGATCCTCGGAGTCGAACGGTGCCAGGGCCACGACCGGGGCGAACGCCTCCTCGTTCCAGAGCTCGCACGAGAGCGCCACGTTCTCGACCGCGGTCGGCCAGTACACCGAGCCGTCCCTGCGGTGTCCGGCGAGCACCCGCGCGCCCGCGCTCACCGCATCGTCGACCATCCGCTCGGCGCGCACGGCCGCTGCCTCCGAGATCATCGGCCCGACGTCGGTGGCCGGGTCCGAGGGGTCGCCGGCGCGCAGCGTCGAGGTGCGCGCCGCGAACCGGTCGCGGAACTCGGCGTACACGGAGCGCTCGATGAGGATGCGCTGGGATCCCACGCAGTTCTGCCCCGCGGCCCAGAAAGCGCCGGACACGCAGGCCTCGACGGCCTCCTCGATGTCGGCATCCGCGAAGACCACGACGGGCGCGTTCCCGCCGAGTTCCATGGCGAGCTTCTTGAGCCCCGCGGTGCGAGCGATCGCCTCGCCCGTCGCGAACCCGCCCGTGAACGAGACCATGCGGATGTCGCGCACCGCGACCAGCGCCTGCGCGACCTGGCGGTCTCCGTGCACGACGGTGATGATCTCGTCGGGGAGCCCGGCTTCGAGCAGCACGTCGACGAGGAAGCGTGCGGCCAACGGGGTGAGCTGGGAGGGTTTGAGGACGACGGCGTTCCCTCCCGCGATCGCAGGGCCGAGCTTGTGGGCGACGAGGTTGAGTGCGTCGTTGTACGGCGTGATCGCGAGGATCACCCCGAGCGGTTCCCGCGTGTACCAGCCGCGGCGGTTGCCCCCGCCCTCGTAGGCATCGAAGGGGATGACCTCGCCGTCGAACGCCCGAGCGGTCTCCGCCGAAAGGGAGATCGTGGTGACCGCTCGACGCACCTCCTTGCGGGCCTGAGTGATGGTCTTGCCCGCTTCGCGCACGATGAGGGCGGCGGCCTCGTCGGCACGTTCCTCGAGGATGCGCGCCGCGCGGTCGAGGATCGTGTGTCGAGCGAACCGGGTCAGCTCCCGCGAGAGCGAAGCGCCGAGTCTCGCGCGCTCCATGATCGGCTCGACGTCTTCCACCGTGTGCTGCGCCAGCTCGCCGATGGTCTCGCCGCTGTACGGGTCGAGCACCCGGAGTACGGCGGTGCCGGTCGTCGGAGCATCCATGATCGCCACGCTCACCGGACCGCTCCGGCGTACGACTTCTGGTGGGCGTCGATCGCGATGATGTCGGAGAGGAGCGCGTACGCCGTCTCGATGCGCCCCGCGCCGGGACCGGACACCGTGACCGTGCCGAGCAGGTCGGTCGTGAAGGCGACGGCGTTCGTGGCCCCCGAGACGGCGGCGAGCGGGTGGTCGGCGCCGAGCGCGAGGGGCTGGACGGATGCCGAGATCACCCCCGACTCGTCGCGGGAGACCGTGCCGATGAGCTTCCAGTGCTCGCCCGCCGCCGCTGCGGCGATCACATCGCTCGCGGTGACGCCGCTGATCCCGGTGCGCGGCACGTCGGCGGTCGTGAGCTGCGCGCCCAGCACCTCGTTCGCGAGGATCACGACCTTCAGCTGCACGTCGGACCCCTCGATGTCGGCGGTCGGGTCGGCCTCGGCGTATCCGAGAGCCTGAGCCTCGGCGACGGCGTCTGCGAGCGACTTCCCCTCTTCCATGCGCCCCAGCACGAAGTTGCTCGTGCCGTTGAGGATGCCCTGGATGCGGGTGATGCGCAGTCCCTTGAGGGTCTCGCCGGCGAGTCGGAGCACCGGAGTCCCGCTCATCACCGAGCCCTCGTACTCGAAGCGGGCTCCGTTCTCGGCGGCGAGGCGGTTGAGCGCGGCGCCCGCGAGCGCGACCGGGCCCTTGTTCGTGGTGGTCACGCTCTTGCCGCTCTCGAGGGCGGCGCGCACGTGCGAGATCGCCGGCTCTCCGTCGACCGGGTTCGTGAACGTCGCTTCGGCGATGACATCGGCCGTGGTGTTGCGGATCACGTAGTCGTTGCGGGGCTCGGCGTGGCCGCCCGGCATCCCGGCGAACGTGTCGGCGCCGGTCATCGCGAGCGCCGCGTCGAGGTCGATGCCGTCGCTCTGCATGAGCGAGCCGAGGCGGAGGTCGGTGATCGCGACGACGCGCAGGCCGAAGCCGAGGTCGTCGACGAGCGCCGCACCGCGGTCGCGGATGATCTCGGCCAGGGCGCGGTTGACGCCTCCGAAGCCGATGAGGGCGAGGTCGTGGTGAGTCACCGTTGTCTCCTTCTTTCCATGAGCTGTCGCCGGCGACGCCGTGCGGACACGGATCCATCGTCGGCGAGGTGGGTGTCCGTGCGCGCCTGTCGGATCGGCCGCCGATACTGCCGGAATGGCAGCGCCTCCGCCGCATGGTCGGCAGTGGTCACGGGGGCGAAGAAATCCGCGGCGGGGTCTTGTGGGCCGGATCGCGGAGCGGATAGTGTCCCCGCATCCGACCAACAAAATGCGTCATTGGCACATAGATGTGAATATGATGCACATATCAAACCCGATTGAGAGTTCCGATGACGCCTCTTCCCGGGGAGAAGTCCCTCCCCAACGTCCTGCCGAACACGACGGCGACGCAGGTGCCGCTCCGCCGCCTCCAACGGACCATGGACGCCCGGCATCTGATCATGATCGCGCTGGGCGGCGTGATCGGATCGGGCCTGTTCCTCAGCTCCGGCTACACGATCTCGCAGGCGGGACCTCTCGGCGCGATCATCGCGTATCTGATCGGCGCGTTCGTGGTCTACCTGGTCATGGCCTGCCTCGGTGAACTCGCCATCGCGTATCCCGTCTCCGGCGCCTTCCACATCTACGCCTCACGATCGATCGGGCCGGCGACCGGGTTCACGACGGCGTGGCTGTACTGGCTCTGCTGGGTGGTGGCACTGGGGTCGGAGTTCACGGCGTCCGGCATCCTCATGCAGCGCTGGTTCCCCGGGGTGCCGGTGTGGCTGTGGTGTCTGATCTTCGCCGCCGTGCTGTTCCTGCTCAACGCGATCTCGGCCCGGGTGTTCGGCGAGGCGGAGTTCTGGTTCTCGCTGGTCAAGGTCGTCGCGATCGTCGCGCTGATCGTGCTCGGCGGTGCGGCGATCTTCGGGTTCACGCCGCTGTCGGCGGAGCACCCTCCGGCGATCCTGTTCAGCAACTTCGAGACCCCCGGAGGGCTCTTCCCGAACGGGTTCAGCGGTGTGATCGTCACCGCGCTCGCCGTGTTCTACGCCTTCAGCGGCTCCGAACTCATCGGCGTCGCGGCGGGCGAGACCAAGGACCCGGCCAAGAACATCCCGAAGGCACTGCGTTCCACGGTGCTGCGACTGGTGGTGCTGTTCGTCGGCGCGATCGCCGTGATCGCCGCGATCCTGCCCTACGAAGACGCCAGCGTCACCAGCAGCCCGTTCGTCGACGTCTTCCAGTACGTGGGGGTGCCGTACGCGCCCGACATCATGAACTTCGTCATCATCACGGCGCTCCTCTCCGCGGGCAACAGCGGGCTCTTCTCCTGTGCCCGCATGCTCTTCTCGCTCGCGGAGGAGGGCCACGCGCCGAAGGCGTTCACGCGACTCACGAAGCGCGGCGTCCCCCTCATCGCGCTCAGCGTCAGCATCCTGATCGGCCTCGTGTCGCTGCTCACGAGCGTGATCGCCGCCGGCACCGTCTACCTGGTGCTCGTGTCGATCGCCGGATTCGCGGTCGTCGCGGTGTGGATGTCGATCGTCGCCTCGCAGTTCTTCCACCGCCGCAAGTTCGTGCGCGAGGGCGGAGACGTGTCGGCTCTCGCCTACCGGACGCCGCTGTACCCGGCGTTGCCGATCGTGGCGTTCTCGCTGCTGCTCCTGTCGGTCATCGCGATCGCGTTCGACCCGAACCAGGTGGCGGCGCTGTACTTCGGCATCCCGTTCGTCGCCGCGTGCTACCTGTTCTTCTGGTGGCGGCACGGTCGCAAGGGGAAGCGCGACGTCGTGCAGGATCACGAGGCGGAGCCCGTCGACGCGTGACAGCCTCCCCACCGGCGGGCGGATGGGTCGAGATCGACCGCGACGCGATCAGCCACAACGTCCGCACGATCCGCGCAGAACTCGGCCCCGAGGTCGGGTTCTGCGCGGTCGTGAAGGCCGACGCCTACGGGCACGGCATCGACATCGTCGCGCCGGTGCTCGGCGAGCAGAAGCTCGGCCTGATCGGACTGGCATCGAATGAGGAGGCGGCGGCCGTGCGCGCGAGCGGCTTCGCCGGTCGTCTCCTGCGCGTGCGGCCCGCGGGGCGGGACGAGGTCGACGACGGCATCCGCTTCGGCATCGAGGAGTGGATCGGCGGGGCGGAGCATGCCGGGATCGTGGCCGGGGTTGCCGCCGCTCGGGGTGTGCGCATCCGTGCGCACGTCTCGCTCAACTCCACCGAGCTCGGGCGGGACGGGCTGGAGGTCGGTGAGCCCCGGGGAGTGCATGCGGCTCGGGGCGTCCTGGCGGATCCGCGTCTGGATGTCGTCGGCGTCTGCTCCCACTTCCCCTGCGAAGACGAGGCCGACGTGATGGCGGGCGCCGCACGCTTCGACGAGCAGTCGCGCGCGGTCGCCGACGTCTCCGACGGCGCGGTGGCCCGGCACTGCGCGACCACCTTCGCGGCGCTGCGCCTGCCGCAGTCCCGGTTCGACCTCGTCCGTATCGGCGCCGGGCTCTACGGAGACACCGACGCGTTGGGAGGATCGCTCCGACCGGCGATGCGGGTGGTGTCGCGGATCGCGGCGATCAACTCGTATCCGCGGGGGAGCACGGTCGGCTACGACCGCTGGCACCGGCTGGAGGCGGATGCGCGTCTCGCGCTGATCCCGCTGGGGTACGCCGACGGCGTGCATCGCAGCCTGAGCGGCACCGGCGAGGTGCTCATCCGTGGTCGCCGTGCGCGCATCGTCGACCGGATCGCGATGAACAGCTTCCTCGTGGACGTCTCCCATCTCGAGGCGACGACGCCGGGAGACGAGGTCGTGCTGTTCGGCGCGCAGGGCGACGAGGCGATCACCGCGGCCGACGTCGAGCGGGCCCACGGCAACATCGCCGCCGACCTCTACGTCGCCTGGGGGAGGCTCCTCCCGCGCCGTGCGGTGGGGGCCTCCGGATAGGATGGCCGGGGTCTGGGCCGACAGGAGAGGAGGGGTCGTCGTGGCTTCCTCCTCGCTCGTGCAGGGCCTGAGTCTGCTCGATGCGGCCGTCGAGCAGGAGCGCCGTGCGCGACCGGGTCTCAACGCCTCGCGGCTCGCCGACACCACCGACATCGAGCGGAGCCGTGTCTCGCGACTCACGCGCGAGCTGCAGTCACGGCAGTTCCTCCGCCGGGACGATGATTCGCTGTTCTGGGCGGGGACCGAGTATTTCCGCACGGCCGCCGTGCTGAACGCGGCCTGGCTCCGCGAATCCAGGGTCGCCCTGCGCACGCTCGCCTCGCAGCTCGGAGTCAACGCGCTGATCACCGTGGCCGACGGTGCGCGCGGCGTGCTGCTCCGATACGAGCGATCTGCCGACGGGGGCGACCGCTCCATCCGTGCCGGGCTGGTCACGCCGATCTGGTGCACGGGAGCGGGCCGCGCGCTGCTGTGGGATCACACGCCCGAGCAGCTGGCAGTGGTGCTCGACGGGGTGCAGTTCATCGGCGTGGGCGGTCCGACCGCCCCGCGTTCCGTGGACGAGGTGGGCGTCGTGCAGGAACGCGACCGTGCCGAAGGGCTCATCTCGGCCGCGGAGGAGTACGACGAGGGGATCGACGAGTTCGCCCTCCCGATCCGTCGGGGTGGCGAGGTCATCGCCTCGCTCGCGGTCCGAGGGCGCCATCGTGCGCAGGGTGCCACGCGCGAGACCCGTGCCCTGCTCGCCCGGTTCGCGGGCGAGCTCACCGCAGCGGCCGACGCGTCGGTCTGACGCCCCGCGGGTCAGCGCTCGACGGATGCGGGTGCGCCGAGCCGGCGGGAGAGATCGGCGGCCGCCCGCGCGCATGCCGCACCGCACTCCGCGACCCGCTCGTGCATCGCGTCGCGGGTGCCCACGACCTGAACCGCGGCGATGACCTCTCCGCGGAAGTCCCACACGGGTGCCGCGACCGAGTAGAGGCCCGGTTCCGCCTCCTGGTCGACGATGGTGAAGCCGCGCTCGCGATCCGCGCCGAGCCGCGCGAGCACGTCGTCGACCGACACCGGGGTGTTCGGCCCCTGGGCGGTGAAGTCGGTCGAGCCGAAGACCGCGCGCACCTCGTCGTCCGAGGCATCCCACAGCGTGGCGCGCCCAGCATCGCTGCAGTATGCCGGGTAGGAGCGTCCGATCCAGGAGCCGATCATGCGGGAGTCCGCGGGCAGGCTCTCGAGCGTCGTGAGGGTCGCATCGCCCTGCAGCTCACTGAGGAAGGTGGCCTCGCCGAGCTGCGCCGCGAGGGAGTCCAGCACCGCGAGCCCGTGCGTGTGCATCCGGTGCGCGGTGAGTTCCTGCGCGGCGGCGTACCAGGACCAGGTGAGCGCGTACGAACGGTCGGGCCGACGCTCGACCAGACCGGAACGGGCGAGGGTGGCGAGGGTGCGGGACACCTGGGAGCGCTCGCGGTCGAGGGCGTGGGCGATCTCGCCGACGGTGGTGCCGCTGCCCTTCTCGATGAGCGCACTCAGAGCCGTGAGCACGTCGAGTCCTCGGCCCATGCTGCTCGATGGTGCGGGGGCGAGCGGGGCGGACGGCATGGGTCGAGGGTACCGTTGTGGCCGTCACGGTGGTGCCATCCACGCAGCGCGGGAGAGAATGGACCAATGCCCTTCTCGCCGCACGCTCAGCATGCGGCTCCGCGGTCCCCGATCCGCGGACCCGCACTGCCGATCGGCGTCGCCGTGACCGCGCTCGGGATGATGCTCTCGATCGCCTCCGTTCCTGCGACGTCGCCGGATGCTGCCGCGATGCCGGAGCCGGTCGCCGTGATGCAGGTGCCGACCGTGCAGGTGGGGGCGACGACCGCAGCCGACCCGTGCTCGGACCCCGCCGTGCAACAGGCCGTCCAGGCCGGTGACGACGCGGCCGCAGTGGCCGGTTTCGGTGGTGGAGCGGCTTTCCGCGAGGCCGTGGTGGCGGGCAACGCCCCCTGCGTCTCGCTCCGCGATCCGGCGCGGGTCTGGGTCGTGGTGAACAAGAGTCTTCCGCTGAAGCCCGCGGACTACGAGCCCGGGGCGCTCGACTCCGTGCCGCTGCAGATGACGACGCCCTCGGGCCGGGTGCGGACCGACGTCGCGGTCGCCGTCGGGCAGATGGCTGATGCGGCGGAGGCTGCCGGGGTAGGCCGCATCGGCGCGAACAACGGCTATCGGTCGTACGGGCTGCAGGTCACGACCTACGACTCCCACGTGCAGTCGCAGGGTCAGGGGCAGGCGGATGCCGGGTCGGCGCGCCCCGGCCACAGCGAGCACCAGACCGGACTGGCCCTCGACGTCGTCGCGTGCGGCAGCGGCTGCGGCGGTCTCGACGGCTTCGGCGGCACCGCGCAGAGCGACTGGGTCGCGGCCCACGCGTGGGAGTACGGGTTCATCGTGCGGTACGAGCAGGTGGGTACGCCGGTGACCGGCTACGCGCCCGAGCCGTGGCACCTCCGCTACGTCGGGGTCGACCTCGCCGCGGCCTATCACGACGGCGGATTCCACACGCTGGAGGAGTTCTTCGGGCTCCCGGCGGCCCCCGACTACGCGCACTGAGGCATCGGAGAAGGCCCCGGTTGCGGCATCCGACAACCGCGGTACCCAGTGTCACGTCTTATGGGATGCATTCTCACAACGTCCTGTCCGCGGCGGTGCCCGACACGTAGAATCGCCGGAGCAACGATGCACGATACGTTCAGGAGGACGGCATGGAACGCGACATCTACGACGAGGATCACGAGGCATTCCGGGACCTGGTCAAGGACTTCGTCAAGCGCCACGTGACGAACGAGGCCATCGAGAAGTGGGACGCCGCGGGTGAGATCGACCGGGCGACCATGCTGGCTGCCGGCGAGGCAGGACTGATCGGACTGTCGGTCCCCGAGGAGTTCGGCGGCGCCGGAATGCTGCAGGACTACCGCTTCCGCACGGTCGTCATGGAGGAGGTCATCGCCGCGGGCGCCGGCTCGCTCGCAGGCGCCTTCGGCATCCAGGACGACCTGGCCGTGCCGTACCTCGTGCACATGGGAACGCAGGAGCAGAAGGAGAAGTGGCTGCCCCGGATGGCCACGGGTGAAGTGCTCGGCGCACTCGCCATGACCGACCCGGGAGCGGGTTCGGATCTGCGCGGCATCAAGACCAACGCCAAGAAGGTCGACGGCGGCTACATCCTCAACGGCGCGAAGACTTTCATCTCCTCGGGCACGACGGCCGACGTCGTCGTGACCTTCGTCAAGACCGGTGAGGGCAACCGTCCTGACGCCTTCAGCCTGCTGCTCGTCGAGAAGGGCATGGAGGGCTTCGACCAGGGCAAGAAGCTCAGCAAGATGGGCTTCCATGGCTGGGATACGGCCGAGCTCAGCTTCACCGACGTGTTCGTCCCCGACGAGAACCTCATCAGTGGCAAGGAGGGTCAGGGCTTCATCCAGCTGATGCTGAACCTGCCCCTCGAACGTCTCTCGATCGGCGTTGCCGCGGCCGCAGCTGCGCAGGCCGCTCTGGACTGGACCGTCGCCTACACGAAGGACCGGGAGGCGTTCGGCGAGCGCATCGCCGACTTCCAGAACACCCGCTTCCGGCTTGCCGACATGGCGGCGACCACCGATGCGATGTGGGCGTACATCGACCGCGCGCTGCTCGCCTACAAGAACAGCACGCTCACCGCCGAGGACGCGGCGAAGGTCAAGTTCTGGGCTACCGAGCGCGAGTGGGAGGTGCTCGACACGGGCGTGCAGCTGCACGGTGGCTACGGCTACATCATGGAGTACCCGATCGCCCGCGCCTTCACCGATGCTCGGGTGCACCGCATCTACGGCGGCACGAACGAGATCATGCGCGATCTCGTCGGCCGTCAGATCGCCGGCAAGCGCTGACGCACGTCTCGAAGAGGCCCCGGATGCTCTGGCATCCGGGGCCTCTTCGCGTGCAGCCGGGGACGCTGCAGCGCTCGAATGCTCGAGGGAGGGCGGGTGGTACCGACGGTGCTACCGAAGTAGCATTGCCGCATGTCCACTGCAAAGGTCAGCCTCAGTCTGAGTGAGAGTGACTTGGCGTTCCTCGATGCGCAGGCCCTCGAAGGCGGGTACCCCTCGCGCTCGGCCGTGGTGCACGCGGCGGTTCGCCTTCTTCGTGAGAGCCGTCTCGCCGACGCGTACGCCGAGGCCTACGCCGAGGGATACGACGACGAGTGGGATGCCGCGGCCTCCGACGGCCTGGCCACCGCGTGAGCGACAGCGCGGTCTCCCTGCTCCGTCGTGGTCAGATCGTCCTCGTCTCGTTCGACCCCACGGTCGGGTCCGAGGCTCGCAAGACGAGGCCGGCCGTCCTCGTGAGCAACAACACGGCGAACGCGGTCGCCGTGCGACGCCCGCAGGCCACGGTCACTGTCGTGCCGGTGACGTCGAACGTCACGCGGGTGCTGCCGTTCCAGGTGTTGCTGCCCGCCGCCGCCACCGGGCTGGATCGCGATTCGAAGGCTCAGGCGGAGCAGGTGCGGACCATCTCCACCGCACACATCATCCGTCCGCTCGGCTGGGTGCCGGCCGAGCAGATGGGGGAGATCGATGAGGCGCTGCGGGTGCACCTGGCGCTCTGAGGCTTGGATCAGGGCGAACTTGTACCGGACTGCGCCGCGCTGACCGGGCTGCACCGGAGTCGGCTTGCACTCCGGGCGAACACCCAATGTGTCAAAACCCCTGACCAGGGACGTTAAACAAGCGCTGAGAGCAGGGGTCGGAGAATTTCCTGACTTGTCTCTTCAAGGGATACAAGTATCGGTCCATGATCGATACATGTCCGGACAGGAGAGTCCGGCTCGGGAACGCAGATGTTCCCGCACCCGCTCACCGAAGAGGCCGGAATGTCCACTCTCAGCCTGCCGCTGCTCGACCGCACGTCGACGGCTCCGATCTGGTTCCAGATCATGCGCGCCATAGAAGCCGAGATCGCCCAGGGCGCCTGGGGGCCGGGTGATCGCCTGCCCAGCGAGAACGAGCTGAGGGAGCACTTCTCGGCCTCGCGCACCTCGATCCGCGACGCGCTGTCCCGGCTGGAGAGCGCCGGCATCATCTCCCGACAGCAGGGCAAGGGCGCCTTCGTGGAACGAGCCCAGGGGCCGTCGGCCTGGACGCTCCCCTCGGCCCCGAGCCTCCTCGGCGAGTACAGCGAGGACGGCCGCAGCGCCCTGAGCTCGGAGATCCTCCGTGCCGGCATCGAGCCGCTTCCCTCGTGGGCCGCAGCGGTCGTCGGACGCGACTCTCCCGACGGCACGGGCTTCGTGCTGGAGCGCGTGCGCGCCGTGGGCTCGCGCACTGCCGTACACGTGATCAACTATCTGCCGTCGCGCTTCGCCGGGGTGCTGCCCGACCTCCGAGACCCTCGCGCGAGTCTCTACGCCGCGATCAGGAACGTCGCCGGCGTCCGCATCGCCCGCATGCACCGGACGATCGAAGCCGTCGCCGCCGATCGGGCGCTCGCGGGTCTGCTCGAGGTCGAGCCGGGGCATCCGATCGTCGTCGTCGAGGCCGTCGCCTACGACCAGAGCGGCCAGCCCATCGACTTCTCCCGCGCCTCCGTGCGCACCGATCGCCTCCGAGTCAGCGTCGACACCGGCTTCGACGCGGGAGGCATCTCGACCGAGACCGCCTCCGGCCGCTACCCGTCCGCCCTGCGCTGACCCATCCACTCACGAACATCGGGAGCCCTGCACATGACCGACCACCGCATCCTCGTCATCGGCGACAGCTACATGACCGCCGAGATCTTCACCCGCGCGTTCGCGCAGCGGGGCCTCGCCGTCGACGCGACGACGATGACGATCACGACGCCGACGTGGGACACCTCCTCGATCCGGGAGTACGAGGGCGACCCGGCGGAGGTCGCGAGCCTCGGCCGCGGCTACGACGTCATCGCCTTCCACGCGGCGCCCGTGACCGCCGACGTCCTGGCCGCGCTCCCCGACCTGCGCCTCGTCGGCTGCGCACGCGGCGGACCCGTCAACGTCGATCTCGACGCGGCGCGCGAGCGCGGGGTGCGAGTGACCACGACGCCGGGGAAGAACGCGGATGCCGTCGCCGACCTCACGATCGGATTCCTGATCTCCCTGGTGCGCAACGTGCCGGCGTCGCTGCGCGACGTGGACGAGCGGGTCGCCGACGGCCGTCCGCTCGCCGAATCGACCTTCGAGGGGGCCCGCTGGTTCGGCCGCGAGGTGAAGGGACTGCGACTCGGTCTCATCGGGTACGGCAACGTCGCCCGCCTCGTCGCGGCTCGGGCGCGGGCGCTCGGCGCGTCCATCACCGCGTACGACCCCTTCGTCGACCCGCCCTCGGTGGCGGATGCCACGATCGCCTCCGACCTCGACGCGCTGCTCTCCGCCAGCGATGTCGTCAGCGTGCATGCGCGGGCCACCGATGAGAACCGCCACATGATCGGTGCCGCACAGATCGCCCGCATGCCGGAGGGGTCGTTCCTCATCAACACCGCGCGGGAATCGCTCGTCGACGAGCACGCGCTCCTCGAAGCGCTGCGCAGCGGCCACCTCGCCGGAGTCGCCCTCGACGTGAACGAACCCGATGGGCCGTGGCGGGAGCTCGTCGCGGAACCGAACCTCATCCTCACGCCCCATCTCGCCGGGGCGACGAACGAGACCCTCGTGCGCGGCGCCGACATGCTCGCTGCCGAAGTCGAGAGCTTCCTCACCGACGGGAGCCTGCGATGGGAACGCTGACGGACGTCTTCCTCGCCATCGACGCCGGCACCGGATCGGCGCGAGCGCTCGCCTTCGACATCGAGGGCCGACTCGTCACCCGGGCAGCGCGCGAGTGGACGCACACCGCCGTACCGGGCCACCCCGGCGGCACGGTCTTCGACACCGAGAGCGGTTGGAAGGCCATCGCCGCCGCCGTCTCGGAGGTCGTGGCACATCTGGACGGGCGGCGCATCGCGGCCGTGGCAGCGTCGAGCATGCGGGAGGGCTTCGTCCTGTACGACGCCGCGGGCCGAGAACTCTGGGCCTGCCCGAACACCGACGGCCGGGCGCGCGCCGAAGCCGACGAACTCGTCGCGGAAGGCGTCGCCGACGAGGTGTACCGCACGGCGGGGGACTGGGTGTCGATCACGGCCCCGGCCCGGCTGCGGTGGATCGCCCGCCACCAGCCCGACCTCTTCGCACAGGCGCGCCATTTCGGGATGCTGAGCGACTGGGTCACGACGCGCCTCACGGGGGAGTTCGTCACCGAGCCGACCAGCGGCTCGAGTTCGGCCCTGTTCGACCTGCGGTCGAGGAACTGGTCGGACGAGCTCGCGGGGCTCGTGGGCGTGGACCGCAGCATCCTCCCTCCCGTGATCGAATGCGGCGAGGTCGTGGGTGCTGTCACGCCCGCTGCGGCTGCCGCCACCGGACTCCCGGTGGGCACACCCGTCGTCACCGGCGGTGCCGACACCCAGCTCGCGCTCCATGGCATCGCGGCCCGCGAAGGCGTGCCGACGATCGTCGCCGGCACGTTCTGGCAGACCACGGCCGTCACATCGGAACCTCTGATCGACCCCGAGCGGCGACTGCGCACGCTCTGCCACGTCGATCCGGGTACCTGGATGGTCGAGGGGATCGGCTTCCTCTCCGGTCTCGCGATGCGCTGGTTCCGCGATGCGATGTGCCCGGATGCCGCCGAGCTCGGACGCGCAGCCGGAACGTCCGCGTTCACGGTCATGGAGGAGTGGGCCGTGGCGGTTCCGGCAGGCGCCAACGGCATCGTCGCGACCATGGCGAATGTGATGCAGGCGGACGCCTGGCATCACGCGGCCCCCGCGTTCGTGGGATTCGACATCAACGACGCGGCGCGATCGTCACGGGGAGCATTCGTCCGCGCGATCGAGGAATCAGCCGCGATCGTGGCCGGCGCGCACCTCGAGATCCTCGCCTCCCTCACCGGCGGCCGAGCGATCGCCGAAGGATCGGTCACCTTCACCGGCGGCTCGAGCGCGGGCGCTCTCTGGCCGCGGGTGATCGCCGGAGTGACCGGACTAGACACCCGCGTGACCCCTGCGCCGGAAGCCACCTCGTACGGCGCCGCCCGCCTGGCCGCGCGCGGTGTGGGCGCCGCCCTGCCGCCGATGGGCGACCCCGACCGCATCGAGCGTGTCGATCCCGACGAGCACGAGCAGTACCGCGCGGTGACCGAGCGCTGGCACCGCGTGTATCGCGACATGCTCTCGATCTCGGGCCCCGACCTGCTCCCGCTCTTCACCCCACCGGGTGCCGCCCGCGGCGCCCACGACCTTTCCCCCACCCGACTCTCGCCCGTCGGCCACGCCGGCTGACGACCACCAGAAGGAGACACCATGGCAGACCTCGAAGGCAACGCCGCAGCGAAGAAGTTCCACTCCGAGACACCGGCCGTGCGCTTCTCGCAGAACATCCGCGGGGCCGCGAACCTCGACTGGGGCATGCAGAACCGCCTCTCCCGCATCCTCGACCCCGACACCGGCCGCACCGTCATGCTGGCGTTCGACCACGGATACTTCCAGGGACCGACGTCCGGCCTCGAGCGCATCGACCTGAACATCGCTCCGCTCGCCGAACACGCGGACGCCGTGATGTGCACCCGTGGCGCGCTGCGCACCTCCGTGCCGCCGGCCACCCGCGCCGGTCTCGTGCTGCGCGCCTCGGGCGGGCCGTCGATCCTCAAAGACCTCTCCGATGAATACACCGCGATGGCGATGGCGGATGCCGTGCGCATCAACGCCGACGCCGTGGCCGTGCAGGTCTTCGTCGGCGGCGAGCACGAGAGCCGCAGCATCCGCAACCTCACGACGCTCGTCGACGAGGGCTACGCCGCCGGCATCCCGGTGCTCGGTGTGACGGCGGTCGGCAAGGAGCTCGTCCGCGACTCCCGCTACCTGGGCCTCGCCACCCGCATCATCGCGGAGCTCGGCGCCCAGCTCGTCAAGACCTATTACTGCGACGAGGGTTTCGAAGACGTGGTCGCGGGCTGCCCCGTTCCGGTGATCATGGCCGGGGGGAAGAAGCTCCCCGAGCTGGATGCCCTCACGATGGCGTCGAACGCGGTCCGCGCGGGCGCCGCCGGCGTCGACATGGGGCGGAACATCTTCCAGAGCGCGGATCCTGCGGCGATGATGCGTGCGGTGCGGGCGGTCGTCCACGACGACGCCGCTCCCGCCGACGCGTACGAGCTGTTCCGCGAGGCCACCGAGACGCGGGTGCTCGCATGAGTGCCGACGTGCTCCGGGCCGCCGACGCCGCACTCCGGTTCGGCGACTGGGGGCCGGGTTACCTCGCCCAGAGCGACGACGCCGCGTTCGGCGTGGTCGTGCTGCGGCCGGGCGACGAGTTCGGCAATCACCTGCACGAGCACCACACCGAGTCGTTCGTGGTGCTGGAAGGACGCGCCGAGATCTGGCTCGATCGCGACACCTGCAAGGTCGTCTCGGTCGGTGACGTGCTCCGCGCCGAACCGCACGAGGAGCATTTCGTGCGCAACCCGTTCGACGAGACGTTCCGAGCTGTCTTCGTGAAGACCCCCTGGGTCGATGGCGACAAGGTCGATCGCCCCTGGACGCCGGACCCCGAATCCGCATCCTGACCGCTTCACCCCCTCACCCGAAGAAGAACATCGAAAGGACAGCACCATGAGTGTGCAACGACGCTCCTCATCCCTCGCGCGCTATGCGCGTCGCTCCCTGCCCGTCATCGCCCTGGCTTCCGTCGCAGGCCTCGTGCTCGCGGGCTGCTCCGGCGACGCCGGCGGATCCTCCGGCGACGGTGGTGACAAGACCCTCAAGGTCCTGATCGCCGCCCCGCAGGAGGGGGCCGGCAAGATCCTCGAGGCCGACTTCGAAGCCGAGACCGGTGTCGAGGTCGAAGTCGAGGTCGTGCCCTACGACCAGATCCAGACCAAGGCGGTCCTCGACGCACAGTCCGGAACCAACAACTACGACGTCATCCAGTACTGGTACACGTCGGTCGGCGCGCTCGCCGACGCCGGCGCGCTCGCCGACATCACCGACTGGGTCGAGTCCGACGAAGACATCGACTCGTCCGACTTCATCGAGGCGATCTTCGGTCCGTATTCGCAGTACGAGGGAGGCACCTACGGTCTACCGATCGACGGCGACACGCACGTGCTCTTCTACAACAAGGCGATCTTCGAGCGGAACGGCGTCGAGGTGCCCACGACCTGGGACGAGTACGTCGCGGTCTCGAAGAAGATCACCGATGCCGAGAAGGCGGACGGCGTGTACGGCAACGCCCTGCTCGGCTCGAAGAGCGCGTTCAACATCGGATCGACCTTCTTCAACCGGCTCGCCACGATGTCACCCGATCCGATCGACCCGCAGATGCCCCAGCTCGACACCGAATACGCGGTCGCGGCAGCCCAGTCGATGCTCGACGCCGCCCCCTCGGCCCTGCCGAGCCCGCTGGAGATCGGGTTCGAGCAGGCGCTGCCGCAGTTCCTCTCGGGGTCCGTCGGCATGATCGAGTTCTGGACCGACCTCGGCGTCTTCGCGCAGGATCCCGAGCAGTCCAAGATCGTCGACGGCTGGGGTGTCGCGCCGCTGCCGATCGGGCCGGAAGGCAAGATCTCCGGAGCGCTGAACGCCGGGTGGGCGATGGGGATCAGCCCCACCGCGAGCGACGAAGACCTGGCTAAGGACTTCGTGGCCTTCGCCTCGTCGAAGGAGACGAACGAGAAGCTGATCACGACCACCGGCTCCGGAGTCGATCCCACTCGCACCTCGACGCTGGAGAGCCCCGAATACGTCGAGTTCGCTCCCGAGGTGTCGGCGGTCGCCGCGCAGGTGCTGCCGAACGCGCAGTCGTGGCCCACGTCGCCGCAGGCACCGGAGATGATCCAGTCGCTGAGCGACAACCTCGCGCTCATGCTCCAGGGGAGCCTGACCGCCGAACAGGCGATGCAGCAGACCTGGGACTCCTGGCAGTCCCTGGCCGACTGATCTCCTCGTCGAACCCGAAAGGACCGCTCATGTCGCAGCCCGTCACCCACCGACGCGTCTCCCGACGTGCGTCGTGGACGGGGCGCGCCCTGCTCGCCCCCGCCGTCATCGCGATCGTGATCATCGCGATCTACCCGCTCGGCTACATCATCGCCGCCTCCTTCTCGGAGTCGTCGCTGGGACGACCGTTCTCGGAATGGGTCGGGTTCGACAACTTCGCGGCGCTGCTGGGGGACGGGGTCACCCTCCCGTCCCTCGGCAGGTCGCTCCTCTTCGCCATCCCGTCGGCGCTCATCGCGCTGATCGCCGGGCTGGCCGTCGCGCTCTCGCTCGATGCGGCCGTCAAGGGCGGGCGCATCATCCGCGTGCTCCTCCTGCTCCCGCTGATGACACCGCCGGTCATGGCCGGGGTCATCTGGAAGCTCATGCTCGCCCCCACGGGCGGGCTGCTCAACAACATCGGGCAATCGCTCGATCCGGGCTCCGAGCCGTTCCTGTTCCTCGGGTCGAGTCCCGCCGCGATGATCTCGGTGATCACGGTCGACGCCTGGCAGTGGACGCCGTTCTGCGTCCTGCTGGTGTTCGCCGCACTGCAGACGCTGCCCACCGAGGTGTACGAGGCCTCTCAGGTCGACGGCGCCGGCGTGTGGCAGACCTTCTGGCGCATCACCCTCCCGCTGGTGCTGCCGAGCCTGATCACGGTGCTCCTGCTGAAGCTCGTCGTCTCGTTCAAGGTCTTCGACCTCGTGTTCATCATGACCAGCGGCGGGCCGGGGTTCGACACCACCGTCAGCAGCTACGAGATCTACCGCACCGGTCTGCAGACCTTCGATGTGGGGGCGGCGGCCGCACAGACCATCGCCTTCCTCGTCCTGGTCACCATCGTCATCCTGCCGCTCAACGCCGTGCGGCAGCGCCTGCACAAGGAGAGTTGATCATGTCGCTCATGCTCCGCGCATCCGATCGCCTCGAGGAGAGCGCGACCGAGACGCTCATCGTTCCCTCCGCCCGCCGCCGAGGGCGCTCGAAGGTGCGCACGTCGAGCACGTCGCGCCCCGGGCGTCCGTCTGCACTGGTCACGGCGGTGAAGTGGGTCGTGATCGCCGTCGCGATCACGCTCGCGCTCCTTCCCGTGCTGTACATGGTCGGCATGTCGTTCAAGAGTCCGGACGACATCCTGTCGACGCGCATCCTCCCCTCGCGTCTCGCGTTCGAGAACTGGACTGCGGCGTTCGAGAACTGGCCGATCCTCACGTACCTGCGCAATTCGTTCGGTGCGGCGATCATCGCCGTGCTGGTGTCGCTCCTCGTGTCGATCCCCGCGAACTATGCGATGGCCCGGCTGCGCGCCGGCGGAAAGCAGACGCTCGGACTGATCGTCTCCGCCTACGTCGCCCCGCCGGTCGTCGCGATCATCCCGCTCTTCGTGCTGGTGCGCACGGCGGGGTTGATGGACTCGGTTCTCGGGCTCGGGATCGTCGAGGGGCTGCTGCTCACGCCGGTCGCCGTCTGGCTGCTGGACGGTTTCTTCCGTGCGATCCCGTTCGAGATCGACGAGGCCGCGCAGATCGACGGATGCGGACCGCTCCGCACGCTCTGGTCGGTGATCCTGCCGCTCACCGCGCCGGGCATCGTCGCGGTCTCGATCATCGTGTTCATCCTCGCGTACAACGACTTCCTGATCCCGCTGCTGCTCACGCAGAGCGTCGATTCGCAGACGCTCCCGGTCGGCATAGCCCTGATGCAGGGTGGCCGCGAGGTGATGTTCGGTCAGATGGCGGCCGCGAGTCTGTCGGGGTTGATCCCCATCTATCTGCTGGCGCTCTTCCTGCAGAAGTGGCTCGTCGGTGGGCTGACGCAGGGGAGCGTGAAGTAGCGAGGTTATCGGGGGTTCTGTGATGACCTGTTGTGCCTGTTGTGCCTGTTGTGGCGTTCGTGGATAGCTTCGAAGCTGGCGAGTCCTGTGGAGGAGAGGTCGCGAGCGTACTGTAGCGGGATTCGGCAGAATTCTGGCATCCGATGCGAACAAAGCTGCGAAGTTAGTGTGTTGGTCGGTTAGAATGAAGCATGTCCACTTTGACCGGGTTGCGCGAGGCGATGAGTGCCCTCGGCGAGGCGTGGGCGGGTGCGGGTGAGGCGGGGGATCTGTCCCGGGCGCAGTTGATCGCGGTCAGTGACGCGATGGGTGCGCTGCAGCGGCGGGTGGATGCGATGCATGTTGAGGTCGCCGCGCGCCTCGCCTACGAGTCGCGGCCGGAGTTGGGGTCGGAGAGCCTGGCGAAGCAGCAGGGGTTCCGCACGGCGGCGGCGTTGATCGCCGCGGCCACGGGGGTTTCCACGGGCGATGCGGCCCGGTTGGTGAAGGTCGGCGAGGCGACAGCGCCGCGTGCGGACTTGTTGGGGGCGCGGTTGCCGGCACGGTATCCGGTGGTGCGGGAAGCGCTGCGCGCGGGCGTGCTGGGCGCGCAGGCGGCGGCGATGATCATCGGAATGCTGGACCGGTGCCGGGTTGCCGGGGTGGAGCGGGTCGCGGAGGCGGAACGCCTGCTGACCGAGGCCGCGGTCGGGTTGGCGCTGGACCATGTCCGCCGGCTCGTGGTGCGGGTGGAGGCGTGGTTGGACCCTGACGGTGTCGAGCCGAAAGAAGAGGAGCGGCGGGGGAAGAGGGCGTTGACGATGTTCGAGCGTGGCGGGATGCTGCACCTGAACGCGCGCCTGGATGCCGAGACCGCCGCCCCGATCATTGCCGCGATCCGCGGGTTCGTGACCGCCGCGTTCGCCGCCCGGAACGACGCCCCCGACCCTGACGCCCCGGATGCGGACCGGCGCACGGTCCCGATGATCCAGGCCGATGCGCTCGCGGTGTTCTGCGCGCACGTCCTCGGCTGTGAGAAGCGGGTCCCGGTCGCCGGGGCAACCGTGATCGTCCGGATGCGTGTCGAAGACCTCGAATCCGGCACCGGGTCGGCGACCGTGGATGGTCTGGATCAGCCGGTCGGTATCGGAGCGGCACGGCGGATGGCCGCCGGCGGTGGGATCATCCCCTGCGTCCTCGGAACGGACAGCGAAGTGTTGGACTGGGGGCGGGAGAAACGCCTGTTCACCCGCGCACAGCGCCTCGCCCTCGTGGAACGCGATGGCGGGTGTGCGATGTGCGGGCTCCCACCGGAGATGACCAAAGCGCACCACATCCGCTGGTGGAAACGCGACCACGGACCCACCGACCTCAGTAACGGGGTGTTGCTGTGTGAGACCTGCCACCACCGCATCCACGACAACGGATGGGCCATCCGCATCGAAGGGCGCGGGCAGGGGCACGGAATCGGGGGACGCGTGTGGTTTCTTCCACCCCCGCATGTCGACCCCACCCGCACCCCACGACTCGGCGGACGCGCCCGCTTCGACATCGCCGCATGAGACACGCCTGCGCGGATGGGGCACCGGCACCGGCACCGGCCTCGGCCGGCATCACCTCAGGAGCGCTGCGAACGGCGCCCTCCGACGCCGGCCTTCCGGAGCCGGTCGGCGATGACGATACCGAGGGCTGTTCCGCCCACGCAGCTTGCCATCGTCACCGCGAAGAACGCGACCTGCGCGAAGAGGGTCATCGAGCCGAGATCGAACCATGCCCACGCCGAGATCGGGTAGACGATCCCCACCGCGACGGCGCCGACGTAGTGCATCCAGGTGCCCCAGTAGCGCCAGAGCACGAACAGGAACGGCAGCTCGGTGAACGCCGCCCACCAGAGGTTGGTCAGCACGCTGCCGAACCCGTAGCCCGAGAAGGGCACGAGCACGAGACCGGCGATCAGAGCCACGAGCAGTCCGACGAGCGGACGCCGCAGCAGCCGCAGCGCGATCACCGACGGCAGCAGCCACAGCCCGGCGAGCGCCATGCCGACGAAGGGCAGCGGGCCGGTCAGCAGCGTCGAGAGCCAGTTCATCGGCGCGAGCAGCACCGCTCCGGCGACACCGAGGGCGGCACAGGTCAGCAGGATCGCGGTGGGAAACCGGAACCGCCGACCGGGGCCCGACCGACGAGCAGCAGCATCCACCCCGCTCATACCAGCGGCTCCGCTGCCGCCTCGCGAGCGGCCTTCGACGCGGGTGAGGCTGCGCCGATCTTCCAATACCCGCAGAAGCTGACCGCGTTCTTGTCGACACTGCGCTCGCCCACCAGGTGCTTGCGAGCGCCGGAGGCGAGCGCCTGCTCGCCGGCCGCATACGCGTGGAACGGGGCATCCGGCAGCGCGGTGCGCCCTAGCGCCTGCAGCGCCAGCGCACCGGGGGCGACATCGTGAGGCCGCACGATCCAGACGACCTCGAGACCGGACGGATGCGGGAACTCCAGGGCATCCTCCTCGGTCGGCACCTCGACGATCGCGGTGCCGGTGGCATCCGCGGGCAGCGACGCACTGATCGAGGCGATCGCCGGCAGCGCCGTCTCGTCGCCGACCAGCACCACGCGGTCCGTGCCGCGCTGCGGGTTGAAGGTGAGCCCCTCGTCGATGATCAGCACGTGCTCGCCCGGCTGGCAGGTCTCCGCCCAGCGCGACGCCGGACCGGCCGTGCCGTCGGCCGCCGAACCGTGCAGCACGAAGTCCACGTCGATCTCGGCGCCGGCCGTCGCCGTCGCCGCACGATAGGCGCGCACGGTGTAGTTG
The DNA here is from genome assembly GCF_012030385.1 of Microbacterium sp. B19(2022). NCBI lineage: Bacteria > Bacillati > Actinomycetota > Actinomycetes > Micrococcales > Microbacteriaceae > Microbacterium > Microbacterium sp. B19(2022). The sequence continues at coordinate 201,502 of NZ_JAAUVO010000002.1, forward strand.
CGCATCACGGGCCGTTCGCCGTCGGGGATGCGCAGGAATTTCAGATACCCGAACATCTTGTTCGCCTTGGCGGGCACCCGCTCGAGGCCGGCGTCGCCGCCGATCGGCAGGAACAGTCGGAACCACTGGTCGAAGCCCATCGGGCGGAACTTCTCGATCTCGCCGCCGCCGAGCGTCACGCGGATCCAGTGCGCCGAGAGACGCTCCGAGCGCAGCACCGTCAGATGGATGAGCTCGGTCGTCTCGGGTTTGACCATCTTGCTGTATGCCATGGGGCGCCTTTCAGGGAAGCTGCCAGGGGAAGAAGGCGACGAAGATGGCGGCGGACGCCAGCAGTGTCGTGAGGGTGAAGACCGTGTCCCGCGGGCGGAACGGCACGAGATGCCGCTCGGTGCGGGTGGAATGTGCGCCGAAGGCTCGGGAGTCCATCGCGAGGGCGACGCGCTCGGCATGGCGGATGGCGCCGGCGAGGAGCGGCACGATGTAGCCCCAGCCGCGCGCGATACGGGCGAACGGTCCGCGCCCACCGTGGTACCCGCGCACCCGGTGCGCGGCGCGGATCACGGCCAGCTCATGTCCGAACCTCGGCACGAACCGGAATGCCGCGAGCGCCGTGTAGCCGACGCGGTAGGGCACCCGCAGCTGCTGCACGCTCGCCCGCACGAGGTCGGGGCCGCTGGTGGTGAGCCCGCCGACGAGGGCGAGCGCCATGATGGAGCCGAGTCGGAGCGCCGTCGCCGCGCCGATCACCAGAGCACCGCTGTACAGCGTCCAGTCGCCGACCTGCACCAGTGGTGTGCTGCCGTCGACGAGTCCGGCATCCACCCACAGCGAGAACCCGACCGCGACCAGGAGCATGCCGGCCGGGAGTCCGAGCAACAGCAGAGCGAGCAGACGTCGGGTGAGGCGGGCGCCGACCAGGATCAGCGCGTACGCGAGCACCAGGAACGCGGCCGGGGTGGCGAGATCCCGGACGAACACGAGTAGCACCATCGCCGGGGCGAACCCCGCGACCTTGGCGAGCGGATTCAGGGCATACAGGAACTGCCGGGGCGAGGTCGCCGTCATCCGGGCGTACGGGTCGAAAGCGCGATCTCCTGCGGTGGGAGTGCTGCGGGTGGCGCTGCCCGTGACGTCGGCGCTCACCGGGTCACCTCGAGTCCCGCGGATGCCAGCACACGCTGCAGCGCGGGCATGCGGAGCCCGGCGTCGGCGAACAGCTGCGGCTCACGGAACAGCGCTGCGGTGGCACCCGCCGCCCGCACCCGCCCGTCGGCGAGGATCACGACGTGCGTGCTGTGCTCCGCGACGAGCTGCAGGTCGTGTGTGACGATCACGATCGTCGTGCCTTCGGCGCGGAGATTCTGCAGGATATCGAGAAGCTCGGCGGCCCGCGCGCGGTCCTGCCCGAACGTCGGCTCGTCCAGCGCGAGGACGCGCGGTCGTGTGATCAGAGCCGTTCCCACAGAGAGGCGTCGCTTCTCGCCACCCGACAGGAGGAACGGGTGCACGTCGGCCTTGTGCTCGAGTCCGAACCGCGCGAGCATCTCCGCGACGCGGGCGGTGATTTCCGCATCCGGCACATGCCGCAGCCGCAGCCCGTGCGCCAGCTCGTCGAAGACGGTGTGCGCGATGAACTGGTGCTCGGGGTTCTGGAACACGAAACCGATGCGCGCGGCGAGGTCGCGGGGGGAAGCAGTACCGGGATCGATGCCGTCGACCGACACCTGACCCCGCGGGGGCGGCACGACACCCGCGAGAGCCTGGATCAGCGTCGTCTTGCCGGCACCGTTCGCGCCGACGATGGCGGTGAGGCTTCCCGGCTCGAGGTCGAGGTCGATCCCGTGCAGGATCTCGGTCCGTCGGCGGCGCACGGTCAGCCCGCGGGCGCGGATGACCGGCTCGGGCCGGCTGGCGTCTGCGCGTTTCGCGTCGCTGCCCTCGTCGGTCGTCGAGCCAGCCGAGCCAGCCGAGCCAGCCGAGCGAGCGGAGCGAGACGAAACGCCCTCCCGCTCTAGCGCGTGTGCGAGCTCATCCGGAGTCAGCGGCAGCGGATCGAACGAGAGGCCCTGACCCCGCAGCCGGAGCGCGGCCAGCGTCGCTGCCGGCAGCCAGACGCCCATCCCGACGAGTTCGTCGGCATGCGCGCGGATGACCTCGCCCGCCGGCCCGTCGAACACGACTCTGCCATCGCGGTCGAGCACGATGGTGCGCGTGACGAAATCCATCGCCGCGTCGAGGTTGTGCTCGACGAGGAGGATCGCGCGGTCTCCGGCGGAGACCACATCGGCCAGTGCGGCATAGACGTCGTCGATGCCCTGCGGGTCGAGGTTGGCGGTCGGCTCGTCGAGCACGATCAGGGGCGAGCCCATCGCGAGCGCGCAGGCGATCGCGAGTCGCTGCCGTCCGCCGCCGGACAGGTGATCCGGGTTCTCCTCACGCCGATCCCACAGTCCCACCCGGCGCAGTGCTGCTTCGACGCGGCCCCGTACGACGTCGAGTGCGAGCAGGAGATTCTCCGGCCCGAACGCGACCTCGTCGTAGACGGTGCCCGTGACGATCTGCGAATCCGGGTCCTGGAAGACCATCGCGACGTGCGTGCTCAGAGTGGCGGGCTGCGCGGCGGCGGTGTCGATTCCGCCGGCCTCGACGGTGCCGAGCATGGTCGCCGGCAACGCGTGCGGGATCAGGCCGTTGAGGGCGAGCGTGAGGGTCGACTTGCCGGATCCGGAGGGTCCGAGCAGCAGGACGACCTCTCCGGGGTGGATGTCGAACGTCACGTCGCGCGGCGAGGGGTGCGCGGCATCGGCGTGGGTGAGAGAGAGCTCACGCACGCTCAGCAGGGGCGCGGATGGGCGCACGGCGGAGTCCCGGGTCGACGGATCGTACCCGTCTAACTTAGCTGAGCCTTACCTGATCCGCCATCGAGCGGAACCGACCGGCACCGAGGCGACCGGCGCCGATGCAGTCAGCGCCGAGCGACCCCGGCCCTGCGCAGTGCCGAGCCGATCGCGAGCCCCACCGCGGTCCACGCGATCGGGCCGAGCACCGAGATCGCGAGGTACAGGATCTGCGCCCACGGCGGCATGACCGACAGATGCGCGGCGAAGAACACCACGACCGCGACGACGACGCCGATCACGGCGGCCGAGATGAAGAAGCGCCACGGCCCCCAGGCGCGATAGCGGGTGAGGGCGGCGACGCCCTCCTGGATGAGGCCGAACAGCAGGGCCGTGCCGATGAACCGCAGCGCCCACGCCGGGTTGAAGGCACTCGCGATCAGTGCCGCGAACACGTGCGTGATCAGGGCGACGAGGGGGAGCCGCAGCACCTCCTGGGCGATGATCCCCGGCAGCACGTGCGAGCCGAGCACGAGCCCGTAGAGGAAGAGGAGGGGGCTCGCCAGCAGCACGGGAGTCACCCATCCGGCGATGCCGGCGAGGATGCCCGTGGCCACTCCGATCGCTGCGCAGACGAGCAGTACTCGAGTCGACAGGACGGGGGTGCGGGCCACCTCTCCAGCTTACTGTCGACCTATCGGGAGGGAGGCCGTGGATAACCCTGGTCGATCGGCGAAGGCCGGGTGGTCGATCGACCAGTTCTCTCTTCGGCGGCGAACAGCGGGACTATGTTGGCCGCGGTGCAGCAACGAGGTTGCACCGTGATCATCGGGAGCACCACATGGGTCGAACACCCCTCCGGATGGCAGCAGCCACCACCCTGGCGACTCTGTTCATCGCATCGACAGCAACCACCGGTTACGCGGCGACGCCCACGGGGACGCACCCCGTCCCCGTCGCCGGCACGCCCGGGCATTACATCGTGGTCATGAAGGCAGACCCGCTCGCCAGCTATGAGGGCGACGTCAAGGGCCTGAAGGCCACGAAGCCCGCCGAAGGCGAGCAGCTCGAGACGCAGTCGAAGGACTCGCAGCGATACGTCGAGCACCTGCAGACGCAGCAGACCGACCTGATCGGCGACGTGGGCGTCACGCCCGACAACACCTATCAGGTCGCGCTCAACGGTTTCAGTGCCGACCTCTCCGGTGAGCAGGTCGACGCGCTGCGTGCGTCGAAGGATGTCCTGGGTGTCTACCCCGATGAGGTCCGGCACCCCGACGCGCAGACGTCCACCGACTTCCTCGGACTCGGCGACGACCGCAAGGGCCGCGGCGGAGTGTGGCAGCAGACCGGCGGCGTCGAGAAGGCCGGTGAGGGCGTCGTGGTCGGCGTGATCGACACCGGTATCGCTCCCGAGCACCCCTCCTTCGAGGGCAAGAAGATCAAGAAGCAGAAGAAGCAGCAGAGCCGGCACAAGGGCAACCAGCCCTACACCGACGGCACCAACGTGTACTTCGACAAGTCCGACGGCGGGCAGTTCCAGGCGGCCATGGTCGAAGGCCAAGACTGGGACACGAGGGACTACTCCTCTAAGCTCATCGGCGGACAGTACTTCTATGCCGGGGCCGAGGCCGCCGGCTTCGACTTCCAGTACGACTACCTCTCGCCGCGTGACGGCGACGGCCACGGCTCGCACACCGCGAGCACCGCGGCGGGCAACTTCAAGGTCGATGCCGCCATCGAGGACGTCGACTTCGGGACGATCTCGGGCGTTGCACCCGGTGCGAAGGTCGCGGCCTACAAGGCCTGCTACGTCGGACCGGACACGACCGTCACCACCGACGACATCTGCGCGCTGAGCGACCTCGTCGCCGCGATCGATCAGGCGGTCGCCGACGGCGTCGACGTGATCAACTACTCCATCGGCGGAGGGGCCGCGAGCACCGTGTTGTCGCCGGAGGACCTGGCGTTCTTCAACGCCGCGGCCGCGGGCGTCTTCGTCGCGACGAGCGCCGGCAACGACGGCCCCGACCCGGTCACGGCCGACCATGCTTCGCCCTGGTACACGACCGTCGCCGCATCGACCATCCCGACCTGGGAGGGCACCGTGCAGTTCGACGGGTTCGAGCAGGCCGGAGCATCGGTGAGCGTGCCGTTCGGCGAGACCGTTACCGGCCCGTCGATCGCCGCGGTGGATGCCGCCGCGGCCGGAGCCGTCGACCCGCAGCTCTGCCTCGCCGGCACCCTCGACCCCGCGAAGGTCACAGGACACATCGTGGTCTGCGACCGCGGCGGCAACGCGCGCGCCGAGAAGTCGCAGGTCGTGAAGGATGCCGGGGGCATCGGCATGGTCCTCGTGAACGTGCCCGGTGGTGCGGACTCGCTCGACAACGACTTCCACGCTGTGCCGACGGTTCACCTGAACGCCGTGCACCGCGCCGCCGTCCTCGCCTACGTGCAGGGCGGCGTCGACCGTCCGATCACCCTCGTCGGCGAGAACACCACGGGCGTGACCACCCCCACCCCGCAGATCGCGGGCTTCTCGAGCCGCGGACCGATGCTGGCCGACGGCAGCGATGTGCTGAAGCCGGATGTCGCGGCCCCCGGCGTCGCGATCCTCGCGGCGACGAACAACGGACCCGACGAGGAGCCGACCTTCGGCATCCTCTCCGGCACGTCGATGGCCTCACCGCACGTGGCGGGTCTCGGAGCGCTGTACCTCGGTGAGCACCCGAAGGCGACACCGGCGGAGATCCGGTCGGCGATGATGACCACCGCCTACGACACCGTGCTGCCCGACGGTTCGAAGAACACCGACCCGTTCGAGCAGGGTGCCGGTCAGGTCGACCCGAAGCGGTACCTGAACCCCGGTCTGCTGTACCTCAACGGGGTCAAGGACTGGGCAGCGTTCCTCGACGGGAAGGGCCTGTCGGACTTCCCGGGGATCGAGCCCATCGACGGCAGCGACCTGAACCAGGCCTCGATCTCGATCGGCTCGCTGGCCAGCGCGCAGACCGTCACCCGCACGGTCACCTCGACCGAGAAGGGCACCTTCACCGCGAAGGCCTCCGTCCCGGGCGTGAACGTCAAGGTCACCCCGCAGCAGCTGAAGTTCGACAGGCCGGGTCAGACCAAGACCTTCACCGTCACGTTCGACAACAAGAGCGCGCCGGTCGAGGAGTGGGCGACCGGTTCGCTCACCTGGAAGAGCGCGAAGAACTCGGTACGTTCGCCGATCGCGGTGTTCCCGGTCACGGCGGATGCTCCGGCCGAGGTCACGGGCACCGGCGTCGACGGCAGCGCGTCCGTGCAGATCACCCCCGGCCTCGACGGCGACCTGGCCCTGAACCTCTCGGGCCTCACCGCCTACGAGCTGCTCAGCGACCCGGACAACCCGGTCGAGGGCCACTCGGGCGACGAGAACTCGGGTGACGCGAACAAGGACGTCGCCTGGATCGTGGACGTCCCGGAGGGCACCACGCTCTCCCGGTTCGACCTCGACTCGTCGGACGACGACGGCAGCGACCTCGACCTCACCGTGTACCGCGTGGTGAGCCCGGACGACCTGCGGTACTACGAGAACTGGCAGTCGGCGACCGGCTCGGCGGACGAGCAGGTCACGGTTCCGGCACCGACCGCCGGCACCTATCTGGTGGTGGCGAACGTGTACGCGACGACGGGGCCGATGACGTGGGACATGTCCTACGCCAACGTGCAGCCCGGCGGCGAAGGCGCGTTCACCGCGACGCCGAATCCGATCGCCGCCGTCCGCGGTGCGAAGACGAGTTACGACCTCAGCTGGACCGGCCTGACCGCCGGCGCCCGCTATCTCGGACTCGTCCAGTACGGAGACTCGGACGTGCGCACGGTCGTGACGGTGACGACGCCGGACGCTCCGGCGAAGCAGGCCCCGCCGACGGATGCCCCGGAGACGAATGCGCCGGAGACGGATGGGCCGGAGAGCGAGGCCCCGGAGACTCCCGCACCGACCCCGGCACCGGAGACCCCGGCACCGGAGACCCCGGCACCGGAGACCCCGGCACCGGAGACGCCGAAACCGGAGTAGCCCCCACAGCACAGCGCCCCGCGGTCTCCCTTCCGCGGGGCGCTGTGTGCGCGCACGGGCATCCGTTCATCGCGTGATCTGCGCCGCTCGTCGCAGCATCCGCTTCCTCCCCCGCATCCGGCCCACGCGCTTTCCTAACGTGGGGGAACGCAACGTCGCGTATCCCGAGGAGACTCCCATGACCGCACCGGGCATCGAACCCGTCACCGACCCGAAACTCCCTCCCGTCGCCCTCAGCGAGGAGCATCACGAGAAGGCGAACCGCTGGACTCTGCCGAAGATCATCCTCTGGGCGGCGATCGCCCTGCTGGGTGCCGTCGCGTGGACCATGCTCGCGATCGTCCGCGGCGAGACCGTCAACGCGATCTGGTTCGTGTTCGCCGCGGTCTGCACGTATCTGATCGGCTACCGCTTCTACTCGAAGGTGATCGAGAAGTACATCACCCGCCCGGACGACCGACGGGCCACCCCCGCCGAGGTCCGCCAGGACGGCAAGGACTACGTCCCCACCGACCGGCGCGTGCTCTACGGCCACCACTTCGCCGCCATCGCCGGCGCCGGGCCGCTCGTCGGCCCCGTGCTCGCGGCGCAGATGGGCTTCCTCCCCGGCACGATCTGGATCATCGTCGGCGTCGTGCTCGCCGGCGCTGTGCAGGACTACACGGTCCTCTTCTTCTCGATGCGCCGCGGCGGCCGCACGATCGGCCAGATGGCTCGTCAGGAACTCGGCAAGATCGGTGGCACCGCCGCGATCATCGCCTCGCTGCTGATCATGCTGATCATCGTCGCGATCCTCGCCCTCGTCGTGGTCAACGCGCTCGGCGAGAGCCCGTGGGGCGTCTTCTCGGTCGCGATGACCATCCCGATCGCGCTCTTCATGGGCGTCTACCTGCGCTACCTGCGCCCCGGCAAGGTCACCGAGGTCTCGATCATCGGCTTCGCACTGCTGATGGCCGCGATCATCGGCGGCGGCTGGGTCGCGGGCACCGAATGGGGTCAGGCGATCTTCCACCTCGACCGCACCACCATCGCGTGGGGCATCATCATCTACGGCTTCATCGCCGCCGTGCTCCCGGTCTGGCTGCTGCTCGCTCCGCGCGACTACCTGTCGACCTTCATGAAGATCGGCGTGATCGTCATGCTCGCCGGCGCCATCGTGCTGGTCCGCCCCGAGATCACGGTTCCCGCGGTCAGCATCTTCGGCGAGAACGGCATGGGTCCGGTGTTCGCCGGTCCCCTCTTCCCGTTCCTGTTCGTCACGATCGCCTGCGGTGCGCTCTCGGGCTTCCATGCGCTGATCGCGTCCGGAACCACACCGAAGCTCATCGAGAAGGAGCGCCAGACGCGCTTCATCGGATACGGCGGCATGCTCATGGAGTCGTTCGTCGCGATCATGGCCCTCGTCGCCGCGATCTCGATCGACCAGGGCATCTACTTCGCGATGAACGCGCCGGCCTCGGCGACGGGCGGAACGGTCGAAGGGGCCGTCGCCTTCGTCAACTCGTTGGGCTTGTCGGGGGTGAACCTCACGCCCGAGATGCTCACCGGCACGGCCGAGGCAGTCGGCGAGGAGTCGATCGTGTCCCGCACCGGTGGCGCCCCGACCCTGGCGCTCGGACTCGCGCACATCATGCAGCAGGCCCTCGGCGGTCAGGCGCTCATGGCGTTCTGGTACCACTTCGCGATCATGTTCGAGGCGCTGTTCATCCTCACCGCGGTGGATGCCGGCACCCGCGTCGCCCGCTTCATGCTGCAGGACTCGATCGGCGCCTGGTTCCCCAAGTTCCGCGACGTCTCGTGGCGCCCCGGCGTCTGGATCTGCACCGCGATCATGGTGGCCGGCTGGGGAGCGATCCTCATCCTCGGTGTGACCGACCCGCTCGGCGGCATCAACACCTTCTTCCCGCTGTTCGGCATCGCGAACCAGCTGCTCGCCGCGATCGCGCTCGCCGTGGTGCTGGCCATCGTCGCCAAGCGCGGCCGCAGCTACTTCAAGTGGCTGTGGATCATCGCGCTGCCCCTGGCGTTCACCGCGGTCGTCACCATCACGGCGTCGTTCTACAAGATCCTCTCCCCGGTCCCCGCCATCGGCTACTGGGCGAACCACTTCAAGTACGTGGCCGCCCGCGACTCCGGCGACACCGCGCTCGGTGGGCCCGAGGTGCTCGACGCGGTCATCCGCAACACGGCCGTGCAGAGCACCCTGTCGATCATCTTCGTCACCCTCGCGATCATCGTGATGGTCATGGCCGTGATCGTCACGGTCAAGGCGATCCGCAACGGCGGCGGCGAGAACACCGAAGACGAGCCGGTCGCCTCGCGCCGCTTCGCCCCGGCCGGGTTCCTGCCCAGCACCGCGGAGCGCGAGCTCGAGAAGCAGTGGGAGCCGATCCTCGCCGACGAGCGCAAGGCGTCGTCCCACTGAGATGGCCGACACTATGAGTCGGACGGATGCCGCGACCACCCTCCTGCGCGCTCTACTGGGCGCCGTGGGCCGGGTGGGCCGCGGCATCCGCTGGTACATGACGAACCTGATGGGCGACAGCGCCTACGCGACCTATGTCGCCCATCAGCGCCGCGTGCACCCCGACGAGGAGCCGATGACCGAGCGGCAGTTCTGGCGGGAGCGGATGGACGACCAGGACCGCAACCCCGGTGCCCGCTGCTGCTGACGCGCCGTGCACGGCTCCGTAGGCTGATCTCATGACCGACGTCGTTCTCGCCGCAGTGCTCGGCGTGCTCGGCGGCGTCGTCCTGACGCTGCTGCTGCTGTTCGCGCGGCGTCTCGCGCGCGGGGCAGCCGACCTCGGCAGCGATGCGGAGCAGGCGGCGCTCACCGCGCTGCACCAGGCGAGCCTGGCCGCTCCGCACCTGCGCGCCGGTCTCGCCGCACCCGATGTCGTCAAAGCCGCACGCCACCTGCGTGTGCTGCTCGGCAGTGCCGCGGTGGCGATCGTCAGTGCCGACGACACCGTCTCGTTCGACGGCTCGTCCGACGGGCTGGAGTCGGCGGCGATCCGCATCGCCGCGCAGGTCAGGGCCTCCGGGCGTCGACAGGTGTTCCCCGCGTCGGGACGCGACGACGACCTCGAGGCCGTCGGGGCTCCGATCCGCGTCGACGGCCGCGTGGGCGGCGTCGTCGTCGCGTTCGCGGCACCCGTCGGGGCGGCGCTCGTGCGGGCCGCCGAAGAGGTCGCCGACTGGTGCGCCGCGCAGGTCGAGCTCGGGGTGCTCGACTCATCGCGGACCCAGCTCGCCGAGGCGGAGCTGCGGTCGCTGCGGGCGCAGATCTCCCCGCACTTCATCTACAACGCCCTCACGGCGATCGCGTCGTTCATCCTCACCGACCCCGAGCGTGCCCGCGAGCTGGTGCTCGAGTTCGCCGATTTCACGCGCTACTCGTTCCGGCGACAGGGGGAGTTCACCACGCTCGCCGAGGAGCTGGGCAGCATCCACTCGTACCTCGAACTGGAGCGCGCCCGCTTCGGGGATCGGCTGCGGGTGACCCTGCAGATCGCGCCGGAGACCCTCGCGACCGTCATCCCCTTCCTCTCGGTACAGCCGCTCGTCGAGAACGCGGTGCGCCACGGACTCGAACCGGGTGAGGGCGGCGGGGAGATCCGCATCGTCTCGCGCGACGACGGCACGCACACCGAGATCACCGTCGAGGATGACGGCGTGGGCATGGACCCCGAAGCCCTGCGCGCCACGCTCACCGCGAGCGACGACGGCGTGCACGTCGGCCTCCGCAACGTCGACACCCGGCTGCGCCAGCTCTACGGCGCGGACGGCGGTCTGGTGGTCGAGACCAACAGCGGCGCGGGTACCCTGGTGCGCATGCGGGTCCCGAAATCTCAACCGCAGCACGATCCGGACACCGACTGATGACGATGCCCACGAACAGCGCACCCCCGATCGACGTCCTCGTCGCCGACGACGAGAGCCCCGCGCTGGACGAGCTCGTGCATCTGTTGCGCACCGATCCGCGCATCGGCGAGATCCTCACGGCGTCGTCGGGTGCCGAGGCGCTGCGGCTGATGTCGGAGCGCGCGGTGCGGATCGCCTTCCTCGACATCCACATGCCGGGGCTCAGCGGCACCGAGCTCGCGCGGGCACTGCTGACTCTCGCCGTGCCGCCGGCGGTCGTGTTCGTCACGGCCGACGACGCCAAGGCGGTGGAGGCGTTCGAGCTGCGAGCCGCCGACTACCTGCTCAAGCCGGTGCGGGCCGCGCGGCTGCGTCAGGCGGTCGACCGTGTGGTCGAGGTCGGCGGCGACACCGCGGCATCCGGCGACGACGAGGTGCTGCCGGTCACGGTCGGCTCCGCGGTGCGGTTCGTGCGCCGCAGCGACGTGACCTGGGTGCAGGCGCAGGGCGACTACTCCCGGCTGCACACCGGCGACGGCGCGGGGCATCTGGTGCGCATCCCGATCTCCGAGCTCGAGACGCGGTGGACGGATGCCGGGTTCGTGCGCATCCACCGCTCGTCGCTCGTGCGCATCTCCGCCGTGACCGAGGCTCGGCTCTCCGGCGCGGAGGCCGCCGTCTCGATCGGTGGGCTCTCACTTCCGGTGAGTCGGAGGATGGTGCCGGCCGTGCGCGAGGCGTTGGTGCGCGGCGAGGGCGCGGGATGACCGAGAAACCGAAGCGGGTCCGCGTCACCGCCGACCTCCCCGACCGGCGCCCGATGCCCCTGACCCGCGGCATCGCACTGCCCGGTGCCCCCGTGGATGAGGCGGATGCCGTCTACGCGCGGGCCCTGATGCGCAGCCAGCTCCGCCTCGCACTGGGGACCGTCGCCGGGTTCGTGGTCGTGGTCGTCGCACTGACCCTGGCGATCGCGCTCATCCCTGAGATCGGGCGGATCCTGGTGTGGGGCCTGCCGCTGTCGTGGCTGCTGCAGGCGTACGCGTTCTACCCGATCATCGTCGTCTTCGCCGTGCTCTACGTGCGCACGGCCGCCCGTAACGAGCGCCGGTACCGGGCGCTGCGAGACCGCGAATGAACGCGGTGCTCGACCTCATCGGGGTCGCGCTGGTCATCGTCGCGACGCTGCTGATCGGCGTCTACGGACTGCGCATCTCGCGCACGACGGGCGACTTCTTCGTCGCCTCGCGCACGGTGCGACCGGTGTGGAACGCGTCGGCGATCAGCGGCGAGTATCTGTCGGCCGGCACGTTTCTCGGGCTGTCGGGCCTCGTGCTGCTCGACGGCGCCCGCGGGTTCTGGTTCCCGATCGGCTATGCCGCGGGCTATCTGCTGGTGCTCGCATTCGTCGCCGCCCCGCTCCGGCGCAGCGGCGCGTACACGATCCCCGACTTCATCGAGGCCCGGCTCGAGTCGACCTCGGCACGGCGGGTGACCAGCATCGCGGTGCTCGTCATCGGCTGGCTGTACATCGTGCCGCAGCTGCACGGCGCCGGGCTCACCCTGCTCGTCGTGGCCGGCCTTCCCGAATGGGTGGGCGCGGTGACCGTCGCGGTGCTCGTGGCGGCGGCGGTCGCGGCGGGCGGCATGCGGGCGATCACCTACGTGCAGGCGTTCCAGTACTGGCTCAAACTCACCGCGCTCCTGGTGCCCGTGGTCTTCATCGCCTTCGCCCTGAGCGGGGGGCCGCACGACTTCGATCCGGCGCTCGTGTTCCCCGTCGAGGCCGGTCCCTCCGGCTTCGACGTGTACGAGACGGCCTCCCTCCTGCTGGCACTGCTGCTGGGCACGATGGGCCTGCCGCACGTGCTGGTGCGGTTCTACACGAGCCCGACCGGGGTGTCTGCCCGCCGCACGACCGTGATCGTGATCGGCATGGTGAGCGCGTTCTATGCGGTGTCGAGCACGATGGGGCTGCTGGCCCGCATCGCCGCTCCCGACCTCGCCGTGCCGGGTGTGGCGGACACGGTGGTGCTGCTGCTGCCCTCGCGGGTCTTCCCCGGGGTGGTCGGGGAGCTGCTGACCGCGCTGATCGTCGCCGGAGCGTTCGCCGCGTTCCTGGCGACCTCGGCCGGACTCGTCGTGTCGCTCGCGGGGGTGATCAGCCAGGACGTGTTCTCGGGCTCGGTGCGCTCGTTCCGCCTGTCGGCGGTGCTCTGCGCCCTGGTGCCGCTCGTGATCGCGCTGCTCACGGCGCCGGCGGGGCTCGGATCGAGCGTCGGCGTGGTGTTCGTGGTGGCGGCGTCGACGCTGTCGCCGGTGGTGCTCCTCGGCGTGTGGTGGCGCGGGCTCACCGCTCGAGGTGCGGTGGCCGGGATGGTGTCGGGCGGATTGGCCGCGGGTCTCTCGCTGCTCGTGCACGCGGCGGTCGGGGGAGTCGGCGTCGCCGCGCCGTACCTCGCGCAGCCGGCCGCCTGGACGATCCCGCTCGCCACGGCCGTGACGGTCGTGGTGTCGCTCCTCGACCCGCGGGGGCCGTCGCCGCGCACCGACCGCTTCCTCGCGCGGGTGCACACCCCGGAGCGCGGCTGAGTCAGGGCGGCAGAGTCAGGACCGGTGGTCAGGGCCGGGGAGTGCGCAGCGTCCAGGCCGGCCACCAGCCGTCAGGGAGACGCGCGAGGAGGTCTTCGGCATCGTCCAGCTCCTCAGCCGGGAAAGACGGGTCGGGTTCGCCGCCGCCCGACCGTCCGCCCCCGTCAGGGGTGCGCAGCTCGGTATGCAGCCAGCGTCGCTGCCCGACGGGGAAGACCTCCCGCAGTCCTCCGGCGGCGATCGCGAGCAGGGTCTCCTCGAGCTGGTCGGCGACACTCTCGGCGGTCTCGTCGCAGGCATCGCAGGTGCAACTGGGCGCGTATTCCCGGGTCAGGGCTCCGGACTGGATGAAGACGGATTCGGCCGTCCCGGTGAGGGTGATCTGCGCCCCTGTGGTGGGGCGCAGGTGCCAGATGCGTGCCCCCGACTCGTCGGACCGTCGGTCGACATCGACGTCGTACCAGGTCTCGAGGTGGTCGACCAGGGCATCGACGACGCCTATCACCGGGGCGAACCGTTCCGGATGGGTCACCCGTGAGTAGGCGTCTTCCGGAGGCGAGCCACCGGCCCAGCGGGATCCGTAGCGGATGACACGGCCGGACTCGTCGACGAACTCCGGGATCGCGAGCGCCGGGCGCGTGAACGGCACCGGGGCGACGACGAAGTCGATGTCGACCTCTTCGCGCCGCAGGGCGTCGAGCTCCTCAGCGTCGCGGTCGGCCTGCGGCCAGGACGCGAGCATCTCCCGGAACGGCTCGCGCTGCTCCGGGTGCTCGATGATCCCCCTCAGCAGGCCGGCGACCGGGACCGAGATCGTCGAGGTGCCCACCTCGGGTTCGCTCGTGAAGCGCCACCTCGCCGCCGGATGCGCCACAGCGATCGCGTTGCCCAGGAACCGTTCCGCCGCCTCCGCCGTCTCGGGAACATCGAGGAGTTCGGGATGTGCGGCCACGAAGTCCCAGAGGGCGCCGAAGTCGGCGGCGAGGGCGGCGGGGTCCGCGCCGGCATCCCGCGCGAAGGTCTCGAAGAGCGCGAAGCCCTCCACGAATCGCGGGGGCGCGACCGGCTCGGGGCTCGGCCAGATCAGCATGGCGGACATGGCGTCCGGCATCGGCGCGAGCGCGCCGGGGAAGGTGTTCGACGTCGACATCGGACTCAGAGCTTCCGGCTGCGCGGCATGAGCCGTACGTCGGGGAGCGGCGGGGCCGGGATGCGCACGTCGTGACCCTCGACCGCGCCGAAGCGGGGCGATGCCGCTCCCGTCGCGGACTCCGCCTCCCACTCCTCGCGCGCGGCGACGATCTCGTCATGCGAGCGGCCGGCGAAGTTCCACCACATCACGATGTCGTCCTCGAAGGGCTCGCCGCCGAGCATGAACAGCAGTGCACCATCGCGGCTGGCCACCTCGACCTCGTCGCGGGAGTCGCCCAGATAGAGCAGACCATTCCGGTCGAGTGGATGCTCCGCCACCACGGCATCGCCCTCGACGAGCATGAGGGCGTGCTCCCAGTCGGAGCGCAGCGGCAGTCGCACGCGGGAGCCGGGGGCGAGCACGATCTCTGCACCGACGATCGGAGTGTGCACCGTGGCGGGCGAGCGCACGCCCGCGAACTCGCCGAGCACGACCGTGGCCTCGGCATCCGCTCCATCGTCAGCCGGGAGGGCGACGGAGGGCAGCTCGGTGTGGCGCTCGAACCCGGCCGCGCCGTGGCGGGCGGAATCCGGCAGCACGACCCAGAACTGCAGGGCGTCGAGGGGCACCGGACCCTCGCCGATCGAGTACTCGGAGTGCGAGATGCCGTTCCCGGCCGTCATCAGGTTGAGCTGACCGCGGCGCAGGTCGGCGTCGCTGCCGAGCGAGTCGCGGTGGCGGATCTCGCCGACCAGCGGCCAGGTCACCGTCTGCAGCCCGATGTGCGGATGCGGCTCGACCCGCATCTTCGTGTCGGCGGGCCCGAACCGGTCGAGGAAGCACCAGGCGCCGATCGTCGGCAGGTTGCGGTGCGGCAGTGCCCGCAGCACGTTCATGCCGCGTACCCCGCCGAGCGGCACTTCGCGCGGCTCGAGGATGAGGCGGCGCTGCCCGATCATTCCGCTCGGCCCGTCGGGTCCTCACCCGCGGATCCGGCATGTCCCGCGGGGGTCTGCGGCCAGCGGATCTCGGCGCCCGGCACCTCGTGCGTCTCGAGATACTTGGCGATGTAGGGGCAGAGCGGGACGATCGCCTCACCGCGCTCCGTGGCATCCGCCAGTGCTGCCGCTGCGAGCTTCCCCGCCAGCCCGTGGCCCTGGAACGCCGGGTCGACCTCGGTGTGGATGAAGCGGATGCTCCCGGGGCGCAGGTCGAAAGCCGCGAAGCCCGCGAGCACGTCGTCGGAGCGGATCTCGTAGCGCGACTCTTTGTCGTTGCGAGTCACGGTGATGTCGGTCATCGGATGCTCCTTCGAACGGGGTGCCTCCAACCTACGCCCGCCGCGCGGGGTGGGCTCCTGTGGATGAGGCGCCGCCCGCGTCGGCGGGGGTCGTTACGCTGGAGGGATGCCGCAGACTCCCCGTGACCCGTACGCGGATCTGCCGTACGCCGACGAGCCCTACGACGACGGATGGGAGTCGTCCGCTCCTCCGGAGCCCATGGACTGGGAGCCGCAGGGCTCGGGCTACGAGCCGCCGCTCGATTGGGGACAGGGGCCGGTCACTCCGGTGGCCCCGGCTCCCTCCGCCGGCCGTGCGCCCGCCGTGCGCCACGCCACCCCGAGCCGCTATCCGACCGCGCGCGAGGCGCTGCACACGGTCTTCGGCTACGACGAGTTCCGCGGCGACCAGGCCGACATCGTCGAGCAGGTCATCTCGGGCGGCGACGCCGTCGTCCTGATGCCCACCGGCGGCGGAAAGAGCATCACCTACCAGGTGCCCGCACTCGTGCGTGAAGGCACGGGGCTCGTCATCAGCCCCCTCATCGCGCTCATGCACGACCAGGTCGACGCGCTGCGGGCCAACGGCGTCAACGCGGCCTACCTCAACTCCACGCAGGCGATCGACGAGCGTCGCGAGGTCGAGCGGGCCTACGTCGCCGGCGAGCTCGACCTCATCTACGTCGCCCCCGAGCGTCTGTCGAACGCGCAGACCACGGCGCTCCTCCAGCGCGGAACGCTCAGCGTGATCGCGATCGACGAGGCGCACTGCGTGTCGCAGTGGGGCCACGACTTCCGCCCCGACTACCTCACCCTCGGCGACCTGGGCGAGCGGTTCCCCGGGGTGCCGCGCATGGCGCTCACAGCCACCGCGACCGCGGCGACGCACAAGGAGATCACCGAGCGGCTGCGCCTCGACACCGCGAAGCACTTCGTCGCGAGCTTCGACCGCCCGAACATCCAGTACCGGATCGTGCCCAAGGTCGACCCGCGCAAGCAGCTGGTCGCCTTCATCAAGGCGCAGACCCCGGCGAGCGACGACGGCGCGCAGCCCGCGGGCATCGTCTACGCGCTCAGCCGCAAGTCGGTCGAGCAGACGGCGACCTATCTCGCCGCGCAGGGTCTCGACGCGCTGCCGTATCACGCGGGTCTTCCCGCCGAGGTGCGGGCGGCCAACCAGGCGCGCTTCCTCCGCGAAGACAGCGTGGTCATGGTCGCGACCATCGCGTTCGGCATGGGCATCGACAAGCCCGACGTGCGCTTCGTCGCGCACATCGACCTGCCGAAATCCGTCGAGGGGTACTACCAGGAGACCGGTCGTGCCGGCCGTGACGGCGAGCCCGCGGTGGCGTGGATGGCGTATGGACTCGGCGACGTCGTGCAACAGCGCCGCCTCATCGACCAGAGCCCCGGCGACCGCACCTTCAAGATGCGGATGGGGCAGCACCTCGACGCCATGCTCGCGCTGTGCGAGACGGTCGAGTGCCGACGACAGAACCTGCTCGGGTACTTCGGCCAGGAGTCGCAGCCCTGCGGCAACTGCGACACCTGCCTCGACGACACCGAGACGTTCGACGGCCTCGTACCCGCGCAGAAGCTGCTCTCGACGATCGTTCGGCTCAAGCGCGAGCGCAACCAGTCGTTCGGCGCCGGGCACCTCATCGACATCCTCCGCGGCGCCTCCACCGAGCGCATCCGGCAGCAGGGGCACGACAAGCTCGCGACGTACGGCATCGGCAACGACCTCTCCGACCAGGACTGGCGCAGCGTCGTGCGGCAGCTGCTGGCCCGCGGTATCCTGGTCGCCCAGGGCGACTAC
This sequence comes from Microbacterium sp. B19(2022), assembly GCF_012030385.1. Taxonomy (NCBI): domain Bacteria; kingdom Bacillati; phylum Actinomycetota; class Actinomycetes; order Micrococcales; family Microbacteriaceae; genus Microbacterium; species Microbacterium sp. B19(2022). Next base: position 219,097 of record NZ_JAAUVO010000002.1, read on the forward strand.
GGCACCCTCGCCCCCGGTGAGCAGGCGGCGGGAGTGCTGCGCGGCGAGACCGCGGTGCCGCTGCGCAAAGACACGATCGGGCGTCCGACCTCTTCGTCGCGGGCGCGCAAGGCGAGTGCCGCCGACGCGCTGGATGCCGGCGACCGCGGGCTGTTCGAGGCGCTGCGCGCCTGGCGGGCCGAGACCGCTCGCGAGCAGGGTGTGCCCGCGTACATCGTGTTCGGCGACGCAACGCTGCGTGCGCTCGCCGAGCATCGGCCGGCATCTCTCAAGGATCTCGACGGCATCACGGGCATCGGCGCCAAGAAGCGCGAGGCCTACGGCGAGGGCGTGCTGGCGGTCATCGCCGCCGCCTGACCGCCGCGGCCCAATGGCATAGACCCATAGCGTGCGGTCGGGAGAGCGGCAAGAACACCTAAGTACACTGGGTACACAAGAGTTCACAGAAGGGCAGCGATGATCGGCGTGAATCCCTTCCGCCCGACAGCCGGAGCCGAGCCTCCGCAGTTGATCGGTCGTGCCGGGATCCTCGATGAGTTCCGCTACGGGCTCCGCATCCGCTCCGGGGCGCCGGGGCTGCTGACCATCTTCACCGGCGCGCGAGGCATCGGCAAGACCGTCATGCTCGGTGAAGCCGAGGACGCGGCGCTCACTCACGGCTGGATGGTCGTCTCGGAGACCGCGACCCGTGGCTTCCTGGGTCGCATCGGCGAGGCGATGCGCGCCGCCGCAGAAGAACAGGGGCAGGGTCCGGCCGGAAGGCGGATCACCGGTATCGGCGCCGCAGGCTTCTCCATCACGACGCAGCTCCCTCCCGAACAGCAAGCAGGATGGCGACAGGTCGGCGAGAAACTTCTCCGACAGCTCGACGAGAACGGAACCGGGCTGGTCATCACCCTGGATGAGATCCACGGGGCAGACCGGGATGAACTCGCTCAGCTCGCAGCCTCGGTCCAGCATTACATCCGCGATGGTCTCCCGATCGCGCTCCTCTTCGCGGGCCTCCCCGCGGCGGTGTCCGATCTCCTCAACGAGGGGGTCGCGACCTTCCTGCGGCGGGCGGATCGGATCGATCTGCACGCTGCAGCCATCGACGAAGTCGAGAACTCATTCGCAGACATCTTCGCCGTCTGGGACACGCCACTCGATCCTGTGCTGATCAGGGCTGCGGCGGAGTCGACGGGCGGCTATCCGTTTCTGATCCAGCTGATCGGTTATCACCTGTGGCAGGTGGCCGAATCGACGGATCGACCGCTCGGCGCCGAGGACGTCGACCTGGCGCTGTCTGCCGCACACCGCAGAAATGCCCGTGTGGTCATCGAGGCTGCACTGTCCCCTGTCTCCCCGAAGGACCTCGACTTCCTCAGAGCGATGGCCGAAGACGATATCCCTGCGACCGCGGCAGACATCGGCCGTCGCCTCGGTGATAAGAAGAACACGGTCGGCAACTACCGCGCGCGGCTCATCGCTGCGGGCCTGATCCAACCAGCGGGCCACGGTCGCGTCGACTTCGCGATCCCCGGACTGCGGGAACATCTCCGCACTCGTTGAGCCTTTGTCGCGGTCGCCCTGTCGCGAGGCGACAACGGAACGCCGGCATATGCCCGCACGGGGTTGGAGGATGCTCACAGCGGAGTTCGCCCGGGTTTGTCGCAGACCTACCATGGGGACACCCCTACTTCCCTGGAGGAATGCCATGGTCGACGCTGCCGTCCGTCCTTCGACGACACCCGATGAATCGCCCGCGACCGCGCTCGCCCCGCAGCTCGACGTCGCCCGAGTCAACGACGCCCTGATGGGCACCTGGGGCGACGTGCGCCGCCAGGCGCGCGAGATGATCAAGGACTCCGCGTTCTGGCGCAAGGACGAGCTCGGCAAAGACGAGCACCGCGAGCGTGTGCTCAGCCAGCTGCACCTGCTGGTCGAGAACAAGGCCGTGCACCGTGCGTTCCCCAAGTCGCTCGGCGGCGAGGAGAACAACGGCGCCAACATCGCCGGCTTCGAGGAGCTCGTGGTCGCCGACCCCAGCCTGCAGATCAAGTCGGGCGTGCAGTGGGGGCTCTTCGGTTCGGCCGTGCTGCAGCTCGGCACCGCGGAGCACCACGAGAAGTGGCTCCCCGGGATCATGGACCTCTCGATCCCCGGCGCCTTCGCGATGACCGAGATCGGCCACGGCTCGGATGTCGCCGCCGTCGGGACGACCGCGACCTACGACGCGGCGACCGAGGAGTTCGTCATCAACACCCCGTTCCGGGCGGCCACCAAGGAGTACCTCGGCAACGCCGCGCTGCACGGTGTCGCGGCGACCGTCTTCGCGCAGCTGATCACCAACGGCGTGAACCACGGCGTGCACTGCTTCTATGTGCCGCTGCGCGGCGAGGACGGCGTCGACCTCCCCGGCATCGGCCGCGAGGACGACGGTCTCAAGGGCGGCCTCAACGGCATCGACAACGGACGACTCTCGTTCGACCAGGTGCGCATCCCGCGCACGAACCTGCTCAACCGCTACGGCGATGTGGCCGTCGACGGCACGTACTCCAGCGCGATCGACAGCCCCGGCCGTCGCTTCTTCACGATGCTCGGCACGCTCGTGCAGGGGCGCGTGTCGCTCGACGGCGCGGCATCCTGGGCTTCCGCGCTCGGCCTGCACATCGCGATCACCTACGCCACCCAGCGTCGCCAGTTCGACGGCGCGGACGGGCAGGAGGTCGTGCTGATGGACTACGGCAAGCACCAGCGCCGTCTGCTGCCGCGCCTGGCGACCACGTACGCGCAGATCTTCGCGCACGACGAGTTCCTGCAGAAGTTCGACGGCGTCTTCTCGGGTCGCACCGACACGCCCGCCGACCGTGAAGACCTCGAGACGCTGGCCGCCGCTCTCAAGCCGCTGTCGACCTGGCACGCTCTCGACACGCTGCAGGAGGCCCGCGAAGCCACCGGCGGTGCCGGCTTCATGTTCGAGAACCGTCTGGTGGGCCTGCGCGCCGACCTCGACATCTACGTCACGTTCGAGGGCGACAACAACGTCCTGCTGCAGCTGGTCGGCAAGCGTCTGCTGACCGATTACGCCAAGCAGTTCCAGGGCAAGGATGCCGCCGCGCTCGCCAAGTTCGCCGTCGGGATGACCGCGGGCAAGCTGTTCCACGGCGCCGGACTCCGTCAGCTGGGCCAGGCCGTCTCCGACTTCGGCCAGGTGAGCCGTTCGGTCGAGCGGGGGCTGCGCGAGGAGCAGCAGCACGATCTGCTCGCCGGACGCGTGCAGCAGATGGTGGCCGACATCGCCTCCCGCCTGCGCCCCGGCGCGAAGGACAAGGCCCTCGGCGCCCGCCTGTTCAACGAGAACCAGGCCGAGCTCATCGAAGCCGCCCGCGCGCACGGAGAGCTGCTGCAGTGGGAGGCGTTCACCGACGCCGTGCACCAGATCGACGACGCCGACACCAAGAAGGTGCTCACGTGGCTGCGCGACCTGTTCGGTCTGCAGCTCATCGAGAAGCACCTTGCCTGGCACCTGATCAACGGACGCCTGTCGACCCAGCGCGCCGCCGCCGTGTCGAGCTACATCGACCGGCTGTGCGCGCGGCTGCGCCCCCATGCCCTCGACCTGGTGAACGCGTTCGGCTACGAGCCCGAGCACGTGCGGGCGCCGATCGCGAGCGGCATCGAGAAGCAGCGTCAGGACGAGGCCCGCGCCTACTACGCCGACCTCGCCGCCACCGGCAAGGCCCCGATCCAGGAGAAGGCGCTCAAGAAGAAGCAGCGCTGACGGGCCGTCGACCGGGCGCCGGTCAGGAGGACCACTTCGTGAGGTCGATACCGCGTTCGACGGCCAGCGCCTGAAGGTGCTCGGCGGAATCCGTCTCGACGCAGACGCACGCCTGCAGCCCCGCGGTGTCGTCGTCGCGCAGCAGGTAGTAGCTGGTCGCGTCGGTCAGCAGTTTGCCCTCGGCGTCGCGGAACAGCCAGCGCACCTTCACCAGCACGAGTCGATCCGACAGCTCGTTCGCGTCGAGGAGCTCGTGCCCGACGGAGGCGAGGCCGAGTTCCCGGTACAGGGGATAGGACTGCTTCAGCCCCGCGACCATCTCCTCCCGGGTGTCCAGGACGCCGGAGACCCGGTCGTCGGCGATCATGCCGGGGGTCGACCACAGCTCGACGGCGGCTTCGGCGTCGAACTCCGTCAGGGATGCCGCATAGCGCGCGAGGTACTGTTCGATCCGGTCGGTGTGGATGCTCATGATGTCGAGGGTACGGACGGTTCGCATCGACCGTCAGGGGCCTTGACGGCAGCGGGTGCGTAGGGTGGATCGAACCTCAGAAGAAGGAGTCCCCGTGACCCGCGTCAATGCCTACGCCGCACCCCGCGAAGCCGCCCCGCTGGAGAAGACCGTCATCGAACGGCGCGAGCTCGGCCCGCTCGACGTGCTGATCGACATCGCGTTCGCCGGCATCTGCCACTCCGACATCCACACCGTGCGCGGCGACTGGGGTCCGCAGAGGTACCCGCTCGCTCCGGGGCACGAGATCACCGGGACGGTCGCCGCGGTGGGCGATGCCGTCACCCGGCACGCGGTCGGCGATCGCGTCGGCGTCGGATGCCTGGTGAACTCGTGCGGAGAGTGCCGCAACTGCCTGCGCGGCGAGGAGCAGTACTGCACCGAGGGCGCGGTGCAGACCTACGGCAGCACGGACCGCGACGGCACCGTCACGCAGGGCGGCTACTCCGAGCAGGTCGTGGTGACCGAGAAGTTCGTCCTGCGCATCCCGGATGCCCTGCCGCTGGATGTCGCCGCGCCCCTGCTGTGCGCCGGCATCACGACCTACTCGCCGCTGCGGCACTGGAACGTCGGTCCCGGCACCCGCGTCGCGGTCGTCGGCCTCGGCGGCCTCGGGCACATGGGTGTGCAGATCGCGCACGCACTGGGCGCCGAGGTGACTGTGCTCTCGCAGACCCTGAACAAGAAGGACGACGGTCTGCGGCTCGGCGCCGACCACTATCGCGCCACGAGTGACCGGGACACCTTCCGCGAGCTGCGTTCCTCGTTCGATGTGATCCTCAACACCGTGAGCGCCGTGATCGATGTGCGCTCGTACCTGAGCCTGCTCGACGTCGGGGGCGCGCTCGTCTGCGTCGGCGCGCCCGCCGAGCCGCTGTCGGTCGGGGTCATGTCACTGATCGGCGGGCGGCGATCGCTCGCCGGCAGCAACATCGGCGGCATCCGCGAGACGCAGGAGATGCTCGACTTCTGCGCCGAGCACGGTCTCGCCGCCGAGATCGAGGTGATCCCGGCCTCCGAGATCAACGCCGCCTACGAGCGCGTGCTCGCATCCGACGTGCGGTACCGGTTCGTGATCGACGCGGCCACCTTCGCCGACTGACGTCGGTGGGGGCCGATACGTTGACACGATGACCTCTCTTCTCACGGGCCCAGATGCCCGCGACCGCTGCGCCTGGGTGGGCGACGACGTCGAGTACCGCCGCTACCACGACGAGGAGTGGGGTGTGCCCCTGCACGGCGACCGCGCCCTGTTCGAGAAGATGGCGCTCGAGGGCTTCCAGGCCGGACTTTCGTGGATCACGATCCTGCGCAAGCGTCCGCGGTTCCGAGAGGTGTTCGCCGGGTTCGAGCCCGAGGCGGTGTCGGAGTTCGATGACGCCGATGTCGAGCGGCTCATGGCGGATGCCGGCATCATCCGCAACCGCGCCAAGATCCTGGCCACGATCGGCAACGCCCGCCTGGTGCGCACGATGGCGGAGGGCGAGCTCGACGAGCTGATGTGGTCGTTCGCACCGGCGGCATCCGGCGCCCGTCCGGCGTCGTTCGCTGAGGTTCCGGCGGTCACGCCGGAGTCGACGGCGATGAGTAAAGAGCTGCGTCGACGCGGGTTCCGCTTCGTCGGGCCGACCACCATGTATGCCCTCATGCAATCGGCCGGGATGGTCGACGATCACATGGCAGGATGCTGGCGCGCGTAACGGAGGGTGATGGGGATATCTGCCCATCGAGTGATATTCCGCGACGCGGTTAGGATGTACGAGTGCTCAGCGACCAGTCGGGCCTGCGCATGAGTAATCGGAGAGTGTGACCCTGGGGGGGAACCGGGCATGAAGGCCTTGTCATGGATGCGCGCGCGACCCAAGACGCTGGCGTCCGCCGCCGGCGTCACCGTCGGCGTCATCGCCATCACGACCATGGCCTTCACCTATGAGGGGTTCCCGACCACCAAGGTCGACCTGAACGACGGCGGCGTCTGGATCACCAAGACGTCGAGCCTGCTCGTCGGCCACTTCAACAACGAGTCCACGATCCTCGACGGCGGTCTGCGCACCACCAGCGAGAACTACGACATCCTCCAGGCCGCGGCCAACGTGCTCGTCGTCGACCAGAGCGCGTCCACCGTGACCGCGATCGATCCGGCCCGGGTCTCGCTCGGCGACTCCACGATCATCCCCTCGTCGGCCAAGGTCGCGATGGGGGCGAACACCGCGGCCATCCTCGACGAGAAGTCCGGCGACCTCTGGGTCGTGCCGGTCAAGGGCATCGCCTCCTTCGAGATCGAGGCGGCCGAGCCGGTCGTCGAACTCGGCGAGAACTCCGACGTCACGGTGGCCCAAGACGGCACCGTCTTCGCCCTCTCCGGCGAACGCGGCGAGGTCGTCACTGTGCCCGTCGACAACGAAGGTGCTCCGGGAGAGACGTCGACCTCGTCGGTCGGCGAGCTCGACCTGTCGGTGCGCCCCACCATCACCGCCGTCGGACGCACACCTGTCGTGTTCGACGAGGCGGCCGGAGTCGTCACGACGCCGGGAGGCCTCCGCACCGAGGTCGAGGGCGCGGCGGATGCCGTGCTGCAGCAGGCTTCGGCCGAGACCGACGCCGTCGCGATTGCCACCCCGACCGCGCTCGTGCGCGTGCCGCTCGACGGCAGCGAACCGGAGCAGACCTCCGCGGGCGGCGAGGGCACGGCTGCGGCACCGGTCTGGCTCCGCGGCTGCACGTACGGGGCCTGGGCGGGGTCGGCGACCTTCATCCGCGAGTGCCCGGGTGACAGCAACGACGTGAACGCCCCGATCGACGGCGCCGAGGAATCCGCCAGCCTGACGTTCCGCGTCAACCGCGACGTGATCATCCTCAACGACGCGGTGGGCGGCGCCGCCTGGATGGCCAACGAGAGCCTGCAGCGCGTCGACAACTGGAACGACCTGACGCCGCCCGAGGGCGAGACGGAGAACCAGGAGGACTCGACCGAGGAGACGGTCGAGACCACACTCCCGGAGCGCAGCGAGGAGAACACGCCTCCCATCGCCGAAGACGACTCGTACGGCGTGCGCCCCGGCGCCACGACGCTGCTCCCCGTGCTCGACAACGACAACGACCCCGACGGCGATGTGCTCGTCGCGGCGCTCGCCGAAGCGCAGCCGTCCATCGGGACCGTGCAGCCGATCAACAACGGCGGCTCGCTGCAGATCACCGTCGGCGAGAAGGCCTCCGGCACCGCCAGCTTCACCTACGAGGTCGATGACGGACGCAAGGGCAAGGACACCGCGGTCGTGACCCTCGCGGTGCACGACTGGAACGAGAACGCCGGCCCCACGTCGAAGCGGAAGACCTCGCTCGCGGTCGAGACCGGCGGCACGATCTCGTACAACATCCTCCCGGACTGGATCGACCCCGACGGCGACGACATCTACCTGAAGGAGGTGCTCGCCGCCCCCGGCGACGAGGTCGACTTCAGCAAGGACGGTCAGATCACCTACAAGGCGACCGCGAGCCTGCAGGGGCGCAAAGACGTGCAGGTCACCGTCGCCGACGCTTTCGGAAAGCTCGGCACCGCGACCATCGCCCTCGACGTGCGCCCGCAGGGCTCGACGAACCCCAAGACCAACGCCGACCACGTGATCACACGCGCCGGCGAGCAGGTCACCGTCGCCCCGACCGCGAACGACACCAGCACCTCCCGCGAGCAGCTGCGTCTGAGCCGGGTACTCGACACCCCCGGGGCGACGATCGTCCCGAACACGCCCAACAAGACCTTCTCCTTCATGGCCGAGAAGCCGGGCGTCTACTACGTGCAGTACCAGGTGACGACCGGTCCGAAGAACGGCGAGGGCATCGTCCGCGTCGACGTGATGCCGGAGTCGGAGACCGATCTGCCGCCCATCGCCGTCCGCGACGTGGCACTTCTCCCCACCGGCGGCGACGTGCTGCTGGGCGTGCTCAACAACGACACCGACCCCGCCGGCGGCATCCTCGTCGTGCAGTCGGTGTCACTGGAGCCGAGCAGCGGCATCTCGGTCTCGGTCCTCAACCACGAGACGCTGCGGATCACGGATCAGGGCGCCCTCGAAGAGCAGGTGCGCGTCAAGTACCGCATCTCGAACGGGTCCAAGTCGGCCGAGGGCGAGGTCGTCGTCATCCCGATCCCGGCCCCGGACGAGCTCCTGCAGCCGATCGCCAACCCCGACACGGCGACCGTCCGCGTCGGCGATGTCGTGACGATCCCGGTGCTCGACAACGACACGCACCCCAGCGACGACGTCATGCACGTCGAGCCCGAGCTCATCGAGCCGTTCGTCGACCCCGAAGACGGCGAGGCCTTCGTCTCGCAGGACACCGTGCGTTTCAAGGCGGGCCCTGAGGCCAAGACCGTGTACCTCACGTACGAGGTCTCCGACTCGCGCCAGCAGAAGGCGGCCGGCTACGTCACCATCCAGATCCTGCCCATCGACGAGGAGAACAACGCAGCTCCCCGTCCGCAGGACCTCGTCGCCCGCGCACTCGCCGGCACCGAGGTGAACATCGCGGTGCCGCTCGACGGCATCGACACCGACGGCGACTCCGTCGAGCTGGTCGGCATCGAATCGAGCCCCAGCAAGGGACGCATCACGAACGGTCCGAACTACTTCACCTACGAGGCCTCCGACGGGGCATCCGGTGTCGACGTGTTCAAGTACCGCGTGCGCGATCGGCTCGGAGCAGAGGGCGTCGCGACCATCCGCGTCGGCATCGCCCCGGCCGAGCAGATCAACCAGCCCCCGTATGCGGTGAAGGATGCGGTGGTCGTGCGACCGGGCCGCGAGATCGCCGTGCCCGTCCTCGCGAACGACTCCGACCCCGAGGGCGACAAGGTCTCGCTCCTCAAAGACGGCCTCGAGCTCCCGGAGGGCTTGGAGGCCCGTGTCTCCGGCGACCGGGTGCTCGTGCAGGCGCCGAACGGCCCGACCGAGACCTCGCTGCAGTACACCGCCGTCGACGCCCGCGGGGCCGAGGCGACGGCGACCCTGCAGATCACCGTCGACGAAGACGTTCCGCTGCGCGCGCCGGTCGCGCGCGACGACCGGCTGCAGCCGGTGGATCTGAAGGACGGTGGCCTGAGCGCCGACCTCGACATCCTCGCCAACGACGAGGACCCCGACGGCACCACCGACAGCCTCGCCGTCGCGATCGGCGAGGGCGGCACGCAGCTCGAGAACGGCAAGGTGCGCGTCACCGTCACCGACGAGCTGCAGCTGATCCGCTACACGCTCACCGACCGCGACGACCTGCAGGCATCGGCGTTCATCTTCGTGCCCTCGCGCGCCGACCTGCGCCCGACGCTCACCTCGACGAAGCCGCTCGAGGTCGTCAGCGGCGAGACCGAAGAGGTTCCGCTGTCGAAGTACGTCACCGTCGCCGGCGGTGGTGACGTGGTGATCACCGAGAAGGCGAAGATCAGCGCGAACCACGCCGACGGCTCCGACCTGCTCAAGGACGCGAAGACCCTCGTCTACACCTCGGCCAAGGGCTTCTTCGGACCGGATTCCCTCACCTTCGAGGTGACCGACGGCGATGGGCCGGACGACCCCGAGGGGCGCAAGGCCACGCTCAGCATCCCGATCAACGTGCTGCCGCCCGAGAACCAGCAGCCCACCTTCATCCAGGGGCAGGTCAACGTCGCCCCCGGCGAGCCGGCGACCTCGCTCGACCTGGCCGCTCTCACCGACGACCCCGACCCCGAAGACGAGGGCAAGCACGACTACTCCCTCGTCGGCGGCGAAGAGAAGGGCATCTCCGCCCGCATCGACGGTGACGACAGGCTCGTCGTCGAGGCCGCATCGAATGCCAAGAAGGGCACCACGGTCACGCTCAAGATCCGCGTCTCCGACGGCACGACCGAACCGGTCGAGGGCACGGTCGCGGTCTTGGTCACGGCGTCGACAAGGTCGATGCCGGCGGCGAACACCGACACGGTCGCCGAGGCGGATGCGGGCAAGACCATCACCGTGCCCGCTCTCGCGAACGACTACAACCCGTTCCCCGAGACGCCGCTGAAGATCGTGACCGCGGTCGCGGAGTCGGGCTCCGGCGAGGTCACGTTCACCGACAGCGAGGTCACCGTCACGCCGAACGAGTCGTTCGTGGGAACGCTCGTCGTGCGCTACCGCATCCAGGATGCGACCGAGGATGCCGACCGCGAGGTCAACGGCCAGATCGTCGTCACCGTGCAGGATGTGCCGGATGCGCCAGGCGTCCCGGTCATCGCGAGCGTGCAGGACCGCACGGTCGTGGTGTCGTTCTCGGCCCCCTCGAACAACGGCGCCGAGATCACGAAGTACACCGTGAAGTCGGTCGGTGGCAGCTCGTACACCAAGGAGTGCCAGTCGACCACCTGCACGCTCGACGGCCTCACCAACAACGTCGAGTACACGTTCCAGGTGACCGCGACCAACCGCGTCGGCGAGTCCGAGCCGTCTGCCCTGTCGGCACCGGCACGCCCCGACGCGCGTCCGGACACCCCGAACCCGCCGACCCTGAAGTTCGGCGACAAGTCGCTCCAGGTGTCGTGGGCCACTCCGACCACGCCGGGCTCTCCCGTCGACCGGTACACGCTCGAGATCTCGCCCGCGCCGCCTTCCGGCGTGACGCAGAAAGAGGTCACGGGCAACTCGATCACGTGGGAGGGGCTGGAGAACGGCTCGGACTACCAGGTGAAGGTGCAGGCGCACAACAAGGCGCCCGACCCCTCCAGCTGGAGCGGCTGGTCGGCCTCCGAGATCCCGGCCGGTCCGCCGCTGGCCCCGGCACCCCCGACGACGGTCGAGCTCTCGCCCGTCGGCAACCAGGCGCAGATGCAGGTGAACTGGGCGGCGCCGGACAAGAACGGCGACGCGATCCGCGGTTACCGGCTCGAAGTGCTGCGCGGCGGCGCGGTCGTGCGCACCATCACCCCCGGCCCCGAAGCGACGAGCCAGGCGGTCGTCGTCGACACCTCGGAGACGGCGTACACCTACCGCATCCAGGCCTACAACAAGGCCGGCTGGGGCGACATGAGCGCCCCGTCGGCACCCCGCCGCGGCGTGATCGCACCGGGCGCGCCGACGAGCCTGCGAGTCACGCAGGAGCTCGACCGCGCACTCGTCATCGACTTCCGTCCGGGGTCGAGCGGTGGCGCGTCTTCCGGCGAGATCTTCTACGAGTATCGGCTCGACGGCGGCAACTGGAACGCTTTGCCGGGCAACAAGACCATCGGCGGACTCACGAACGGCCACAACTACACCGTCGAGGTACGGGCCGTCACCCGCCTCCTCACAACGGACTTCGCGGGGTCGAGCTACGCCGGCGCCGTCTCGAATGCCGCACAGGGCAACCCGCACGGAAAGCCGGCCCCTCCGGCCGTGAGCGCGGAGTCGCTCGCGAGCCAGGTACGCCTGAACTGGAACGCGAACGGCTCGGGCAACGGCCGCAGCATCGACACCGTGCAGGTCAGCATCGACGGGGGCGGATGGCAGGGCGTCGCGGCGTCGGGCTACGTCGATGTGGGCACATACAGCGAGTACCACACCATCAAGGCGCGTGCGAGGGACACCACGGGCACCTGGTCGGATGAGAGCGGCACGGCGGGGAACACCGCGCAGGCGCAGCCGCAGCCGCGTTGGTGGGCCTCGCAGGGAGTCGACTCCCGCAACTGCAGTCCCGACACGTGCTACTACCTGAACCTGAACACGGCGAACGTACCCGCGGGAACGTACATGATCCGCTGCCTCGACAACGGTCAGCCGTACCGCTCAGCCAACGGGCAGGTCTCGACCTACAACCGGTACACCGTGCCGGCCAACGGCACGATCCAGCTCTCCTGCTGGCACGGCGGCATGGGCAGGACGCTGCAGGCCGACATCCAGGGCCTCGGCGCGTCCGAGGGCACCAGCTGGCCATAGGCCACCGCTCCCGTCACACGATTTCCCCTACGACAAGGAACCCCACACTCATGACAATGACCCCCGAGCAGGCCGCCTGGTTCCAGGGCACCTTCCAGCGACTGGTCGAGAACATCGACAAGGCGGTGCAGGGCAAGAAGGAGATCGTCGGTCTCGTGATGGCGTCGATGCTCGCCGAGGGCCACGTGCTCCTCGAGGATGCGCCCGGCACCGGCAAGACGAGCCTCGCCAAGGCGCTCGCGGCGACCGTGCAGGGCACCAGCGCGCGCATCCAGTTCACGCCAGACCTGCTGCCGTCGGACGTCACGGGTGTGACGATCTACGACCAGCAGTCGCACCGGTTCGAGTTCCACAAGGGACCGATCTTCGCGTCGATCGTGCTGGCCGACGAGATCAACCGTGCCTCGCCGAAGACGCAGTCGGCGCTGCTCGAGGTCATGGAGGAGTCGCGGGTCACGGTCGACGGCGTCACGCACGAGGCCGGTCGCCCGTTCCTCGTCATCGCCACGCAGAACCCGATCGAGCAGGCGGGAACGTACAAGCTCCCCGAGGCCCAGCTCGACCGCTTCCTGATCAAGACGTCGATCGGGTACCCCGACCTCGCGGTCACGGAGAGCATCCTCGCCGGAGCATCCGACCGCAACCCGTCGGCCGGCCTCTCGGCGATCATCACCACAAGCGCCGTCGCCGACATGGCCGACCTCGCTGCGACCGTGCACGTCGAGCCGGCCGTGCTGCGCTACGTGGCGGAGCTTGCCGAGGCCACCCGTGAGGACGGCGCGATCCGCCTGGGCGTGTCGGTGCGTGGTGCGATCGCGATGATCCGCATCGCCAAGGTGTGGGCCGCGGCGCAGGGCCGGCACTTCGTGCTGCCCGACGACATCAAGGCCCTCGCGCGGCCGGTGTGGCAGCACCGTCTGCTGCTCGACGCCGAGGCGGAGTTCGCCGGCACGAGCAGCGACACCGTCATCGCCCGCGTGCTCGACGGCGTTGCGGCACCCCAGGCCCGAGCAGCGGCCTGATGACCGCGGAGGCTCTTCAGGCGGCGCCGCCGCAGACGGAACGCGACGCCGGATGGCGTGACATCGCGGCCGTCATCGGCGCGCGCGTGCTGACGCGCCTCCGGAAGATCACCGCGGCGATCCGCCCGCTGGCCTGGGTGCTGATGGCCATCGCCGTCGGCTTCTGGGTGATCGGGCAGATCGCCGGCTGGTCGGAGTTCACGATCGCCGCGGTCGTGATCGCGATCGCCGTGGGCGTGTGCGCGCTGTTCCTGATCGGCCGCACCGCCTACGACGTCTCGCTCGACCTCGCCCGCACCCGCGTGGTCGTGGGGGAGCGCGCGGTCGGCGCCCTCACCCTGGCCAACCGCGGCAGCAGGGCCATCCTGCCCTCGCGCGTCGTGCTCCCCGTCGGCTCCGGCCGCGGCGAGTTCGGCATCCAGCGGCTCGCACCGGGGGAGGAGGCGGAGGAGCTCTTCGCCATCCCCACCCAGCGGCGCGGCGTGGTCAAGGTCGGCCCGGTGAGCGTCGTCCGCGGCGACCCGCTCGGTCTCTTCGAGCGCGCGCACCGCCGTGACGATCCGGTCGACCTGTTCGTGCACCCGCGCACCGTGCTGTTCGACGGCCAGTCGCTCGGCTACCTGCGCGACCTCGAGGGGCTTCCGGCCGCCGACCTCTCCCGCGATGACGTCTCCTTCCACGCGCTCCTGGAGTACCAGCCCGGCGACGATCTGCGCCACGTGCACTGGAAGTCCACCGCCCGGACGGGCACGATGATGGTCCGTCAGTACGAGGAGACCCGTCGCTCGCACTTCGTGATCGGTCTGTCCCGCTCCCTCAACGACTACGCCACGGCCGACGACTTCGAGCTCGGCATCTCGGCCGCGGGCTCGATCGGCCTTCGCGCCCTCCGCGACTCGCAGCGCGTCGACGTGCGCGTGCAGGGCCGTGAGCTGCCCGCCGGCACCGGCAAGCAGCTGCTCGACTCCCTCGCCGCCGTCGAGAACAGCAAGGCGAAGGAGGGTGGCATCGCCGACCTCGCCGGCATCGTCTCGGCGACCATGCCGCTCGCCAGCGTGGTCGTGCTCGTGTGCGGCTCCCGCGTGCCCTCCGACGACCTCCGCCTCGCCTGCTCGCGCCTGCCCTTCGGCGCCAAGGTGCTCGCCATCGTGACCGACACGACCGCGACCGCACCGACGCTGCGGCGCATCGGCGAGGCCGACGTCGTCACGGTCGGTGCCCTCGAACAGGTCCCCCTCGCTCTGCAGAAGGTGCTCGCATGACCGCGCCCGCCACCGCGTCCGCCACGTTGGCCCCTCGTCGTTGGATCCTCGACCTCGGGGCGACCGCGCTCCTGGTCGTGACGTCGATGGTCGGATTCTGGCCGACCTTCGCCGGGCCCTCCTTCCTCCCCGCCGTCATCGGCGGCATCCTGCTCGGCCTCGCGATCGCGGCCGTCGCGACGTGGCGTCGCTGGGGCATCCTGATCATCGCGGGACTCACCGTCGCCGCGTACTTCGTGTTCGGCGCGGCGCTCGCGCTGCCGCAGACCGCGATCCTCGGATTCATCCCCACCCTCGAGACGCTGCAGAAACTGGCGTTGGGCACGGTCACCGCGTGGAAGCAGATGCTCACCACGGTCGCTCCCGTGGCAGCGGCCGACGGGCACCTGATCGTCCCGTTCCTGCTGGCGCTCGTGGTGACCACGCTGACCGCCTCGCTCGCACTGCGTCTGTCGCAGGTCGCGTGGGCGCTGCTGCCGGCCGGCGTGCTGCTCATGCTCGTGATCGCGCTCGGCACCCCCGAGCCGGCCTTCCCCCTCGTGCAGGGGCTCGTGTTCGCCGTGGTGAGCATGTCCTGGCTGGCACTGCGTCAGCTCTGGGCGCCGCAGAACATGGCCGTCTCGGTGAGCGAGGTCGACCCGTCCCGCGCGGCGCACATGCGCACCCGACGTCTGCTGGCCGGAGTCGCCGTGCTGGCCGTCGCGGGTGGGGCGGGCGTGGCCACGGCCGCGGTCGCGACCCCCGCACAACCGCGCCACGTGTTCCGCGACGTCATCATCCCGCCGTTCGACATCCGCGATTACCCGAGCCCGCTGCAGGCCTTCCGCAAGAACGTGCGCGATGAGGCCGAGGAGACGCTCTTCACCGTGCAGGGTCTGCCCAAGGGCGCCCGCATCCGCACGGCCGTGATGGACCAGTTCGACGGCATGGTCTACAACGTCACCGACGGCGGTCCGACATCGTCGAGCGCGTTCGCTCCGCTGCGGTCGAACATGGCGCCGGAGGCAGAGGGTGTGCCCGTCACGCTGAAGTTCGCGATCGACGAGTACCGCGGTGTCTGGATGCCGACGGCCGGAGAGCTGTCGGAGATCCGGTTCGACGGCGACCGCGCCGAGGACCTGCGCCGCGGCACCTTCGTCAACACGGTGACCGGAACGGCCGTGGCCACCCCGAAGCTGAACGCGGGCGACGAGTACGCGGTCGACGCGGTGATGCCGAGCGAGCCCGACGACGAGCAGCTGGCCGAGGTGGCGTTCGGCAAGGTGTCGATGCCGAAGCCCAGCAACGTGCCGGAAGAGCTGACCTCGCTGGCCGCCGAGACCGTGGCGGGTGCCGAGACGCCGATCGAGCAGGTGCGGGCGCTCGAGACCTTCCTCTCCGAGGGCGGCTTCTTCAGCCACGGCCTCGAAGGAGAGGTGCTGTCGCGTGCCGGCCACACCGCCGAGCGCATCTCGACGCTCGTCGGCGCCGACCAGATGATCGGCGACGATGAGCAGTACGCCGTGGCGATGGCGCTGCTGGCCGGACAGCTCGACATCCCCGCCCGCGTCGTCATGGGGTACTACCCCGACGACGAGCAGGCGGGAGAAGCGGTCTTCACCGCCACCGGCGACAACGTGCACGCGTGGGTCGAGGTCAACTTCGAGGGCGTCGGATGGATGACGTTCAACCCGACGCCGCCCGAGGACCAGGTCCCGAACGACCAGAACACCAAGCCCCGCGTCGACCCGAAGCCGCAGGTGCTGCAGCCGCCGCCCCCGCCGCAGGAGCCGGTCGACCTGCCGCCGACGCTGCCCGACGACCGCGAGTCGGAGGATGAGAGCCTGAACCTCGCCGGCATCATCGGCGCGATCCTGCTGATCGGCGGGATCTCGCTCGCGGTGATCGCCGTGCTCGCCTCGCCGTTCATCGTGATCGGCGCCTGGAAGGCCGCGAAGCGCCGTTCCCGTCGCGCCGCTGCCCGCACCTCCGACCGCATCAGCGGCGGCTGGGACGAGCTGACCGACCGCGCCGTCGACTACGGCGCGCGTCTGGCCCCCGGCGGCACCCGCATCGAAGAGGCCGCCGTCGTGGCGTCTTCCCTGACTGTCCCGCAGGTCACCGCGCTGGCCGAACGCGCCGACGCCGAGGTGTTCGGTCCCGCCGAGCCGAGCCCGCAGGACGTGGAGTCGTTCTGGCACGAGGTCGATGAGATCGTCGGCGGACTCGGCAAGGAGGCCGGCTTCTGGAAGCGCGTCAAGGCGCGACTGAGCGTGCGGTCCCTGGTCGGCGGTACCGCGGTCTCGAACGGCCTGCAGAATCTGAAGGAAGCGGCCGCCGCGCGCGTGCGCCGCGAACCTGGCACCATCAAGAACAGCACGACGACTTCGTCCTCCGAGAGTGAGACCCCATGACGCAGCCAGCGCTCGATCAGATCGCGCCGATCTCCCGTCGCGCGGTCGCCTACGTCATCGACGCCCTGATCGCCGGCGGACTCGGCCTCCTTCTCGGCGGTGGCCTGCTGCTCGCCTCGATGCTCTCGGGCGGACTCGAGGCCTCGATCACCGTGCTGCTCATCGGCGGCCCCGTCGTGAGCCTGGTGCTGCTCGCCTGGTTCATCGTGTACACCGTCATGCAGGCGGGAAAGGGCTCGATCGGGATGCGGGCGAAGGGGCTGCGCCTGGTCTCCGCCGCCGACGGAGAGCCCCTCGGGTTCGGACGCACGCTGCTCCGCAACATCATCTTCGGCCTCGCCGGAGCCATCGTCGTCGGATACTTCAGCCCGCTGTTCGACGGCTCGGGCCGCTTCCAGGGATGGCATGACAAGGTCGCGTCGTCGCTGATGCTCGATGCCACGGTGCCGGCACCGGTACCCGTCGTCGAGGAGGCACCGGTGCCCGAGGCGCCACCGCTCCTGCCGGCACCGTCGTTCGAGCGCCTTCCTCCGGCTCCGATGCCGGGATTCGCTCCGGCGGTGCATCCCGCACCGGCACCCGCGCAGGCCCCGGAGCCGACCCCGCCCGCTGCTCCGGCGCCGGTCGCCCGGAGCTACACGGCCCCGGTGCAGGACTCCGGCATGATCGCCTATGTCCCCGGTGTCACTCAGCCGCCATCACCCGCGAAGGTTCCTGCGCCGGCAGCCCCGGTCGCTCCGGCAGCTCCTGCCGTCGCGAGCGCTGCGCCCGCACCGGTCGCTGCTGCGCCCGCACCGCCGGCGCCCGTCGCCGCCCCTCCGATTCCCCCCGCACCCGCGGCACCGCCCGTGCCGCCCGCGCCGGTGACGCAGGCAGCACCGCCGGCACCGCCTGTCCTTCCGACCGCACCCGCCGCCGCAGCACCGACTGCCTCCGCACCCGTGACGGCCGACGACGACCTCGAAGAGACCCGCATCAGCATCCCGGGTCACCGGCTGGTGTTCACGTGGGACGACGGGACGCGCATCCCCGTCTCGCGTCGCACGGTGTTCGGGCGCAACCCCGCTCCGGAAGAGGGCGTCGTGGTCGTGCCCGTGCGTGACGAGACTCTCTCGCTGTCGAAGACGCATTTCGAGGCCGCGGCCGAGACCTCGGGCGGCTGGATCCTCGACCGTCACTCCACCAACGGGCTGACCCTCGTGCGCGAGGGCCAGCGCATCTCCTGCCCCGCAGGCCAGCGCGTGCCGATCAAGCTCGGCGACGTGATCGAGATCGGCGACCGCGTCGTCATGGTCGGAGGATACGCATGACCCGTCCGCTCATCGTCGCCACGGGCGCCGCGACCCATTCGGGCCTGCGCCGCCCGCTCAACGAGGACTCGTACATGGCGAGCCCGCCGCTGTTCCTCGTCGCCGACGGCATGGGCGGGCACGAGGCGGGCGAGCGCGCGAGCGCGACCGTCATCGACGAGTTCGCGCGCTACATCGGCCGGGTCGACCTCGAGCTGGAGGATCTGCTCGAGGCGCTGGCCCGGGCCCGGTCGGCCGTCGAGGCCCTGTCCACCGACGGCAGCGGCCGGGCGGGCACCACGCTGAGCGGCGTCGTCGTCGCCTCGGTCGAGGGGATGGGCTACTGGCTCACCGTGAACATCGGCGACTCGCGCACCTACCGCCTCGCCGACGGCGAGCTCGAGCAGATCAGCGTCGACCACTCGGTCGTGCAGGAACTCATCGAATCGGGTGAGCTCACCGCCGCGGAGGCGGCCACGGATCGTCGCCGCAACATCATCACGCGGGCGATCGGCGCCAGCAGCACCGGCGACGCCGACTACTGGCTGTTCCCGGCGGAACTCGGCGATCGGATGCTCATCTGCTCCGACGGTCTGACCACCGAGGTCTCCGACGAGCGGATCACGCAGATCCTGGCCGCCGAGCCCGACCCGCAGCGGGCGGCCGACATTCTGGTCGACGAGGCCGTGCAGGCGGGCGGTCGCGACAACATCACCGTGGTCATCGTCGATGCCGTGTCGGTGGCGGCGCGCCGGGGGGCGCTGCTCCAAGCCGACGACGTCGACGCCGACACGCGTCCACGAGAAGCCGCAGCAGGAGGGGTTCGCTGATGCAGACGATCTACCGACCGGGACAGTGGTACCTGATCGTGATTCCGGGCGCCCTGGTGGCGCTGCCACCCGACGCGACGGGTGAGACGGTCGCCGCGCTGTGGGATCGGCTGCCGCGCGAGCGGAGCCTCGCCACGGTCATCGACGTGCTCACGACGCAGGCGGGCGGTTCGTTCGCCGACATGCCGCCGTTCGTCGCGGCCGTGCTGGAGGGCACCGACGCCAGGGTGGCCGTGCGCGGCTCGCTCGCCGTGCGGGTCACCGGCGCGGATGCCGAGGCGCAGACGTTCTCCGGCGCCGACGTCACCACGTGGAGCGAGCGCTTCGTTCCGGGGGTCTCGAAGGTGGAGATCACGGTCGACGAGGGCGGCTCCGGATCCGCGCTTCCCGTGCAGAGCGGCATCGTCCTCGCGGCAGCCGTGAGCGCCGACATCGAGCCGGCTGACGCCGAGGCGATCTCGGTCGCCGCGGGCCCCGCGCCCGTGCTCGATCCGGCGTCCGCACCGGCGTCCGTGCCCTCCGTCGTCCCTGCACCTCCGGCTCCGGTGGCCGGCACCTCGGTGCCGCTGCCGCCGCCTCCCGGGGTCGGGGCCGTGCCCGCGGTATCGGTGCCGACGCCCGACGCCGCATCCGATCTGCCCACTGTGCCCCCGAGCGCCGACGACGAGACACCGGATGCCGACTCCGATGCCGATTCCGAAGCCGCGGCAGAGGTCGCCGACGCCGACATGATCGAGTCGACGCTGGTGCCGGGGGAGTCGACGTTCGCTCCGCCCGTCGACGAGTTCGACCACCTCTGGGGCGCGACCGTGCACACGCCGATCGAGGCCGCCGCGGTCCGCCCGAGCGAGGAGCCGGAGACGCCCGCCGTCGACGCCGGCCCCGCGACCGGCGATCACGACGGGGCGACGATCTCGGCCGAAGAACTCCGCAGTCTGCGGCAGAGCGCCCCCGCGGCGCCCGAGGCTCCGACGGAGGTCATCCCGGTGGCCGCTGCGGCCCCGGCATCCACGGGGCGCATCCGGGTGTCGTCGGGACAGGTCGTGGCCCTCGACCGGACGGTCATCATCGGACGCCGACCGCGCTCCACCCGCGCGAGCGGGGCGAACCTGCCGCATCTGATCGCGGTGGACAGCCCGCAGCAGGACATCTCGCGCAGTCACCTCGAGATCCGTCCGGAGGGTGACACGGTCGTGGTCATCGATCTGCACACCACGAACGGCTCGACGCTGCTGCGTCCCGGCGCCGACCCCATGCGCCTGCACCCCGGTGAGCAGACTCTCGTCCTGTCCGGGGATGTGGTGGACCTCGGCGACGGGGTGACCGTCGCGTTCGAGGACCTGCCGTGAACCGACGCCCCTCGCCGCCGCCCGCGCTGCCCGGGTTCACCTATGTGGAGCCGCTGGGCACGGGTGGCTTCGCCGACGTGTTCCTGTACGAGCAGGAGATGCCGCGACGTCGCGTCGCGGTGAAGGTGCTGCTCGCCGACCGCATCTCCAGCGGTGCGGCGCAGGAGTTCGCCGACGAGGCGAACGTCATGGCGATGCTGTCGACGCATCCGGCGATCGTCACGATCTACCAGGCGGGCGTCGCCGGCGACGGCCGTCCGTACCTGGTGATGGAGTACTGCCCGCGGCCGAACCTGCAGATCCGCTCCCGCAAGGAGCCGTTCTCGGTGGCCGAGGCGCTGCGGGTCGGCATCCAGGTGGCCGGAGCGGTCGAGACCGCCCACCGTGCCGGGGTGCTGCACCGCGACATCAAGCCGGCGAACATCCTCGTCACCGAGTACAACCGTCCGGCGCTGACCGACTTCGGGATCGCGTCGACGACCGGTGCGACGGGCGAGTCCTCCGGGATGTCGATCCCGTGGTCGCCGCCGGAGTCGTTCGCCGAGCCGCCGCAGAGCGGTCCTCGTACCGACGTCTGGGCGCTCGGTGCCACGCTGTACACGCTGCTGGCCGGGCGCTCCCCGTTCGAGCGGCCGGGTGAGCGCAACTCCAGCGCCGACCTGATCGAGCGCATCGAACGCGCCGCCCTGCCGAATCTGGCCCGCCCCGATTCGCCCGACAGCCTGCAGCGCCTGCTCGACCGCGCGATGGCGAAGAACCCCGACGACCGCTTCCCGAGCGCCGTCGCCTTCGCCCGCGCGCTGCAGAAGGTGCAGATCGAGCTCTCGCACTCGGTGACGCCGATCGACATCGTCGACGATCACCCGCCGGCGGAGGATCTGGAAGATGACGGCGACGGTCTCACCCGTGTACGGGAGATCGTCAGCATCGATCCGGGGATGCAGAGCGCGACGCGCCCGTCGGCGATGACGCAGCCGAAGGGGCCGTCGGTCGTGGTGCCCGACGCTCCGCGCTTCGAGATGCCGCCGCGTCCCGAGCCGGCCGTCGAGCAGACGCAGCGTCGCCGGGAGGCGGAGCGAACCGCGCCGGGTGCGACTCCGCCGCCGACCGCCCCTGTGATGCCCGATCGTGATGACCGCACCATCGTGCGGCCGCCGCAGGTCGTGCAGCCGCAGGCGCCGGTCACGGCGCCCCGGATCGAGCCGGCGCCCGCCGCCGCACCCGCCCCGGTCGCCGAGGCGGCCGACCACCCGCAGCGCAGCCGCAGGGGACTGTGGATCACTCTGGCCGCCGTGGCAGCCGTCGTCGTGGTCGTCGGCGGGATCTTCGGCCTGAACGCCCTGGTCGCGAACCTCGGCACCGAGCCCCAGCCCGAGGCCACCGCACAGGAGGTCGACCCGCAGGACCCGGTGTCCGACGCCGTGCCCAAGGTCACCGAGCTCACCGGCACGCGGCAGGGCGACCAGGTGACCTTCACGTGGACGAACCCCGATCCGGTCGAGGACGACAGCTTCATCTGGTCCGAGACGGGTGGTGCGGCAGACGGCGCCGTCCGGCAGGCGCCCGACGAGACGGTCACGTTCACCCCCGCGTCGACGGGCGAGGTGTGCATCGAGGTGATGCTGCGTCGCGGCGACGGACGCGCCTCCGAACCCGCCACGGGGTGCGTCGGATGACCGCGCCCGCGGCAGTCACCGTCGAGTTCGCGGGGGAGTACTTCCCGATCGAACCGGGGAGCCGCTTCATCGTCGGGCGTGAGGGAGACCTCGAACTCGACGATAACCTCTTCCTGCACCGCCACTTCCTCGAGATCAGCGACGGCGAGGGGCTCTGGTGGCTCGCGAACGTCGGTACGCGTCTCACCGCGACCGTGACCGATTCGGCGGGCGGCGTGCAGGCGTGGCTCGCCCCCGGCGCGCGGCTGCCCCTGGTGTTCGAGACCACGACGATCGTGTTCAGCGCCGGTCCCACCACGTACGAGCTGGTGCTGCATGCCGCCGAGCCGACGTTCCGCGCCACCAAGCGCGAGCACGACGACGGCGGAGCCTCGACCATCGGCGACGTGCCGCTGACGCTGAGTCAGAAGCTGCTGATCCTCGCACTGGCCGAGCCGCAGCTGCGCCGCGACGGCACCGGCATGAGCGAGATCCCGTCGTCGGCCAAGGCTGCGGAACGGCTCGGCTGGACGGTCACCCGCTTCAACCGCAAGCTCGACAACGTATGCGACAAGTTCGACCGCATCGGCGTGCCGGGCATGCGCGGTGGTCAGCGCAGCTTCGCGACCAACCGGCGCGCGCGCCTGGTCGAGCACGTCATCGCCTCACGGCTGGTGAGCAAAGACGACCTCCCGCTGCTGGATGCCCCGCAGCCGAGTGAGACAGAGGGAGAGAACGAGTGAAGGTACGGCTGACCCTGCTCCGCCAGGGCGCGGCATCCAGCGACATCGAGGTCACCGCCGAGAACACGGCGACGATCGGCGAGATCGCCGCGATGATCGTCCGGGCGGATCCGCTCGGATCCTTCGCCACCGCCGACCCGACCGCGGTGACACTCGAGGCGTACAGCTCGGTGGTCGCCGGCTCCGGTGACCTGCTCGCGCCGGAGTCGACCTTCGCGCACGTCGGTCTCGCTCACGGAGCGACCGTCCGTGTGGTCCCCGCTACCTACCAGCAGCGCCCGGTGATCGGTCGCATGGAGGTCGGCACGGGGCCGGGAGCGCGGTCGATCGCGCTCACCCGCGGCACGATCGTGCTCGGCCGCGACGACTCCTGCGATGTCGTGATCGACGACCCGCTGGTGTCCAAGCGGCACGCGCGGCTCGAGATCGGCGATCGCGTCGAGATGATCGACCTGAACTCCGCCAACGGCATCCTGATCGATGGGGCCTCTGTCGTGCGTCTGGTCGCCGCCGAGGGCGAGCTCGCCGTCGTGATCGGCGACACCCCGATCACGGTCAAGGTCGAGGCCGATGCCGCTGCGCCCTCGCCGGCCGTCGCCTCGATCCGCCAGGTCGAGTTCGTGCGATCGCCGCGCGTCGAGGAACGGTACCTGGGCGAAGAACTCGACGGCACGGATCTGCCGGTCCCCGCGCGCAAGCAGCCGTTCCCGATGCTCGCACTGGTCGCGCCGGTGCTCATGGGTGGTGCGATGTTCGCCTTCACCCAGAGCCCCATGTCGCTGATGTTCGTGGCCCTGTCGCCGCTGCTCATGATCGGCACCTGGGTCACGACGAGGAACCAGAACAAGCAGGAGCTCGAAGAGGACAAGAAGCGGTTCGAGGAGCAGCTGGAGCGTCTGGACGCCCGACTGCAGAGCGAGCGCGAACGCGAGATCGACGTGCGTCGCCGCGAGGTTCCGCTGCTGCGCGAGGTCAGCGACGCCGCGCTCGCGGCCGGACCCACCATCTGGACGCGTCGTGCCGAGCACTGGTCGTTCCTGCACGTGCGGCTCGGCATCGGCGACACCGGCTCCCGCAGCTCCGTGAAGGATTCCAACGGCCGGGATCGTGCGATCCCCGAGTACGTGGAGAAGCTCGACGCGGTGATCGATTCCACCAGGATCGTGCCGCAGGTGCCGATCCTCGAAGACCTCAAAGACGTCGGCGCGCTCGGCATCGCCGGCCTCGGCGGCCGTTCCACGGGCTACGCCAGAGCGCTCCTCGCCCAGATCGCCGGCCTGCACGCGCCCGGCGACGTCGGCGTCGTCGGTCTCTGGGGTCCGCGTTGGGGTGCGCAGCTCGCCGACGCGAAGTGGCTGCCGCACGCCTGGTCGGCACAGGCCGTTCTCGGCGTGCAGCCGATCGGCGACGGCCCATCGTCGGCCGGGCAGATCGTCGCCCGTCTCGAAGAGCTCATCGACAACCGCTCCAGCCGTGGCGGCGAAGCCGTGGAGCTCGGTGCGCTGCAGGCCGAGAAGGCCGCGACGAACAGCGGCTCGAAGGTCGGCGAGGACTCCTCGCGCAACCGCAACGACTCGGTGCCGAAGCCGGCGATCGTCGTGCTCATCGCCCCGGATGCGCCGATCGACCGCGGACGCCTCATCCAGCTCTCCGAGCGCGCCGCCATGCGCGGGATCTTCCCGGTGTGGCTCACGGAGGACGCGGCTGCCCTCCCGGCATCCTGCCGCACGTTCGTGGAGCTCGGTCAGACCGACAGCGCGCACTTCGTGCGACTCGGCGAGACGGTCGAGAACCTCGCCATCGACGAGCTCACGCGCGAGCAGTTCTCCGTCTTCGCCCGCGCCCTGGCCCGCCTGACCGACGCCGGCGAGGTCGCCCTCGACCGCAGCGACGTGCCGCGGACCATCTCGATGCTGCACCTGCTGGGGCGCGACATGGCCACTCAGCCCGAGAGCGTCGTCGACCGCTGGACCCAGAACGACTCGCTCCATTCCCGGCGCAAGTCGGGGTCGGCGCGGCGCTACCAGCCGAAGCTGCGCGCCCTGGTCGGCGCCGGCGCGGAGGGCGCGCTGCAGCTCGATCTGCGTCAGCAGGGACCGCACGCCCTCGTGGGTGGCACGACGGGGTCCGGCAAGAGCGAGTTCCTGCAGGCGTGGGTGCTCGGCATGGCGACCGAGTACAGCCCGGAGCGCCTGACGTTCCTGTTCGTCGACTACAAGGGCGGCTCGGCGTTCGCCGACTGCACGAGCCTGCCGCACTGCGTCGGCATCGTGACCGACCTGAACGAGCACCTCGTGCGCCGCGTGCTGGTGAGCCTCCGGGCCGAACTGCACTACCGCGAGCACCTGTTCAACCGCAAGAAGGCCAAGGACATCCTCGAGCTCGAGCGCGCCGGAGACCCGCAGGCCCCGCCCGCGCTGGTGCTCGTGATCGACGAGTTCGCCGCCCTCGCCAAGGAGGTGCCGGAGTTCGTCGACGGCGTCATCGACATCGCCCAGCGAGGTCGTTCGCTGGGCATCCACCTGATCATGGCCACGCAGCGTCCGGCCGGCGTCATCAAGGACAACCTGCGGGCGAACACGAACCTCCGTGTCGCCCTGCGCATGGCCGACGAGACCGACAGCAACGACGTCATCGGCACGAAGGACGCCTCGCTGTTCGATCCGGGCACACCGGGTCGAGGCATCGCGAAGACCGGCCCGGGGCGCATGACCCTGTTCCAGTCCGCCTACGCCGGTGGCTGGAGCCTCGGCGAGAGCGACGGCGTCGATGTGGCGATCGCCTCGTTCGGCACCACCGACCAGGGACCGTGGGAGCTGCCCATCGACGAGAACGCGGTCGTGGTCGATGAGGATCTCGGTCCGAACGACCAGCAGCGCCTCGTCAGCACGATGGTGCTCGCCGCTCAAGCAGCACAGGTCGAGAAGCCGCGTCGGCCGTGGCTCGACGAGCTGGCACCGACGTTCGACCAGCTCAAGCTGCCGCAGCGTACGGACGCTGCCCTGCTGCTCGGCGTGGTCGACCAGCCGGAGCGCCAGGAGCAGGTGCCGTTCCACTTCCTGCCCGACACCGAGGGTCACATGGTGATCTACGGCACCAGCGGCGCGGGCAAGAGCGCCGCGCTGCGCACCCTCGCGGTGTCGGCCGGCATCACCCCGCGCGGCGGCCCCGTGCACGTCTACGGGCTCGACTTCGGCTCCGGCGCGCTGCGGATGCTGGAGCCGCTGCCGCACGTGGGCTCGGTCATCTCGGGCGATGACGCCGAGCGCGTGGCCCGGCTGTTCGCGACCCTGCGCAGCGAGCTCGACCGTCGGGGCGACGCCTACTCCGCGGTGGGCGCGGCGACCCTGACCGAGTACCGCGCGCTGTCCGGCAAGTCCGACGAGCCGCGCATCGTGGTGCTCATCGACGGCTTCGCCGCGTTCCGCAACGACTACGAGGCCGTGATCGGCCGCTCCGACACCTACAACGCCCTGCAGGAGGTGCTCTCCGACGGGCGAGCGGTCGGCATCCACGTGGTGCTGTCGGCTGACCGGTTCCAGAGCATCCCCAGCGCGCTGAACGCGATGATCCAGCGCCGCGTGGTGCTGCGCATGTCCGACACCGACGCGTACAACATCCTCAACGTCCCCAAGGACGTCCTGAACCCGGAGTCGGTACCCGGACGCGCGATCGTCGGCGAGAACGAGGCGCAGATCGCGATCGTCGGGGGCACGCGCAGCATGAAGGAGCAGTCCCTCGCGATCGAGCGGATGGCGGCATCCATGTCGCGCCGTGGCGTTCCAGATGCTCCGCCGGTGCGGGCGCTCCCGCTGAGCTACCGCATCGACGAGGTCCCCGCTCTTCTCGGCGACCAGCTGGTCGTCGGGCTCTCCGACGCCGACCTCGGTCCGTTCGGGATCGAGCCGACCGGCACGTTCGTGATCGCCGGTCCTCCCGCGAGTGGGAAGAGCAATGCCCTCGCTGCGATCACCCAGCAGATGCTGCGGGCGCGGCCGGGCACACCGACGCTGTACCTCGGGTCGTCGCGCTCGCCGGTGAAGAACGCGGTGGCGTGGACGGCTTCGGCGGCCGACGGCATCAGCGGCACGGCGGCGGTGGCCGAGATCGTCGAGAAGGCCGAAGCGGGTCTCAAGCCCGTCGTGGCCGTCGAGGGCGTGGCGGAGTTCGCCTCGTCGCTGCTGGAGATGCCGCTGTCCGACCTGGTCAAGAGGGCCGGCCGCGGCGAGCTGCTGCTGCTGTTCACGGGCGACACGAGCGAGTGGACGAGCAACTTCGGTCTGCTCGGCGAGATCAAGCAGTCGCGCCGCGGGGTGGTGCTCCAGCCCGAGACGATCGACGGCGAACTCGTGCTCAAGGCGCCGCTGCCGCGGATCGGTCGGGGCGAGTTCCCGGTGGGTCGTGCGGTGCTCGCGCAGCGCGGAAAGGTGGTGCGTGTGCAGTTCCCGCTCGTCATCCCCGAGACCGTCTGAGCGCACATCCGAGACCGATGGGGACTTCTCCCCATTTGCAGACCAGGACCGCTTCGTTAGTCTCGAAGCACAAGAACTCTCCGGCACCCGCCGGGGCGACCGGAAGGTAACACCATGACGAACCTCAAAGTCAGCTACGCCGACATGAAGGATGCTGCTGGCCGTCTCCGCACGGGCCAGCAGGACATCGAAACGCAGCTGAAGAACCTCCGCGCATACGTCTCGCAGCTCGTCTCGGGCGGCTTCGTGACCACGTCCGCCTCTGGTGCGTTCGACGCGTCGTACGCACAGTTCAACCAGGGCGCGACCGCGACCATCGCCGGCATCGAGGGCATGGCTCGCTTCCTCGACGTCGCAGCCCAGTCGCTGCAGTCGACCGACGAGCAGCTGGCCGCGCAGATCCGCCAGTAATCGCCGCACACCACACGAGGGGATGCCGACCTCGGCATCCCCTCGTGTGCGCCTGCACGACCTTCATCCATCTCCGGGGGGAACGATGAGCGACCTCACGCTCGAGAGCAGTCTGCTGGACGCGTCGCGTTCATCGATCAGCGCCGCCATCCAGACGTTCGCGAACGCCGACCGGTTCGGCGACGACGTCGCCGGGCTCACCGGCCACGGCGGCCTCTCCGGCAAGGTGCAGGACTTCGCCGGCAACTGGGATCGCAAGCGCGGCCAGCTGCAGAAGAGCCTGGAAGGCATCCGCGACACCCTGCAGGCGATCGCCGACACCTTCGGCGACCTCGACCGCAACATGGCGAAGAGCGTCACGGACGGTATGAAGCACGTCGAGCGGCCGCAGGGCGGCCAGACCGCGACGCCTCCCACCGTCGGCGGCGGTCCGGACGGCGCCACGGGGCCGACTCCCGGACCTGCTCCCGGCCCCTCGCCGGCTCCTGCGCCGGCCCCCGGTCCTGCACCTGACCCGATTCCTGCGCCGTTGCCGTCTCTTCCCGAGCCCGGTATCGGTGGCGGTCCTGCACCGGTGCTCCCGTCGCTTCCGGATCCGATTCCTGCGCCGTTGCCGTCTCTTCCGGAGCCGGGTATCGGTGGCGGTCCTGCGCCGGTGCTGCCGTCTCTTCCGGATCCGATTCCTGCGCCGTTGCCGTCTCTTCCCGAGCCGGGTATCGGTGGCGGTCCTGCGCCGGTGCTGCCGTCTCTTCCGGATCCGATTCCTGCGCCGTTGCCGTCTCTTCCCGAGCCCGGTATCGGTGGCGGTCCTGCGCCGGTGCTCCCGTCGCTTCCCGACTTCATCGCCGACCCGCCGCGGGTCAACCTGCCGTCGCTGCCGGGTGGGATTGCCGGCCCCGACTTCCCCGACCTGATCGCGGATCCCCCGCGGGTGGATGTGCCCTCGCTTCCCGGCGCGCCGATCGCGCCCGCCCCGGGCATCGGTCTCCCGACGATCGAGGCGCTGCCCATGCCCTTCCCGGTCGCCGATCCCCCGGCCGCCCCCGAGCTCGTCACCCTCCCTGCCGAAGCCGTTCTGCCTCCCGAGAACCTCATCGCGTTCTCCGCGCCGGCCGAGCGCATCGACACGGTGCTGGGCGATCTCGGCTCCCTCATCGACATGCGCAGCGAAGGCGAGGCTCTCCGATGAACGGTCTCTGGAACCAGAACGACTGGTCGCAGTTACTCGAGGGCGACCCCGGCACGCTCGAGACCCGCTCCGGTGCACTGTCTCGTCAGGCCACCGCGATCAACGACGCCGCGCAGGCGCTACAGGACATCGTCTCGGGTCAGCTGAGCAAGTCGACGACGGCACTGCGGTCGACCGCCGCCGAGTTGCAGACCTCGATGTCGCAGGCGTATCTGCGCTACGACGAGACCGCTACAGCGCTGCGCACGTATGCCGTGACGCTCGCGCCCATCAAGGAGCAGGCGGCGAGGGACATCCCGGCGCTCGAAGCCGCACAGGGCCGGTTGGGCACGGCCGAGCACGCGGCCGGCGATGCGCAGCGGCGGCAGCTGTTCGAGGGGCTGAGCAACTCTCCGCAGGACGTCCGTCAGGACACGGCCGACGACCTCTCCCGCGCCGAGCGCCAGGCGACGGCCGCCCAGTCCGACATCAACGCGATCGTCGCTCGTCTCCGTGCCGGAGCACAGAGCAAGGAGGATGCGGCCCAGGCCGCGATCCGTGCGATCGAGAGCGTCATCAGCCAGGGCAAGGACTCGGTCCTCGACAACATCGCCCAGTTCTTCGAGGGTGTGGGCGATCTGCTCGCCGGCATCGGGCGCTGGGTGGCGGATGTCATCAAGGGCGTCCTCGACACCCTCTCCGACATCTGGAACGCCCTGCTGCCGAAGATCATGACGGTGCTGCTGCTCGCACTGATCCCGATCGTCCTCGGGCTGGCGGGGCTTCTCCTC
The DNA here is from genome assembly GCF_012030385.1 of Microbacterium sp. B19(2022). Taxonomy (NCBI): domain Bacteria; kingdom Bacillati; phylum Actinomycetota; class Actinomycetes; order Micrococcales; family Microbacteriaceae; genus Microbacterium; species Microbacterium sp. B19(2022). Next base: position 248,675 of record NZ_JAAUVO010000002.1, read on the forward strand.
GGCGGACCGCTGCTCGGCGCCGTGCTCGCTCTCCTCGGTGGTGCTGTCGCGCTGACGATCGGCGGGGTGCTGATCACCCGCATCCTCACCGACGTGCTCGCGCCCGACCCCGAGGTCACCCCCTTCGAGGTCGACGAGCGGAGCATCCCGATGCCGTCGCGATCCGACTACGCGACCGATGCCGAGTATCAGCAGGCGCTGGAGGCGTGGCGCAACCAGATGTCGACCGTCAGCGGCGCGTCTCTCGACAACGCCTTCGCGGAGGCCGGTCTGGTCGATGACCTCGGCGGCACGTCCGCCGCCGACGAGCAGGGCGTGATCCGGGTCGAACAGGTCGTCGGCGCCGATGGCGTCACCCGGTGGCGCGTCGTGCTGCCGTCGACCCAGGACTGGGTGATGAGCCTCCAGGGGATCAACGACACCGGGGCGACGAACGACCTCGACAGCAACCTCGCCCTCATGCTCACGCCCGAGCTGCAGACGCAGTACGAGCGTGCCGTGATGCAGGCGATGCAGGACGCAGGCATTAATCCGGGCCCGAACGGCGACCCCGTGATGCTCGTCGGGTTCAGCCAGGGCGGCATCATGGCGGGGCACCTCGCAGCGAACCGGTCGAGCGCGTACAACTTCGAGGCCGTGATGGCGTGCGGATCTCCCATCGATGCCATGCGCATCCCGCCGACGACGCAGGTCATCTCGATGCAGCATCAGGGCGATCCGGTGCCGATGCTCGACACGCTCACCAACGGCGCGGTGAATCCTCGGCAGGAGGACAACTGGCGCACGTTCACGCCCGTCGCGCCCGGACACCAGCCGGCCGCGATCGACGCCGGCGCGCACAACGCGGGTCTCTACAACATCAGCTGGCAGGAGCAGCTCGCGAATCTGCCCGCCGACGAGCGTGCGAGACTGGAGCAGTTCTACGCGCACGACGGTGCGACGGTCGCGACCGAAGAATATGCATGGAGTGAGTGATGTTCCGACGCCTGACACTAACCGTTGCAGGAATCGGCGTCGCCGGGTTGCTGCTGACCGGGTGCTTTCCGACCGGTGCGCCCGCGCCGGAGAAGACTCCGCCCGCATCCACCCAGGAGGCTGAAATGAACGATCCCGCACCCGTGGTCGACGCGGTGAAGGCCGCGCTCCCCGAAGCGCTCCAGGTGGAGGTGCAGCCGAATCAGGACGGCCTGACGTCGGGCTGGGTGATCGACGTCGAAGTCCCGCTCGGATACGTGGTGACGGGGGACAGCCTGACCGCGGTCCTGGTGTCGGCATGGAAGGCCTCCGAGCCGAAGCCGGCGTTCGTGAAGTTCAACCCGTGGTCGACGTACGAGGGCAAAGAGGGCGCGATCGAGGCGCAGCGAGCGGCCGACGAGCTCGGCATCGACTGGAGCCCGAGCCTCTCCGTGGGCGTGAACGTGCCCGACTACGAGATCGAGAAGCTCGCCGGTGAGTGAGATCGCCGTCGAGGCGGCGACGCCCGAGCTGCGCTTCCGACTCCTCGGCGCCTGGCATCCGGTGCTGCTCAACGATCTCGACAGCGGTCCGCTGGTCGCCGATTTCGTCGACGAGGTCTTCGGCCGTCGCGACGAGGATTCGACGCTGCGGGCACTGACCCGCCGTGACCTCACCGAGGCGGTGACGAGCGCTCGCGCGCTGCACGCCAAGGCGATGTTCCTGATGACCGAACTGCGCCCCGGCACGCCGCTGCCGGTGACGCTCACGGTGTTCGAGCAGCCCGACCTGCGGATGTCTCCGGCCATCGGGGTCTCGCCGCAGGCCGTCGTCGCGACGCTCGAGAAGGTCTTCACCGAGCTGCAGCGTCCCCACCTCGACACCGCCCACCGGCTGCAGATCCCCGGATCCGCGATCCTCCGACTGCACAGCGTCGAGGAGCAGAAGCTGGCCGACGCGGAAGACCTGCGTGAGGCTCCGGAAGAGCTGGCCGCCGAGGCGGGGGCGGTCTCGATCCGTCGGCTGTCCGCCGACTACTGGTACACGGTCCCCGGCTCGAAGCAGGTGCTGCTCGTGAACCTGTCGACGCCCGTCGGCGACATCCCGCACGTGCTGCTCGGGTTCTTCGACAGCATCGTCGAGGCGTCGTACTTCGAGCTTCCGGGTGCGCCGTCGGGAGTGTCCGCCGAAGCCTGAGTGGTCGGTGCCGCCGGGCGGTCAGCGCGTGGCGGCCGCGGCGTCGGCGAGGTGCCGCGCGTTGTGGCTGAGCACCTTGACGATGATGCCGTGGCGCCGGAGCTCTGCGACCGTCCTGGCGCCCTCGTCGCTGTCGCGCCCGAGCGCGACGATCGACACGACGACCAGCACGTCGCCGGGACGCAGGGTGCCGATGAGGCGGGAGAGGCGGTCGCTCCAGCTCTCCAGGATGTCGGGGGCGGGGTGACGGAAGCCCTCGATGGGCACACCGAACCGCGTGAGATCGGCGCGTTGCTCCACGACCGACGGCATGTCGTCGCGGGAGACCACCAGTCCGACCAGGCGTGAGCCGTCGGGGCGGGCGAGCCAGAAGTTCCGGTTCTCCTGCAGTTCCGTGAAGCACTTCGGGCACACCGCCGCGTCATGCGGAAGGTGCAGCGGGCTCGTCAGGGCAGCATCAACCGATGCCGCCGTCGTGGGTTCGAACGTCTCGCTCATCGCGCACCTCCGCGTTCCATTCTGCCCTGTCGCGGGTGCGGATGCAGACCGTTATCAGGGGGTGCCGTTGTTCGCCGAGTCCGTGATCTCGGCTTCCTGCGTCTCGAAGGCGGTGGCCGAGTCGCGGGCGACCACGCCGGCGCCGGCGGTCATGCTCTGCAGCTGCAGGAGAGAGGCCTTGGCCCACATGGCCCAGGTGTCGGCGGCGGCCGAGACCGTGGAGCTGCCGCAGCCGGCGAGGGAGAGGTCGACGTCGAGGCTCATGCCCCATGCCGTGCTCTGGAGCGTGCTGCCGGTGGCGCCGACGGCGTCGGAGTCGAACTGGAGATCGGTCATCACGGCACCTTCACATCGTCGGGAGAATAGGTCTCGGTGGGGTCGGGCTGCGGGTCGAAGAGGGCGATGCTCGCGTCTGCGACATCACAGTCCTTCGTGGTGACGGAGTCGGTCTCGACGAGGCGGGCGTCACCGTCGCGGATCACGCGGTAGACGACCTCTCGTCCCTCGGTGGGCTCCGGCGCGGTGGTGCGGTCGGCGTCCAGGTACCAGTCCTGCGCCTGGCAGACGGTCACGAGCGCCTCGTCACCCTGCTCATCCACCGAGAGCGGGATCATCGGCACCGGGCCGGGGTAGGTGAAGAAGCGGTCGGCCTTCGCCTCGTCGCGCTGCCACTGGGCCGCAGCGTCGATGGCTTCTTCCGTCGTGGTGTCCTGCAGCTCGTCCGACGTGTAGTCGCGGGTGAACGCCGCGATGCTGAGGGCGGTGTCCGATGCGCGGACGGCCTGCACCCAGGGGCTCGACTCGAGCTCACCCGAGGGCTCACCCGACTGCCAGCTGACGGACGGCGGCTCGGTGGCTGCGGGGGTGCACCCCGTCAGCGCGAGACCGATCGTCGCGATCCCGACCACTGTCAGACCCATGAGTCGACGCCTGTACTGCATTCTCAATGCCCCTCTGCCCACGACGAGCTGGCCTCGACGCCTCGCTGATAGTCCGCCAGCATCTCCTCGGCCAGATCGGTCGCCTCCGCCGGGGAGAGCCCCTCCGTCATGCCGAGATCGGCGAGCATCTGCTCGATGGTGTTGATCATCGCGATCTCGCGGCCGGAGGCGCTGTTCTGCTGCTCCTCCAACAGTACTTCGTGCGAGTTGCCCCACGCCGCCTCGGCATTGCCGAAGCCCCAGTCGGAGACACCGCCGATGACGGCATCCTGAACCACGTCGATCGCGACGCTGCCGCCCTCGACGAGCACATCGCCGACGGCCGGGATCGGGATCAGTCCGACGACGGTGCTCACGCCGTCGATGGCCTCCTGGACGGCGGCATCGTGGCGCCCGGCTTCTCCGAGCGCGGCACCCTCCGTCGATCCGTCGAGCCACCCCTGCAGCTCGACGACGCGCTCGAGGGCGTCCGCAGCGAAGGCGCTGCCGGGAGGAGCGATGTCGGCGAGCGCGATGAGCGCATCCTGGTACTGCCGCACCGACTGGGAGATGACATCCGCACCGGCCGACGGCGAGTCCCCGTCACTCCAGGTCGCGGTGCCGAGAAGCTGGGACAGCTGCTCCTGCGTGACGTTGGGGATCGAGCGCGGGTCGCTCGTCCCGATGAGTGCGTCCTGGATCGACAGCGCGCTCGCGGTGCGGGGGTCGCTCTCGCTGAGGTTCTCCGAGAAGTACGGCATCGCCACGGAGATGCCCTCCGCGATGCGCACCTGTCCGATGCTCGTGAGGTTCTCCGGAACGAAGCTCTCGTTGCTGGTGAGTTCCCGCACGACCTGGGTGGTGAGCTCAGCCACGCGGTCCCAGGTCTCCGGGTTGTAGGTGTGCGTCGCATCGGCGGGTCCGCCCGAGGCCTGCTGTGCGCCGGCCCAGAGCGCTCCCGGCCCCTCGAAGCCGTCGCCGCTGCCCGCGGCGCTCCAGTCGCGGTCGCCGTACCAGTACTCGATACGCCCGGGGCCCAGGTCGCCGTCGCCGTAGGGGTCGTCGCCGGTGGCCGTGAGCCAGTCCAGCGCCGCGTCGGGGTAGGTGCCGAGCGTCGAGAAGACACGGCCGGCGAGGTCGTCGACCCGGTTGCCGTCGAGCCCGGTCGTCTCTCCCTCGAGCTGCGCGAGGGTGCGACCGCCCGCGTTCGGCGAGGTGTCGTACCACCCGCCGTTCTGCATGCTCATCGGGTCGCGCTCGATACGGTCGATCTCGTCGGCCATGGCCACCGTGAGGTTCACGCCCAGCGGGTTGTTCTTCTCGTCCGAGAAGAGGAAGCCGATCGCGGCGACAGCGCCGCCCACCGTGGAGGAGGCGCCCTCGAGCATGCTCTCGGCGAAGTCACTGGAGGTCGACGGCATCCAGATCTGGGATCCGGTCGACAGGCCACCGCGGATCATGGTGGCCAGCGCCAGCGCCGCCGCGGGGTCGAAGTTCTCGGTCTTGACCGCGTCACCCAGGTTGTCGATCATCGAGACGGTGCTCTCGCCGCCGACCTCGAGGAAGAACTGCGACATCACGAACGTGTCTTCGCCCCAGACCGAGAAGAAGTCCTGCAGGGCCTGCACGTTCTCGTCGGTCACGTCGCCCTCGGCGATCTCGTCGGCGAGGTTCGCGAACGCGTCTCCGAGGTTCTCGAAGGTCAGGTCGTCGATGTCGTCGATGCCCGCGGCGCTCAACGCCGACTGCATCTGGTCCCATCGTGCCGATGCCGGCGGCTGGAGCGCCGTGGAGAGCGTGCTGTCGGCGGTCTCGCGCTGGTCGGCGAGGGTGCGCAGCTGCTGCGCGGCCATCCGCATGTCGTAGAGACCGGGCTTGTTCCCGCTCGGCACCCAGAGGTTCGACCCCAGGGTGGCGTTCGGGGCGTTGGGGGTGAAGGTCGACGGCAGGAACGGGCTGTCCTCCTGCTCCGCGGCCTTCCACGTGGCATAGCCGGTGGCGTACGCCTGGTGCGCCGCCGTGGTGGCGACGCGGATGCGGTCGACCTCGGTCGCGTAGGCGGAGAGGGCGGCCTGCACGGCGGCGAACTCCGTCTTGAGCTCGTCGCACAGGGTCTGGGGCTTCGCCAGCGACGTGCGGAACGCGGCACCCGCGTCACCCGCCCAGATCTCCTCGGTCGTGCCGGTGGCCGCGTTCGATAGAGCCGTGCGCACGGTCTCGGCGCCGGTGTTCCGGTTGCTGACGCGTGTCGCAGCATCGTTGACCGCGCCGGTGTTCCCCCGGCCTGGATGCAGTTCGTCCCACTGAGTCATGTCGTGCGCCCCTCCTCGACGGTGTTCCCGTCCCCAGCAAATCTAGCGGGGGTGCCGAAGTCCGGCGATGGGCAGAACTCCCCATGCGGTCGGCGGCGCGGCGGTCAGGCGATCACAGCATGCCGAGGGCGCGCACGGCGTCGCGTTCCTCGACCAGCTCGGCCACCGAGGCGTCGACGCGGGAGCGGGCCCAGTCGCTCAACTCGAGGCCCTCGACAATCCGCCACTCGCCGTCGACGGAGCGCACGGGGAACGACGAGATCAGACCTTCGGGAACCCCGTACTCGCCGTGCGAGACGATGCCGGCCGAGGTCCAGTCGTCAGTGCCCTGCACCCAATCGCGCACGTGGTCGATGGTCGCGCTCGCCGCGGAGGCCACCGACGATGATCCGCGCACCTCGATGATCTCGGCGCCGCGCTTGGCGACGCGCGGGATGAAGGTCTGGTCGAGCCACGCGGGCACGTCGCCGACGATCTGCTCGAGAGCTTCGCCGACGGGCTTCCCGCCGACGGTCGCGTGCGAGATGTCGGGGAACTGCGTGGCCGAGTGGTTGCCCCAGATCGGCACCCGGCGCACGGTGTGCACGGGGACGCCGAGCGTCTGCGCCAGCTGCGCGCGCGCCCGGTTCTCGTCGAGCCGGGTCAGGGCGGCGAACCTCTCGGCGGGCACGCCGTCGGCTGCAGCGGCCGCGATCAAGGCGTTGGTGTTGGCGGGGTTTCCCACGACCGTGACGCGCACGCCCGGTGCCGCATTCGCCGCGATGGCCGCACCCTGCGGGCCGAAGATGCCGGCATTGGCCGCGAGCAGGTCTGCGCGCTCCATGCCGGGACCCCGCGGGCGGGCGCCCACGAGAAGCGCGAGATCGGTTCCGTCGAACCCCACGGCCGCGTCATCCGTCACCTCGACGTGCTCGAGCAGACCGAACGCGCCGTCCTGCAGTTCGAGCGCCGCACCCTCTGCGGCGCCCAGCCCCTGCGGGATCTCCAGCAGCCGGAGCCGCACCTTCTCGTCAGGTCCGAGCAGGTCTCCCGCCGCGATGCGGAACAGCAGTGCGTAGCCGATCTGTCCGCCCGCGCCGGTGATGGTGATCGTGGTCGTCATGCTCCGAGCCTACGACCGTTCGGCCGGTGTCCGCGCGGAGTACCCTCGACGCATGACCTTCAATCCCGACGCCGACATCTCGGGCAACACCACGCGTCGACGCGGCCGCAACGGAGCCATCGCAGGTGGCGTGGGCGTGGGTGTGCTCGGCATCATCGCGCTCATCGCCGGACCGCTGCTCGGCATCGACCTGACCGGCCTGCTCGGCGGCGGGGCGCCCGGCGGAAGCAGCGAACCCGCCGGGGGATCGGTCATCGAGAACTGCGAGACCGGTGCGCAGGCGAACGCCGATGTCGACTGCCGCATGGCGGGAGCGCAGCTCGTGCTCGACGAGTTCTGGGCCGACGAGGTCGAGGGCTACCGCAAGCCCGGATTCATCGTCGTCGACGGGGCGACGAACACGGCCTGCGGCACGGCATCCAACGCCGTCGGGCCGTTCTTCTGCCCCGGCGACGAGACGGTCTACATCGACCCGACCTTCTTCCAGCTGATGCAGGAGCAGTTCGGTGCATCCGCGGGCGAACTCGCCCAGCTGTACATCGTCGGGCACGAGTGGGGTCACCACATCCAATGGATCACCGGGGTCATGGACGATTACCCGAACAACGGCACCGGTCCCGGAAGTAATGGCGTCCGCACGGAGCTGCAGGCCGACTGCTACGCGGGTGCCTGGATCGGACGGATCTCGGAGGAGACCGACAGCGAGGGCATCCCGTATCTTCAGCCGACCACCGAGAAGCAGCGCATCGATGCACTGAACGCGGCGTTCGCGGTCGGCGACGACCACATCCAGGAGCAGTCCGGCTTCTCGAACCCGGAGAGCTGGACGCACGGCTCCAGCGAGCAGCGACAGCGCTGGTTCGCCGAGGGGTACCAGAACGGCCTCGGTGTCTGCGAGCAGGTGCTGACGCTGCCGGCCGACCAGCTGGATCCCTAGCCGCAGTGCGCGACCCGCTAGCGTTGACGATGAAGTCTGCACGACCGGCCGGGGGACCGAAGATGAAGAAGACGGATGCACTGTATCCACCGATCGAACCGCACGACACGGGGGAGCTGCTCGTCGGCGACGGGCACCGCGTCTACTGGGAGGTCAGCGGCAACCCCGAGGGCAAGCCGGTGGTGTTCCTGCACGGCGGTCCCGGCAGCGGCACCTCGCCGTGGCAGCGCCGGTTCTTCGACCCGAAGGTCTATCGCATCGTGCTGTTCGATCAGCGCGGCTGCGGACGCAGCACGCCGCACGCGAGTGCGCCGGATGCCGACTTCCGTCACATCACCACCGCGCACCTGATCGCCGACATCGACCTGCTGCGCAGGAACCTCGGCATCGACAGCTGGCAGGTGTTCGGCGGGTCGTGGGGGAGCGCCCTTGCGCTGGCGTACGCGCAGGCGCATCCGGATGCGGTGACCGAGCTCGTCCTCCGCGGGATCTTCACGCTGCGTCGCGTCGAGCTCGAGTGGTTCTACGAGGGCGGCGCCGCCGCGCTGTTCCCCGACCTCTGGGAGAGCTTCCTCGCGCCGATCCCCGTGCTCGAGCGCTCGCACATGATCGAGGCGTATCACCGGCGGCTGTTCGATCCCGACCCCGCCGTGCACGTGCCGGCCGCGATCGCCTGGTCGACCTGGGAGGCGGCGACCGTGACGTTGACGCCGGATGCCGCGCAGATCGCCGGGATGTCCGACCCCGAGAAGGCGACCGCGTTCGCCCGCATCGAGAATCACTTCTTCGTCCACCGTGGCTGGTGGGAAGAGGGACAGCTGATCGCCGGTGTCGACGTCATCCGCCATATCCCGACCGTCATCGTGCAGGGGCGGCACGATGTCGCGACGCCGATGATGACCGCGTGGGACCTGCATCGCGCCTGGCCCGAGGCCGAGTTCGTCGTGGTCGACGACGCCGGTCACGCCGCCACCGAGCCGGGTACTCAGAAGGCGCTGCGCGCCGCGACCGACCGCTTCGCCCGCGCAGCGCGCTGAGCCTCAGGCCTGCAGCGCCTTCGTCAGCGTCTTCAGGAGCCCGACGACGCCGCCGTCCGCACGGTGCCGGGTCAGCCCTTCGCTCACGGCCGCGCCCGTGCGCGCCGACACGAACCACGGCGGCTTCGGCAGGATCGTGAGGCGTCCGCCGCCGTTCGCGATCGGCAGCGACCGCGGGAACGGGCGGAACGGTCCGCGAAGCACCGAGCGCTCCACCCCGTCGAGCAGCAGCGCGTTGTGCACGACGCCGATGCCACTGCCCACGTCGTCGATCGTGCCGCCGGGGAACGCGCCCCACGTGAGGGTCGGGGTGATGAACGCGAAGGCGGTCCAGCTGTTGATCGCGATGGAGCCGTAGTGGAGCGCCGCGATGGCCCGCTCGAAACCGGCGCCGAGTGCCTTCTCGGTCGCCGGGTCGATCAGCAGGTTCGCGCCGAGGGTGCCCTGGAGCTTGTCGTTCGCGTGGGCCACGGCCGCGTCGAGGAACTCCTGACCGGTGCCCGCAATGGTGACGACGCCCAGCACCGGCGCGAAGTACTCGGTGGTCTCGAGTGCCGTCGCGTCGTCGTCGGCGTCGATCTCGACGAGTAGCCGGTCGCCCAGCACGAGAGCGTCGGGGTAGGCGTCGGTCGCGAGGTCCATCCGCGAGGGGGAGCCCGGGTACCAGATGGGTCGCTCCGGGGCGTTCGCGTAGGCACGGCGCAGCGCGGCGCGGAACGCATCGGCCTGGTCCCAGTCGGACGACATGATGACGACCTGGCCGGCGATGCAGTTGTGGCCGGAGTTCTGCAGGCGCATGGTCGCGATGTGCTCGGCCTGGTAGGTGAGATCGGCGTCGGTCCACGCGCCGGGCACCACGATGATGGGGGAGACTCCGCCGAGTTCGGCGGTGATCGGCTTCTTCAGCTGCGGGCGGTTCTCGCGCCGACGACGCTTCGTCGCGGCAGCCCCTTCGCCCTTCGACGGCCCCCACACGATCGTGTCGAACGTCGCGGCGGAGCCGGTGATGTGCACGTGCACGAGTCCGGGGTGGCCGGTGAGATACGCGCCGACTGCCGGGCCGCCGCGCACGATGCGCAGCAACCCCGGCTCGATGAGGGGCGCGAGTGCTCGTTTGTACACCGGCACCAGGGCATCCTGCGTGGGGTTGACCTTCAGCAGGGCGGTGCGGTTGTGGGCGAGCAGTTCGTACAGCACGTCGAGCACCGGGATCGAGGTCACGTTGCCCGCGCCGAGCACGAGTCCGACCCCGCCCGGTTCGGTGGGGGTGCGCTGCGCGAGGCCGGCACCCGCGCGCGCGGCGTTCGGGGTGATGCCGGGCTCGAGCCACACTTCGCCGGTGAAGCCCGACAGCAGGAACTTGTCGATGCCGGTCAGAGGGAAGGCGTGCACGCGGGTGCGTCCGCCGGGGGCGCGATCGATCGTGAGGCCGTCGAGCGGGTTCACGCCCTTCGCCAGGCGGGAGAGCGTCTCGATGTAGGCGTCGAGCGCGCCGAGCACACTGTAGGGGCCGCTCAGCCACTCCTCGCCGCGCAGCGGGTGCTTACCGTCGAGCCCCTTGGAGGCGGCGGCCGTGTTCGCCCAGTCCTCGGCCGTGGCGGCGACGCTCGTGCGCACCGCGCGCAGCAGCGTGACCCGCTGGGCGATGGTGAGAGCGGACCAGGTGCGCGATCCGGCCTGCAGGTCGTCGATCGCGGTGTCGAGGCGTTCCTGTTCGCTCTCGCTCAGCGACACGGACCCCGCTGTCGACGTGCTCTTCGAGGCGGATGCGGGGGCGGGGGCGGTGCTCGCAGAAGTCATCGGCGTCTCCTTCGGACGGGATCCCAGCTTAGGCGTCGGAGGTTCCGACGGCTTCGATGTCGGCGCGACGCAGGCCGTAGTGGCGCAGCGTCAGCAGGCTCGCGGCCATCAGCACGGCGGGAAGGATGCTGAAGCTCAGCACGATGCCCGTGATCGCGGCCTCCGGCTGCTCGACGGTGGCTCCGGCGACGGTGGAGATGTAGCCGGTCGCGGCGAGGGTCAGCGACACCGCGGTGGCGCCGAGTGCGAAGCCGACGGTCTCGCCCGCCGTCCAGATGCCGGTGAACGTGCCGGCCTGTCCCGGACCGCTGGTGCGCTCGTCGTGCGAGATCACATCGGGCAGCATGGCCATGGGCAGCGACTGGAGTCCGGCGTAGGCGATGCCGGCCACCGCGACCGAGGCGTAGATCCAGGCGCCGGGCGTCCAGACCGCGAACACGAGCGTCGCTGCGGCGGCGGTGAACAGGACGCTGGCCATCGCGAACGCCCGCTCCTTGCCGATGCGCCTCGCGATCACCGTCCACACCGGAGTCGCGAGGAGTGCGGGCCCGACCAGGGCCACGAACACGAACGTCACGGCATCCTCGCTGCGCAGCACCCACGTCGCGACGTACTGCGCGCCGGCGAGCATGGTCCCCGTGGCGAGGGCCTGCAGCACGAACGTGCCCAGCAGCGCGCGGAACGGCTGGCTGCGCCTCAGCGCCCGGAAGCCTGACATGTATTGATCGCGCCACGTCGAGTCGGCGATCGCGGCGGCCGGGGCTGCCTCGGTGCGCCGGGCGGCGATCGTCGCCGTCCGGGCGGCGATCAGCATGCCGATCCCGATCACGACACCCGAGGCGATGCCCATCAAGAGGTACCCCAAGACGGGGTCGTCGCCGGCATTGCGCAGCGCGGGACCCCCGGCGCCGAACAGCAGGATCGCCGCGGTGAGCACGACCACGCGCCAGCCCAGCAGACGGGTGCGCTCGTCGTAGTCGCCGGTCAGTTCGGCGGGCAGCGCGACGTACGGCACCTGGAAGAGGCTGAACGCGGTTGCGGTGGCGAGGAACGCGAGCAGCACGCTGATCGCCCCGGCGACCGGGCCCCAGGAGGGCGGCACCGCGAACGTGAGGGCGAAGAACAGCGGGAGGGCCAGAGCGCCGGTCACCATGAACCCGCGACGGGAGCCGGTGCGAGCGAGCTGACGGTCCGACGCGGCGCCGATCAACGGATCGATCAGGACGTCCCAGATCTTCGCGGCCGTGACGATGAGTCCGGCCGCGAGCGCGGCGACGCCGAGGTTGTCGGTGAGGAAATACGTCAGCACCAGCCCGGGCAGGGTGGCGTAGCCGCCGGTCCCCAGCGACCCGATCGCGTACAGCACGATCGTGCGCGGGGAGAGACGGACGGATGCTCGTTCGGGCCGAGCCTCAGTGCTCATCGCGCCAGTGTAGCGGCGCGATGCGGGCCACTCAGATCAGTGCGAGTTCGCGCAGCTTCGACTCGACGTCGGCGTTCGACGGCTCGACGTGGTGCGAGGCGTCGGGGTACACGACGACCGGGATGTTCGTGCGTCCCGAGATCTCCTTCGCTACGTCCGCGGCGGCGGGCTCGGCGACGAGGTCGACGTAGGTGTATTCGACACCGAGCGCATCGAGCTGCTTCTTGGTGCGGATGCAGTCGCGGCACCAGTCGGCGCCGAACATCGTGATGGTGTCGGAGGCAGGAGAAGTCATGCGTCCAGCCTACGGCCGCCCGGATGGGGTGGCGCTGAGCGTCAGCCGGGTGCTCGGCGACCGGTGTCCACCTCGCGGGGCAGATGTTCGACCGGGATCACGACCACGTCCTGCATCTTCCAGTCGATGTCGGCGATCCCCTCTGCCGCGGCGGTGAGATCGTCGAGCGCCACCTTTCGGCGATGCGGCACGACGAACGCCTCGATGTGGAACACCTGACCCTGATCACGCATCCGCACTCCGGCCTGCGCGACCCAGGGTCGACTCCGCAGGTACGACACGATGTCGGCGGCCAGCGGATGCGGATGCTTGCTGTCATAGGTGCGCGCGCGCTGATCCATGAGGTCGACCACGGCCGTCTTGGTGTTGCGGAAGCCGTCCCAGATGATGCCGAGGGAGATGAAGAGGGCCGCCGCCCCGTCCAGCCACCACGCGCCGACTCCGATGCCGAGCACGCCGACCACCGACGCCACCGTGGTCTGCCAGTCCGCCTTCGCCATGTCGGCGTCGGCGTACAGCAGCTTGTTGTGCAGCACAGGGGCGAGCTTCGACTTCGCCGGGCCGTAGAAGAACACGGGCCCGATGATCACGACCACCATGACGCCCACCATGAGCCATCCGAGCCAGATCGTCTGTCCGAACAACTGCACCGTGCCGATCGTGGCGTGCTCGGCCGCGATCAGCCCGGTGACGGCCTCGACGGCGAGGTTCAGGCCCACGGCGAGCAGCGCCACTCCGGCCACGAGATGCCCGACGCCCATCGCGCGATGCAGTCCGTAGGGGTGCTTCCTCGTGGGGCGACGGCGCACGAAGATGAGCGCCGTCAGGAACGCGAACTGCGGGATCAAGGAGAGCATGTCCTCGATCCAGGCCGTCCGCATGGCCTGCGACTCGCCCACCACGAGCGCGATCACCGCGATCGTGATCGACGTGTAGACGATCGTGAAGATCTCCCACTTCACCGCGCGACGAACTGCCCGCGCCTGCTCCGGCGGCAGCGTGGTGCGGCCGAACTGCCGGGTCTCGGTCATCCGCCGACCTCCTCGTCGAGGAAGGTCTCCAGTGTCGACAGGAAGGCGTTCTCGCCGAGCGGCACCAGCATCACGAGCTCACGCCCGTCGGAGCCCTCGATCCCGCGATAGCCCCGGGTGACACCCGCCTTATCGATCCACGGGGTGTCGGGAGTGATGCCGCCGGCGATGAGGTCGAGGTCGCCCGCCTCGAGCTCCGTCACCAGTGTCTCCTCCGAGGCGACGGTCCATTCGGTGTCGGCGTCGATGCTGTCGGCGAAGCGGTCCACGAGGTCGACGATCGTTCCGGTGGGGTCGCCCTGGCTCACCTCCACCAGCTCGCCATCCGGGGACGTTCCGACGCGCAGCACCCCTCCCGTGACGGCGTCCAGGGTGCCGTCGGGGTCGGCGGGGATGCTCAGGCCGCACCCGGCGAGAAGGCTGATGGCGGCGAGCACGGCGAGGGAGGCGATCGGGCGCCGGATGCGCCGTCGCTGCGGCAACGCAGATCTGTCCACGCACCGAGAGTGCTCCGCGCGGCGTCGTCCTGCAAAGCCGTTGACGAGTGGCACTGCCGAGCGCTAGCGCCACGCAGATCGGGAGCCGTCTCTTGTGGGTAAGGGTACCCTTACCTATACTCGAACCCATGAGCAGCGCATGCGAGCACCTGCAGGATCCCGACTGGGACGACATCGAAGGCGCCGTGCTCATCGCCGGTGATGCGGCCGATGCCGGCGTCATCGCGAGCATCGCCGCGCGACTGCCGTGGGACGCGCAGGGCGTGATCATCCTCGAAGCCGCGGCGCGCATCCAGTTCCGTCACATCGACGTGCCCGAGGGGGTATCGGTGCGCTGGTTGGTGCGCGGTGACGGCATCCGTGCGCACACGCGTGGCGAGCGGCTGGCCAACGCCGTGCATGCCTGGTGCGTGGAGTGGACCTGCTCCGAGCCGCCGTCGCAGTGGACGGTCTGGCTCGGGCCGCACACGCCGCCGCACGTCGCGCGGATGGCGCGCAGCCTGCTCGGCGTCGCGAACTGACCGAGCCGACGCGCGGTCGGTGGTGTCAGCGACTCGCGGCCATCGCGGGGGCGTTCGCGCCCGCGGTGATCGCGTCGAGGGCGCGGCGCAGCGACGAGCTCGACGTGTGCGCCGTGTACGGGAAGTACACGACCTCGACACCCACCTCGGCGAACTCGCTCTCCAGACGCAGCCCCTTGTCGGTGCCGCGCCAGTCGTCGCCCTTGAAGAAGTGCGTGAACTGCACGTCGCGCCACGAGTCCATCTTCGACGGCGTGGTCTCCACGTAGACGTCGTCGACGAACGAGATGTGCTTCACGATCTCCGCACGCTCCGCCGTCGGGATGACGGGCTCGATGCCCTTCACCTGGCGCAGCATCTCGTCGCTGACGACGCCTGCGATCAGAATGTCGCAGTGCTGCTTGGCATGACGAAGTAGATTCAGATGCCCGACGTGAAACAGGTCGAAAGCACCAACGGCATAGCCGATACGCGTCCCCATGATCTCCCCAGATCAGTAATTCCCCAGAAGCGGATCCCCATCCGCTTCGCGACTCCCACAGCCGCGGTTCGACAGTCTAGCAGGTCCGGGTTTCATTCCCCACAGCAACCCATGGAACGATGGAGGCCGCACGTGGTGCGTGCGCGGAACAGGGGGCTGACGTGGGGACACCGGTGACGGTCATCGTGCCGACGTTCAACGAACGCGAGAACGTCGCCGAGCTCGTCGCCCGAACCGCGGCCGCGCTCGCCGGGTGGGACGCCGAGATCCTGTTCGTCGACGACAGCACCGACGACACCGCCGTCGAGATCGAACGGGTCGCGGTCGACGCATCGATCCCCGTGCGGGTCATCCATCGCACCGAGAACACGAACGGACTGGGCGGGGCCGTGGTGGTCGGACTCGAGGCCGCGGCATCCGATGTCTGCGTCGTGATGGACGGCGACCTGCAGCACCCGCCGGAACTGCTCCCCGTGCTGCTGGAGCGTCACGCCGCCGGGGATGCCGACGTGGTGGCGGCGTCGCGCTACGTCGGCGGCGGCGACACCAGCGGGCTCGGCACGGCGGTGCGCTTCGGCGTCTCCCGCGTGGCGACCTGGCTGACCAGGGCGATGTTCCCCCTCCGTCTCGCACGCAGCACCGACCCGATGACCGGGTTCTTCCTGGTCGACCGCCGTCGGCTCGACCTCACGGCGCTCCAGCCGCAGGGCTTCAAGATCCTCCTCGAGATCCTCGCGCGCAACGATCTGCGCATCGCCGAGGTGCCGATGGAGTTCGCGGAGCGCCGGCACGGCACCTCGAAGGCGAGCCTGCGCCAGGGGGCGACCTTCATCGCGCACCTCGCCCGGCTGCGCTTCGGGAAGATGTCGCTGTTCGCGCTCATCGGCGTGATCGGCGCGGCCGCGAACCTCGGGATCATGTGGGCGCTCACCGCCACGGGCGTGCCCTACGTCTGGGCCGCGATCATCGGCGCCGAGGTCACGATCATCGGCAACTTCCTGCTGCAGGAGCGGTTCGTGTTCGCCGACATGCGCACGGATGCCCGCGCCCTCGGCATCCGCTTCGCCAGCTCGTTCGCGTTCAACAACGTCGAGGCCGCGCTGCGCATCCCGGTGATGGCGCTGATGGTCGAGTCCTGGCACATCTCGAGCGTGCTCGCGACGGCGCTCTCGTTGATCGTGGCGTTCTTCGCCCGGTTCCTGTTCCACTCGCTCGTCGTGTACGCACCGCAGCGGCGACGCAAGGGCGACGACGCCGCCGCCGAACCGCCGACGGACACCGCCGCCCTGCGCGTCATCCGCGCGATCGATGCCGAGGCGATGAAGCCGGGCGAGCTCTAGCTGCTCGCGGCGAGGTACGTCTCGAGGGCGGCATCCGCGTCCCGCGGCGTCCATCCCGTCGCCTGGATGCGGCCGAGGTCCAGCACGCTGTTGAGCGGACGCGGAGCGACCGGACCGGCCTGGTCTGCGAAGTACTCCGTCGTGGTCACGTCGGTCACGCCCGACGGGTCATGCCCGGTCAGGCGGTAGACCGCGCGCGCGATGTCGGCCCAGGACCGCGGCTCTCCGGCGCCAGTCACGTTGTAGACGCCATAGGGCGCGTCGGTCGACAGCAGATGCAGGATCGCCGCGGCCAGGTCTTCGGTGAAGGTCAGGCGCCCGATCTGATCGCCGACGACCCGCGGAGAGATGCCCCGCTCGGCGAGCGAGGCCATCGTGCGCACGAAGTTGCGGCCCTCGCCGATGACCCACGACGTGCGGACGATGTAGTGCCGCGGAACCGTGGCGGCGACGGCGTCGCCGGCGGCCTTCGTCTGGCCGTAGACCCCGAGCGGGCGCACCGGATCGGACTCCGTGTACGGGCCCGCCTTCGTGCCGTCGAACACGTAGTCGCTGGAGACGTGCACGAGCGTGATGCCGTTCTCGGCGGCGATGCGCGCGAGCGCCGTCACGCCGGTGACGTTCGACGACCAGGCGTCACCGCGCCCCTCGTCGGTCTCGGCGAGATCGACCGCGGTGTAGGCCGCAGCATTGATGATCGCGCGGTAGTCGCGCCAGCGCCGCGCCGTGGCCAGGTCGTCGGCCCGCAGGTCGAGCGTGTCCCGGGTCGTGTACTCCACGTGCTCGGCGTCGCCCAGTGCGTCGCGCAGGGCGAGTCCGAGCTGGCCCGCGCCGCCGAGGACGAGGATCTTCTTCGGTCCGATCGGCGTCACGTCGGCGAGGCGGGGGTGCGCGAGGTCCTTGGGTGACACCTCGACGTCGGCGAGCGGGATCGGCCACGCGATGGCGGCGGTCTCATCCGCGAGGTTCAGGAACGAGTACTCGGCGTCGGGCGACCAGTGGTCGTTGACGAGGTAGGTGTAGGCCGTGTCCGCCTCGAGCGTCTGGTACGAGTTGCCGACGCCACGGGGGACCAGGATCGCGCGCGACGGATCGATCCCCGTCGTGAAGACCGTGCCGAACGTCTCGCCCGCGCGAAGATCGACCCACGCCCCGAAGATCTTCCCGGTGGCGACCGAGACCCACTTGTCCCAGGGCTCCGCATGGATGCCGCGCGTGGTGCCGACCTCATCGTTGAAGGAGATGTTGTTCTGCACCGGTCCGAAGTCGGGGAGGCCGGCGGCGACCATCTTCTCGCGCTGCCAGTTCTCCTTGAACCAGCCGCGCGAATCCCCGTGCACCGGCAGGTCGACGACGAGCAGGCCGGGGATCGGCGTCTCGGTGACCGTGAGCGCCTTGCCGAACTCCGTCATCACTGGCCCTTCGCCGCGTAGAACGACTCGGTCGCATCCTTGGCCGGTGCCCACCAGTCCTCGTTCTCCCGGTACCAGTCGATGGTCGAGGAGAGGCCGGACTCGAAGTCGGAGAACTGCGGCGCCCAGCCCAGCTCGGTGCGGAGTTTCGTGGAGTCGATCGCGTAGCGCAGGTCGTGGCCCGCGCGATCGGTCACGTGGTCGTAGGCGTCCGCCGGCTGCCCCATCTGCGTGAGGATGAGCTCGACGACCGACTTGTTGTCCTTCTCGCCGTCGGCACCGATCAGGTACGTCTCACCGATCTCGCCCTTGTCGAGGATCGTGAGCACGGCCGAGGAGTGGTCGTCGGCATGGATCCAGTCGCGCACGTTCTGGCCCGCGCCGTAGAGCTTCGGGCGGATGCCGCGCAGCACGTTGGTGATCTGGCGCGGGATGAACTTCTCGACGTGCTGGTACGGACCGTAGTTGTTCGAGCAGTTCGAGATCGTCGCCTGCACTCCGAACGACCGCACCCAGGCGCGCACCAGCAGATCGCTGCCGGCCTTCGTCGACGAGTACGGCGACGAGGGGTTGTACGGCGTGTTCTCGGTGAAGCGCTGCGGGTCGTCGAGTTCGAGGTCGCCGTACACCTCGTCGGTCGAGATGTGGTGGAATCGGCGCTCGTGCCGGCGCGCGGCCTCGAGCAGCGTGTAGGTGCCGATGATGTTCGTGTCGAGGAACGGTCGCGGGTCGTGCAGCGAGTTGTCGTTGTGCGACTCCGCCGCATAGTGCACGACGGCGTCGGTCTTCGCGAACAGCGCGTCGACGAGCTCGGCGTCGGCGATGTCGCCCTCGACGAGTTCGACGCGGTCGGCGGGGAGGCCGGCGAGCGACGCGCGGTTGCCCGCATAGGTCAGCTTGTCGAGCACGGTCACGTGCGCGTCGGTATGCGCCACGACATGGTGCACGAAGTTCGATCCGATGAAGCCGGCGCCGCCGGTCACGAGCAGCCGGGTCATCGCTTTCCTCGTTCCAGGAGCTCGAGCAGGTAGGAGCCGTAGCCCGACTTCACGAGCGCCTCGGCACGCACGCGAAGTTCGTCGTCGTCGAGGAAGCCCTGCCGCCAGGCCACCTCTTCGGGCACACCGATCTTCATGCCGGTGCGGCGCTCCATCGTGCGCACGTAGTCGGCGGCATCCGTCATCTGGTCGAAGGTCCCCGTGTCGAGCCAGGCGGTGCCGCGCGGCAGCACCTCGACCTGGAGCTTGCCGCGCTCGAGGTATTCGCGGTTGACGTCGGTGATCTCGTACTCGCCGCGCGCGCTGGGAGCCAGGTTGCGGGCGATCTCGATCACGTCGTTGTCGTAGAAGTACAGACCGGGCACGGCGTAGTTGCTCTTCGGGTTCTTCGGCTTCTCCTCGAGCGAGATCGCCTGGCCGTCGTCGTCGAACGCGACGACGCCGTACGCCTCGGGCTCGGCGACCCAGTAGGCGAAGACCGCGCCACCGTCGATGTCGGCGAAGCGCTTGAGCTGCGTGCCCAGGCCGGGGCCGTAGAGCAGGTTGTCGCCGAGGACGAGGGCGACGCTGTCGTCGCCGATGAAGTCCGCACCGATCGTGAAGGCCTGCGCGAGCCCGTCGGGCGACTCCTGCTGGGCGAACGTCAGCGAGATGCCGAACTGCGAGCCGTCTCCGAGGAGCCGTTCGAAGTGGGCGGCGTCGTGGGGCGTGGTGATGACGAGGATGTCGCGGATCCCGGCGAGCATCAGCGTCGACAGCGGGTAGTAGACCATCGGCTTGTCGTAGACCGGGATGAGCTGCTTCGAGACCCCCAGTGTGATCGGATGCAGTCGCGTGCCCGAACCGCCCGCCAGAATGATGCCCTTCATGATCCCCCTCGTGAAAACGTCGATGTCCATGGTGGCGTCACAGAAGGGACGGCCATCCCCTGCCGTCCGACGACCCCCACAGTCGTACGACCGACTCTACCGGGTCCCCTCGTCGCAGGGCGAGAGGATGCTGTGACACCCGCAGTGCCGAGCTCGGCGCGTGCACTGCCGAAAACCGATCCTTGTCAGGAGTTGCGCGGAGGTCCATAGTTGGCTCGTGGAATCCGAGGGTGGTGCCTCGCTGTCTCTCACCTGGGCTCATCGTGCCGAACAGTCGGTACCGGCCTGGGAGCGGAGCCATGCCAGGGGAGAGGTCCCGAGCGTCTGGCCCTACGGGCTGGATGCGCTGCGTGATCATGCGGCCGTGGAGGTGGTCGATCTCCCGCCGCCCGGTCGGGTCGCTCGTGTGCGAGCGCGGCTGGGCATCGGACCTCGCCCCGTCGAGGGCCTGGCCGTGACGTGGGACGAGAACACCGCGTATCGTCTGCAGATCCTCCATCCCCACGTCCGCTACGCCACCGGGGTCATCTGGCTCACCGACATGGCGCAGGCCGGATCCACTCCGACCCGCCTGCTCTCGATGCTGAGCGGGGCCGAGTCGGCGTGGGTGCTCAGCGAAGCGCAGGTCGACCCGCTCCGGCGCCTGCTGGGGAACCGGGGTCCGCGGGTCTTCCCGATCCCGTTCGGCATCGACAGCGACTTCTTCGGCGCGCAGCCCTTCCCGACGCAGCAGCGGATCGTCAGTGTCGGCAACGACCGAGACCGCGATCCGGCGACGCTCTACGCGGCGCTCGCACGCGTGCTCGCCGCGCGGCCGGAGACAGAGGTCGTGGTGCAGACCTCTTCTGATCTCGCACCGCCCGAGGGGGTTCGGGTGGTGCGGCACATGCCGCACGCGCAGCTTCGAGATCTCTATGCGACCGCCAGTGTCATCGTCGTCCCGACCAGGCCGAACCTGCACGCCTCGGGGATGACGGTTGCGCTGGAAGCGCTCGCGACCGCCCGCCCGGTCGTCGTCTCGGACACGCCCGGCATGAGTCAGTACGTGAGCGAGGGGCACACCGGACACCTCGTGCCTCCGGGGGATGCGGAGCAACTCGCGGATGCCATGCTGAGGCTGCTCGAGGATCCGCAGCGCGCAGCCGAACTCGGGCGGAACGGCAGGGCCGAGGTGGAGCGGAGGTTCACGACGCAGACCATGGTCGCGGCCCTCGTGCAGGGGCTGCTGCACGAGGTGTGATCGGGGTGGACGCGCTCCGACGCCGTGGCGCGATGCCGCTCAGCGGTGCCGACGCTTGAGGGCGACGCCTTCGCGGAACGCGTCCCGGTGTGCACGGCCGGCATCGGCCCACTCACGTCGGGAGAGGTCGGGTGACCCGGTCAGCGTCGATGCGGCGCGCCAGGCCTCGACGACCGTGGGTGCATCGAGGTCCCCGTCGTACATGAGCACCCACGCGGCGCCCACTTCGCGCGCCAGCGCCTCGTTCGCCTCGTTGCGCGGCACCAGTACCGGGCGCGCCATCGACAGGGCGGCGAGCACGCTGCCCGAGTTGTGCATGAACCGGTAAGCCAGCACGATGAGCTCGGACGAGGTCGCGAGCTGGACGAGTTCGGCATCGGTCAGGAAGTCGAGGTGCAGCTCGACGCCGGGAAGGCCCGCGGTCCGCGCCCTCAAGTCGTCGCCGAGCTCGGGGGTGGACGGGCGCCCGCCGATCTTCAGGCTCAGCGTCGGCTCGGTCGTGACGGCCTCCGCGTAGGCGTCGATGAACCCTTCCAGGCCCTTGTAGCGGCGCACCCCGCCGAACGATCCGAGTCGACCGGGCACCCGCTCGGCCGCCGGGAACTTCGCGTACCAGTCGCGGTAGTGCCCGTGCAGGATCAGGCTGTGCGGCGTCCCCGGCGGGAGCGGCGTCGTCTCGTTGATGACGATCCGGTAGTCGGTGTGGCGATCGATGAAGCGCAGCAGCCACAACCGTGGCGCGTTGTCGTCGGGGAGCTCGATGTTGTGCACCGTCCGCACCACGGCGATCCGCCGCGAGAGGCGGTGCCGGAAGACGAGCGCGGTGGTGAGGAGGAACTTCCCGGTCGACTTCCACCAGGTCGAGCCGTGCAGCTTGGCCTCTGGCCAGTGCCAGTGGAAGGCGTCGTAGCGCCCGAAGAGCGCCGTGCCCCACGAGAAGCGCAGTCGCTCGAGCCCCTCGGTGGACCCCAGAGCCTCGTCGAGCATCTTGTTGTACGGGTTCGTCGTCGCACGCGGCGCGCCGAGTGACTGCATCACGCGGATGGTGGAAGCGGTCTCGGTCATGGTGGTGTCATCCTCCGATGGGCGACGGTACTCGTCGTAGCGGCGACCGAGAGCGGCCGCGATCGTGCCGCGACCTCGGTGCACGAGGCGCGTGCCTCTGGCGTGGTGGGTGATGTTGCGGGTCAGCGCGCCGAAGGCTCGTCGCAGACCGCCGACGATGATCCTGGCGACACCGCCGACCAGGGCGCGAACGCGCAGGACCCCTCGTCGCGCCCGCCCCTCGGTGAGCTGCAGCTGGATCCGGGTGCCGGCGTTCGCCGAGCTGAATGCGCGCTGCGCCGCCCACGCCCGGCTGAGTCGCGCGGCGACGACGAGGTCTTCGGTCTCGGACTCGTTGCACCAGACGATCAGGCCGCCGCGCTGAGCCAGCTGCCGGGAGAACAGGGTGTCTTCGCCGCCGCCGAGCCCCAGCGACGGATCGAAGCGCAGGCCGAGCCGGCGGATGGAGCGGAGGTCGAGCAGGAGGTTCCCCGCTGCCGCGACCTGCAGAACCGTGCCCGTCTTCCTCGGCGGTCGCCGGAACGTGCCGGAGGCGAGCAGCCAGGGATCGACGTCCTCGTCGAAGACGGAGATGACCCGTCCCATCACCGCGTCGGCTCCCTGCTCGCGCCAGACCGTG
Organism: Microbacterium sp. B19(2022); assembly: GCF_012030385.1. NCBI lineage: Bacteria > Bacillati > Actinomycetota > Actinomycetes > Micrococcales > Microbacteriaceae > Microbacterium > Microbacterium sp. B19(2022). The sequence goes on from NZ_JAAUVO010000002.1 coordinate 271,223, forward strand.
AGGAGAGAGGAGAGCCAGGCTTCCCGCGGGATCTCGTCGTCGTCGATGAAGGCGAGGAGGTCGCGATCGCCGCATTCGTCGAGGATCCGGTTGCGAGCGGCGACGATCCCCGCCGTCGGCTCGACCACGTAGCGAACAGGGAGCTCTGTGCCGGTGGCCACCTCGCGTGCCGACCCTTCCGGGTCGTTGTCGACGACGAGCACGTCGATGTTGAGACCGAGGTCGGCGCATTCAGCGATGCGCGACGGCAGGGTGCGAAGCAGTGCCTCCAGGAGGTCCGGCCTCCGGTAGGTGGGTATGCCGATCGTCACTGCGATCATGTCGCTCGATTCCGGTCCCCTGGTCATCCGCACCATCCCCATGGCAGTCTCGCGCCTTCACTCCGGCGCGGGCCTCATCGTACCGTGATCGCCCTGAAGCCCATGCCCGGAGGCGTCTCTCGCGTATAGTCGTTCTCCTGGGAGTCGACGTCGGTCGCGACTCTGGGGAATTCGGCCGGCGACCCGAGGTGATCCGCGATGCGGATCCGGGGGGAGAGAATCGCGTGTCAACCGAGCACGGTCGGCTCGCCGTGGTGGTCGTGAACTACGCCTCGGCGAAGCTTCTGCAGCGCAATCTGGTGGTCGTCGCGCGCGAGGCGCGGACGATCGACCCCGGCGCGACGGTGATCGTGGTCGACAACTGGTCCACCGCTGACGAGCGTCGAGCCGCGGAAGACGTCGCGCGGGCGAACGAGTGGGTGCTGATCGCCCCCGAGTCCAACACGGGCTTCGGCGGCGGTGTGAACATCGGCGTGGAGCGCGCGCTCGCCGACGGGGCGACCGACGTCCTGGTCATCAACCCGGATGCGCACATCGACCGCGAGTCGCTGCGCCGACTGCAATCCGCCACCGCGGCTTCCCGGAAGACACTCGCGTCACCGATGATCTCCGACTCCGACGGACGCACGTGGTTCGCCGGTATCGACCTCCTGCTCGACGACGGCACGATGCGCGCACGACGCAAGCGCGTGACGGGTGATCCGCAGCCTTTCGAACCCTGGCTGAGCGGTGCATGCCTGTGGATCACGCGGGAGGTCTGGGAGCTCGCCGGAGGATTCGACGACGACTACTTCCTCTATTGGGAGGATGTCGACTTCTCGCGGAAGGTCGTGTCGGCCGGCGGATCGCTGGCGCTCGTCGAAGACGCGAGTGCGGTGCACGACGAGGGGGGCACGCAGCGCGCCGATCCCCAGGTCTCGCGGGCGAAATCCGAGACCTACTACTACTACAACATCCGGAACCGGATGCTCTTCGCGGTGCGTCACCTCGACGATGCGGGCGTGCGGCGCTGGCGCCGCTCGATCCCGCGAACAGCCCGCGAGGTGATCCTCCGCGGTGGACGCCGTCAGCTGATCCAGTCGGCCGCTCCGATCCGCGCCTACCTTCGCGGGGTGCGAGAGGCTCGACGGATCGCACGCACCCAGGGGACCGATCGGAAGGGCAGGAAATGGTCGTAGACGCATACCGACGTCTCGCGCGCGCGCAGAAGGGCCATGCACGTGGTGCCCCCGCGTACTCCGTGTACGTGAACCGACGGATCGGACGGGTCCTCGCCGCCGTCGCCTACCGCATCGGGCTCACGCCGAACCAGGTCTCGATCATCAGTGCGGTGCACTCCTTCGTCGCGATCGGACTCATCGCGTTCGGACCCGTGAACGTGCCCATGGGCTTCCTGATCGCGGTGCTGCTCGTGCTCGGCTACGCCTGGGACTCCGCCGACGGCCAGGTCGCGCGTCTGCGCGGCGGAGGCAGTCCGCAGGGCGAATGGCTCGACCACTTCATCGACACCCTCAAGATCGCATCCCTCCACCTCGGGGTGCTGATCGGTCTCTACCGGGTCCTCCCGGAGACACCGGTGCTGCTGTTGATCCCGATCGTGTTCAGCATCGTCGCGTCGACGACCTTCTCGGGGATGCTCCTCAACGACCTGCTCAAGGGCAAGCACGCGGTGGCGTCGACCCACGAGCGCGGCGGGGGCACGCTCGTGCGATCGCTCATCCTGTTGCCGACCGACTTCGGTCTGGTCTGCCTCGTCTTCGTGCTGTGGGGGTGGACGCCGGCGTTCCTCATCGGCTACGGCCTGCTGTGCGCCGCCGCGGTCCTGTTCCTCGCGCTCGCCGCGGTCAAATGGTTCCGCGAGATCGGAAGGCTCGGTGCCGACGCATGACCGGTGAGAAGATCCTGGTCGTGTGCGCCGCGAACGTCTGCCGGTCGCCGTTGGCGGAGCTCGCCTTGCGACGGGGACTCGGGGAGGACTCATCGATATCGGTCAGCAGTGCGGGCGTCCGCGCGACCGAGGGTGATGCGGTCTGCACGCTGGTCTCGTCGCTCCACGATGACGAGGGATGGCGCGAACAGGCGCAGTCCCACCACGCGCGGCCGGTGACCATCGACCTCATCGAGCAGTCGACCCTGATCCTCACCGCATCGCGGGACATCCGCGGCGAGCTGGTGCGGCTCGCTCCGCGCTCGCGCGACTGGATGTTCACGCTCAAGGAAGCCGCCCATCTCGGAGCGGGATTCTCGTCGACAGGACCCGACCGTGTGGCGGACTACGTCGCGTATCTGGATCGAGCGCGTTCCCGGGCGGTGCCGCTCGCCGGCAGCGACGGAGTCGGGAGCAGGATCCGACGTCTCTTCGGAAACCGGGGATCCGCCGATCCGGCGAGCATCGCCGACCGGCACGGCAGCCGGGGTCACCGCGAGACCCTCGCCGAGGTGCAGTCGTCGACGGCGACGATCCTCGCCCAGCTCGGCGGGCACCGACGGCACGCATCCTGAGCGAACCCTTGTGGTTTCCCACTCCCCGCACTATCATTAGCCGATGCCGCGTTCTGCGCGGTGGGGACCGAGGCCGAGGGGGCTTCGGAATGGGGATCTGGGTTCTGGGGAGCTGCAGTGTTCAATGTTTCATCATGCCGTCGTGGGGACGGCACTTCGCGCTCGAGACGCGCGATGTTCATCGCGCCTCTGGTGGCGCTCGCACTCGTGACGGCAGGCTGCACCGCAGCCCCCGACGCCTCCGAGTCGCCGACGCCCGAGGGCACCAGCACCACGGACTGGACGCCGCCTGCCGAGGATGAGGCCGCAGGGCCCACCGAGGCGCCGTCACTGACGGAGGAGAGCGGAGCGCTCGACGAGCCGATCGCCCTGTCGACCGACATGGTCGTCACGATCGACAAGATCTCGACCATGACCGTCAAGCCGGAGACGCCGGGCGAGTACGCCGGTCCGGCCGTCGTGGTCGCCGTCTCCGTGTCCAACGACTCGAAGCGGGCGCAGAGCGTCGAATCCGCCGTCGTCAGTCTGACGACGGACGACGGAGATATCGGGGTCGGCACGACCGCGGGGCCGAACAAGCCGCTGACGGGCGACCTGGCCGCCGGCGCGAAGGCCACCGGGACCTACGTCTTCATGCTCGATCCGACGAAGGGGCGCTCCGTGAAGATCAGCGTCAACTACGCCGCGGGCGAGCCGGTGGCGACCTTCGCCGGCACGCTGTCCTGACAATGCGCGCGCTGTCGCGCACCGATCTTTCATCACACTTTCGCAATTTCATACTCAAGAACGTTCTGCGGCTGGGGAGTCACTAATGGGGAACACAACAATCACGAAGCGGGCGCTGGGAGCGCTGGCTTCTGTCGTGACAGCAGCGTTGCTGGTCGCGGGGATGACGACGCTGGGGGCACAGGCCGCTTCGGCTGCCGACGTGTCTCCGCCGCCGCTGCTGCAGCGGGACGACAACGTCGTGACGTCGGATCCGATTCCGACGGTCCAGATCGACAACGGCTACGTCTGGGCGCAGACGACGATCGGATCGACCGTGTACGCGGTCGGCAAGTTCGACAATGCGCGCGCGCCTCTGGCGGTCCCGGGCACGAGTCTGACCGCGCGGTCGAACGTCCTCGCCTATGACATCAACACGGGCCAGCTGCTGTCGTTCGCGCCGCAGGTGAACGGCGTGATCAAGGCGGTCGCGGCCTCGCCCGACGGCAGTCGCATCTACATCGGCGGGTCGTTCAACTCGGTCAACGGACAGGCGCGCTGGAACTTCGCCGCCCTGGATGCGGCGACCGGCCAGCTGGTGCCGGGGTTCAACCCGTCGATCGGCGGCACGGGCGTCTACGCCTTGGCCACATCCGGGTCGAGTGTCTACGTCGGTGGTCTGTTCACGCAGGGCAACGGCACGGCCCGCAAGAACCTCGCCGGCTTCAACGCCGCCAACGGCGCCCTGCTGAGCTGGGCACCGCAGAGCGACCTGCAGGTCGACGCGATGGTGATGGACCCGGCAGGGCAGAACGTCATCGCGGCCGGTCGCTTCTCGCAGGTCAACGGCAACCTGGCGATGCGCGGCACCGTCGCGCTCGACAAGACGACGGGCGCCGTCGACACCGCCTGGGCGCTCCCGCAGACCGTCAAGAACGGTTCGATCACCGGCGCCAACTCCGGCAAGGCCGGCATCTTCGGCCTGGCCGCCGATGCCAACGCCGTGTACGGCACCGGCTGGGTGTATGCCGACGCCGCCACCGGAAACCTGGAAGGGACGTTCGCGGCAGAGGCCGGGACCGGCCAGGTGCGCTGGATCTCCGACTGCCTCGGCGACCACTACGGCGTCTACTCCACAGGCAAGGTCGTGTACACGACGAGCCACACGCACGCTTGCGGCACGATGGGCATGCACCCCGAGCAGAACCCGCGCACGCACCGCTACTCCGAGGCTTACACGGCCGACGCCCGCGGCACGCTGGGGAACCAGCCCGCGGCCGGCAGCACCTACAAGAACTGGGCCGGTACACCGGCGCCGTCCGGTTACGCCTGGACGCCCGACTGGGCTGTCGGTGTGACGACGGGCATGGGGCAGGCCGGCCTCTCCATCACCGGAGCGGGCAACATGATCTCGATCGGCGGAGAGTTCCGCTCGGTCAACAACGGGCGCTTCGAGGGCCTCGTGCGCTTCTCGACGACGCCTCCGGGCGGAGCGAAGGACGGTCCGCGTCTCTCCGGAGCGAACTGGACCGCCACCGCGCAGTCCTTCATCCCCGGTCGCGTGCGCGTCTCGATCCCCTCGAACTGGGATCGTGACGATCTGACGCTCACGTACGAGCTGCGACGCACGGGCACCGCGACGCCGGTCGCCACTCTGACGGCCGACGCGACCTGGTGGAACCGCCCCACGATCAGCCTCGAAGACAAGACGGCGCCTCCCGGGACTCAGCAGGAGTACACCGTCGTCGCGAAGGACGGCAACGGGAACGCGGTGAGCAGCCAGGCCGTCAGCGCGACGGTGACGGCAGGGGCAGCATCCACGTACGTGGATGCTGTGACCGCCGACGCGCCGCAGCTCTACTACCCGCTGGGTAACTCCCCGCAGGACTGGGCCGGTACGAACACGCCCGTCTTCGGCTCGGGTGTCACGACATCCACGTCCGGCGTCGCGAACACCGCGACGGGAGCATCGACATTCACCGGTACCTCCACGGGACGCGTCGCGACGACGAACAAGGTCGCCGCACCCTCCGAGTACTCGACCGAGCTGTGGTTCAAGACCAACTCCACCACCGGTGGAAAGCTGATCGGCTACGGGAGCGCCGCCTCCGGCGACTCCACCAGCTACGACCGTCACCTCTACATGACCAACAACGGTCGGCTCGTCTTCGGCGCCTATGACGGGAGCACTCGGACGATTCAGAACAGCACGGCCCTGAACAACAACGCCTGGCACCATGCCGTGGCGACGCAGAGCTCTGCGGGGATGAAGCTGTACGTCGACGGCACGCTCGTCGCCTCCGACGCCTCCGGCACCAGCGCGGAGAACTACCTCGGTTACTGGCGCATTGGCGGGGACAACCTCAGCAGCTGGCCTTCGGCACCGAGCTCCAAGTACTTCAAGGGAGCGCTCGACGAGGTCGCCGTCTACCCGTTCGCGCTGACACCGGCCCAGGTGCAGACGCACTACGGCGTCGGCAAGGGCTTCCAGGCACCGACCGCGTCCTTCACGGCGACCGCGACGGATCTCGATGTGGCCTTCGACGCCGCCGCCTCGGCTCCGGCCGGCTCCGCGACGATCACCGACTACCAGTGGGACTTCGGCGACGAGTCGCCGGCGGGCTCCGGGGCGACGGCTTCGCACACGTATGCGGCTTCCGGAACCTACACGGCGAAGCTCACCGTCACGGACAGCAACGGGCTGGCCGCGACGACCGAGAAGCCGGTCGTGGTCCAGGCGGCGAACGTGCTGCCGACAGCGTCCTTCGAGGTCACCGGGACGGGACTCTCGGTCTCCGCGGATGCGTCTGCCTCCACCGATTCCGATGGCACCATCTCCTCGTACGCATGGAACTGGGGTGACGGAACGACGTCGACCGGCCAGGTCGCCAGCCACGTGTACGCCACGGCGGGAACGCGCACGGTGACCCTGACGGTCACGGACAACCGGGGCGGCACGGCGACGACCACGCGTCAGGCGGTCACCACTCACGCAGATCCGGTCGCGACGTTCACGTCGACGGCTTCGGGCATGACCGTGAACGTCTCGGCGGCCGGGTCGAGTGCCTCTGACGGGGCGACGCTGTCCTACTCCTGGAACTGGGGCGACGGTACTCCCGCTGGTTCGGGAGCCACCGCCGGTCACACGTACAGCCAGGCGGGTGCACATGACATCACCCTGACGGTGACCGACAGCCTCGGCGGGTCGGCGAGCGTCACGAAGTCCGTGACGACGCAGGCTCAGGTCTTCGCGGCATCCGACTCGTTCGGCCGCGTGGTCTCGAGCGGCTGGGGTGCAGCCGATGCCGGTGGCACGTGGGCACCCATGAGCGGTTCCGCCGCTGTCACCTCCGTCGGCGACGGAGTGGGCAAGGTAAACCTCACGCCGGGCGAGACCCGCGAGATGCTCCTGCAGGGCACGTCTCTGCTCGACACCTCGGCACGGATCAGCTACACGCTGTCCTCCGGGCCGTCGACGGGTGTCGCCTATGAAGGGCTCGGCGCACGTCGGTCCGGCTCCAACGGCTACCGCGCACTCGCATGGCACCGCGCCGACGGCAGCTCCTGGCTCGTGATCCAGCGCAACGGCACGGCGATCGCCAGCACCGCTGTCGCAGGTCTCACGTGGACAGCGGGAAGCACGTTCAACCTGGCGATGGAGACGACCGGTTCGACGACCACCACCATCCGCGCCAAGCTGTGGGCGGGCGGAGCCGCAGAGCCCGCCAGCTGGCAGCTGTCGACGACGGACGCGACTCCGGCCCTCCAGGTCGCGGGAGCGCCCACCGTGTACTCGTACCGTTCCGGCACGGCGACCGGCACCAACCTCGCGAGCTTCGACGACTTCACGCTGAAGAACCTCGGCGCCGTGGTGCCGGATCCCGAGCCGGAGCCCGAGCCCACCAACGTCGCACCGGTGGCCGCCTTCTCGGCGACCGCGACGGCGTTGACGGCCAACGTCGACGGCACCGCGTCGACGGATTCGGACGGCACCATCGCTTCCTACGCCTGGAACTTCGGCGACGGCTCCACGGGCACGGGTGCGACCAGCTCCCGTACCTACGCCGCAGCCGGAACCTACACCGTGACGCTCACCGTGACAGACAACAAGGGGGCGACGCACACCGCGACCAAGCAGGTCACGGTCGCCGCGGCTCCTGTCGACCCGGATCCCGAGCCCGAGCCCGCTCCGTTGGCAGGCGACGAGTTCGAGCGGACCTCCGGCCCCGGCTGGGGCAGCGCGGTCGTGGGCGGCGCCTGGACGATCGCCGGCGGCTCGCAGGCAGCGGCCACCGTGGCGGACGGCCAGGGCAAGATGGCTCTGATCGCCGGGGACACGCGCCACGCGACACTCAACACGACCTCGATCACCGATGCCGTCCTTCAGACGCAGTTCCGCGTCGATCAGGCCCCGGCAGCGGGCGGCGCGTACATCGGAGTCATCGCGCGTCAGTCGGCGGCAGGCAAGTACCTGGTCCGGGCATGGCTCCGTCCTGACGGGACCATCTGGCTCGTGGCTCACCGCGACGGCACCGTGCTGCTGACGCAGCCCGTGTCAGGGCTCGCCTTCACGGCGAACACTTCCTACACGTTGAAGGTCTCCGTCACCGGCACGTCGCCGACGGCGATCTCGGCGAAGATCTGGGCGTCGGGTGGCACGGAGCCGGCGAACTGGCAGCTCAACGCGACGGATGCGACGCCGTTGCAGGGGGCCGGTTCGGTCGGCCTGAGCGGCAACCGCTCGGGGAGCGCGACGGCGGCACTCGGTGTCTCCTTCGACTCGTTCCGGGTGACCGCCCCGTAGCGGAGCGACGCGGCGCACGTGAGGTGCGCTCCCGTCCGTCGGTGCTCACGCGCCGGCGGACGAGGGCGCGCCTCACTTGTTCGTGGGTGCTGACGTGTTACATATTGACTGCGTCCCGAGCGCATAGCGCCAGGTGACACCGGCGGGGAGGAGAGGCTCATGAGATTCGTTCCGCGCCACCACCCCCGAGTAGGATCCTGACGCATGGCCACTGCTGTTCCGATCGTGCTCCTCGCAGTCGGAGGTCTCGCCGCACTGGCCCTCGTCGTTCTCGTGCTCCGGATGATGCCCCGAGCGGCATTCGTCGTCTGGGCGTGCGTGCTCTTCTTCGTCCCCCTCTGGGTGGGGGTGAACATCGGCTTCTACTGGGCCGCGATCACGCTCCTCACGGCGCTGCTGATCGTCGTCAACTGGTCGATCGTCCCGCTGCGGGCGGCCGACGCGTGGGTGGCGGTGTTCATCATCGTCACCGTCGGCCTGTACGCCTTCGGCTCCGTGGACCTCGCGTCCCTCGTCGCCGCGCTGCTCGAATGGGTGATCCCCTATATCTGGGGCCGTGTGGTGCTCGCCCGGGTCGGCACCGCATGGGTGACCTCGACCATCGCGATCGTCGCCGTGGTCGCCGCGACCCTCGCCGTCGTGGAGTTCTTCACTTCGTTCAACCCGTTCGTGCTCATCCCGGGGTCGGGGGTCATCTACGACACCTGGAGCCCGCTGCAGGAGCGCGGGGGAGTGCTGAGGGCGGAGGGCGCTTTCGGACACTCGATCGCGCTCGGCGCAGCCCTGGCCATGTCGTCGGCGTTCGTCGTCGCGACCAGGTGGCGGCTCGCCCCGAAGATCAGCGGGGTGGTGATCATCGCGGTGGCGACGGTCCTCACCTTCAGTCGCGTGGGACTCCTGACGCTCGTGCTCACGCTCATCCTCTCCACATTCCTGATCGCTGGGGTCTCCACCCGGTTCCGGGCGACCGTCGCCGTGGCCGGTGCGGTCGGAACGGCCATCGTCATCCCCATCATCGATACGGTCTTCGGAGCAGCGGGGGAAGAGGCGGGCGGAAGCGCGGACTATCGGACGGACCTGCTCGTGCTCCTCGAACAGGTGCAGGTCTTCGGCAACCCGGGCGACTGGCATTCCCTGGTCTCGGGCGATTACTACCTCGGCTACTTCGCCAGATCCGTCGACAACGCACTCGTCCTCACCCTGCTGCGGTACGGGTACGTGCCGACCTTCCTCATCATGGCTGCCGTCGTCTGCGCGGCGTGGATGGCGCTGAGGCGTTCGACGCGAAGCCCCGCAGCACTCGCGGTGGTCGGACAGCTTCCGAGCCTGGTGGTGGTCGCCCTCATCACGCAGTACAGCATGTTCCTCTGGTTCTGCGTCGGCCTGGCCATCACCTGGGCGAGAGACTCGGCGATGCTCGGAGGGGCCGATGACGAGGCCGCGGGCGTCGACATCGGCCCGCCGGAGGGGCTGCGGCTGCCGCAAGGTGCCAGGGCGTCGCATCCACAAGGGTGAGGATGTCGAAACGTTGACTCATCTAGAATCGAAATCTCAGGGGGAATGGGGAACCATGGGCGAGAGCCGGGTCAGTCTGCGCGTCATCGTGAGCTCGTTGCGCAAGTTCTGGTGGCTGATCGTGCTGTCCGCCGTTCTCGGGGCGGCGGGGTCATACGGATATGCGTCCCTGCAGACGCCGCTCTTCCAGGCGACGACCTCGCTGTACTTCGCCCTCAACCAGGGAACCAGCGCCTCCGACCTCAACCAGGGATCGGTGTACACACAGAGCCAGATGCTGTCGTTCGCTCAGCTCGCCACCAGCTCGCGCGTGCTCGAGCCCGTCATCGAAGAACTCGACCTCGACACCACGCCACACGCTTTGGCCCGTGACATCGAGGTGTCGATCCCGCAGAGCACGGTCACGCTCCGCATCACCGGCATCGCCGACGATGCAGACGCCTCGGCAGACCTGGCGAACGCCGTCGCAGACCAGCTCATCGTCGCCGTCAAGGACGTGGCTCCCAAGGATCCGCAGGGCGAGTCCACGATCACGGCGCAGGTCATCGACGACGCAGTCGTGCCGGAGTTCCAGTTCACTCCGAGCAAGCCTCGCGATGCCCTTCTCGGCGGCTTCCTCGGCGGGGTGCTCGGCCTCGCCGTCGCCATCCTGATCGGGGTGCTCGACACCCGTGTGCGCAACGAGGAGTCGCTCACGCAGGCAGGGGGCGACCCCGTGCTGGGTGTGGTGTCGAAGTCCCCGCTGCTGGCGACGCGCGGCATCGCCGTGGCGCAGGAGCCGCTGGGGCACACGTCGGAGGAGTTCCGACGCATCCGCTCCGCGCTCGCGTACGCGAATGTGTCGTCGCGTGTGAAGGTGCTCCTGGTCACGTCGGGCATGCCGGCCGAAGGCAAGTCGACGGTGTCGGTGAACCTGGCCATGACGCTCGCGGGCCTCCGCAACTCCGTGCTGCTGATCGACGCCGACATGCGCCGCCCGCGCGCGCACGAGCACGCCGGCATCGATGGGTCCATCGGTCTCACGAGCGTGCTGCTCGACGAGGTCGAGTTCGAGGTGGCCAAGCACAGCGTCGCCGACAGCACGCTGGACATCCTGCCCGCCGGCACGGTGCCTCCCAACCCGGCCGAACTGCTCACGTCGTCGCGCATGGCGCAGCTGCTCGATTTCGCCGCAGCCGAGTACGACTACGTCGTTATCGACTCTCCCCCCACGCTGAGCGTTGCGGATGCGAACCTCTTCGCCACCCAGACCGACGGAGTCATCCTCGTCGTCGATGCGACCAAGACGCGCCGTGCCGCGCTGACGAAGAGCATCAAGTCGCTCGAGTCCGGTGGTGCCCGCATTCTCGGGACGGTGCTGAACAGGGCTCGACCCGATAGACATCGCAGCGAGTACTACAGCGATTGACCGCTGACCGGGGTTCACGCCATCATGGCGTATATCGGTCGGAAGGCGGTGCCCGTTTGTCTTTGCCTCCTGAGCCGGTTACTCTTCATGAGTTGCGAGGGGGACTCGCACTTCACCGCCGGGGTGTAAACAGCGGCGAGGTGCTGGTTGATCGTTGAACCTGCCCCAGAAAACGGTGACATATGTCCTTTCCGTTCCTTGAGCTCGCCTCATCCCGAAAGACCTCCCGCCAGCCCCGACAACACCGCCGACGAGCGCTCACGGGTGCTCTCGCCGCCGTGTTGGGAGTCACAGCCGCGCTGACGGCGGTTCCGGCATCCGCGTCGGCAGACCTGGCGCAGGGAGCGGCGCGCCCGGCGGCGGCGGCTCCTGCCCCCGTCATCGACGACGACATGGACCGCACGGTCGGCTCCGGATGGGGTTCCTCGGCGGTCGGCGCGTGGCGCGTCACCGAAGGCGCCTCCAGCGTCACCGGAGATGTGGCTCTCCTGGCGAGCCGCAAACCCGGGATCACCGCCCGGGCGACCGTGGCCGGCGTCTCGGCTGCCGACGTCGACAGCCGGTTCTCGCTCTCCATCCCGAAGCTCCCCGTCGGTGGGCCGCTCTACCTGGCACAGGCTGTCCGGGTCTCGGGGAAGGACTCGTACGGAGTGCGGGTGCGGGTGCACCCCGATGGCTCGGCCTACGTGTCCGTCGTCCGACTCACCGACCTCACCGGGGTTCAGAACCTCGCCGAGCGTCGCCTTCCGCTGACCGTGAAGAATGGGACCTCGCTGGACGTCGCATTCCGAGTGACCGGCACGAACCCCGTCGCCCTCTCGGCGAAGGCATGGGTCTCGGGTGCCGCAGAGCCGTCGGCGTGGCAGGTCTCGCACTCGGATGCATCCTCCGCGCGCCTGCAGAAGCCGGGTGGCTACGCTTTCGCGCTCTACACCTCGTCCGGGGCGAAGTCGGCGGTACCCGTCGGCATCGATGACATCCGCGCCACCGCCACTGGTGCTCCGGCGCCGGCCCCTGCTCCGGCCCCCACGCGTCCACCGGCACCGACCCCGGCACCCGCACCGGCGCCTGCTCCGGCGCCAGCTCCGGCACCGGCACCGGCTCCCGGGCCCGTCACTCCCGCGACTCCGGCAGGTGTGCGCGGTGAGCCGGGTGCACGAGTCCCGGGCTCGCTCTCCTACGACGCCCCGGCGACGGCGATCTACGCTGCTCCCGCGGGCTCGGACGGCGCTGCCGGCACCAAGAACTCGCCGGTCAAGACGATCGGCGCCGCCCTGCGTCTGGTCCCGAATGGCGGGACCATCGTTCTGCGTGGCGGCACGTATCACGAGCAGATCGTGATCCCCCCGCAGAAGAAGGTCACCATCCAGCCGGCGTCGAACGAGGCGGTCTGGCTCGACGGCGCGAAGTCCGTCACGGGGTGGAAGGCATCAGGAAGCACCTGGGTCGTCGACGGCTGGACGACGAAACTCGACTCGAGCCCGACCTACACCAAGGGCGCTCCCGACAACACGCAGGCCGAGTGGCGCTTCGTGAACCCGGAGCGTCCGATGGCCGCCCACCCGGACCAGGTCTGGGTGGCGGGCGTGCAGCTGCGCCAGGTCGCCACCGCGGCGCAGGTCAAGGCCGGGACGTTCTTCGTGGATGACGCGGCGAAGCGACTCGTGATCGGCACGAACCCGACGGGCAAACCTGTCGAGGCGAGCGTGCTCACACAGGCGCTCTCGATCCGTTCGGCCGGTACGGCGATCCGTGGGATCGGCGTTCGTCGGTACGCCACCACCGTCCCCGAGATGGGCACGGTGATCGCGGCTGCCGCCGACGTGTCGCTCACCGACGTGACGATCCGTGACAACTCGACGACGGGCTTCTACTCGTGGTCTCCGCGGACCACGCTGAATCGGGTGTCGCTGATCGGCAACGGGCTGCTCGGCGGAGGAGCCTCGCAGGCCGACGGGCTCAAAGTGACGCAGATGCTCTCCACCGGGAACAACTCCGAGGGCTTCAACCACTCTCCGGTCTCGGGCGCCTTCAAGGTCACGCGAACGCAGAAGGTGACGGTGTCCGACAGTGCCTTCACCGCGAACAACGGGCGGGGACCGTGGTTCGACGAGTCCGTCATCGACATCGCCTTCACCGGCAACGACGTGATCGGCAACACCGGTCATGGTGTCATGGTCGAGCTGTCAGAGCGGGCGATCGTCGCCGACAACATCATCGCGCGCAACGGCGACTTCGGTCTCTTCGTGCTCAACTCCGGCAACGTGAAGATCTGGAACAACACCTTCGTCGGCAACGCGAACCGCAACATCAGCATCGGGCAGGATGCGCGCAGCGCCTCCGATCCGAACGCCGCGGGTCACGACCCCCGGACGAGGTACGCCCCGCTGGCACCGTGGACCGTGCGCAACACGGTGGTATCGAACAATGTCATCGCGGAGAGCGCGGGCAACTGCCTCGTGTGTGTGCAGGACTACTCGCTGAGGTTCACCGGCGCGCAGATGGTGTCGAGTATCGACGGCAACCTGTATCACCGCACGGCGCCGGGCACACCGAGATGGTTCTCGGCATGGTCCCGAGGCGCGGTGTCGAAGGACCCGACGGTAGCCGACACGCTTGCGGCGTTCACCGCGGCGACCGGCCACGACCGGCGATCGCAGTTCGTCGAAGGGGCGAGCGTCGTCAACGGCGAGTTCATGCTGCTCGCTACCCGCGCGTCCGCAGGGGTCCCGGTGCCGGCAGATATCGCCTCGGTATCGCGACTCCCCGTCAACGGCGCGTCGCTGGGAGCCCGACAGCGGTGACGATGTAGGTATGGGTTCACTTCTCGCTGTCGGCGCCCGCGCGCTGACGATGGTCATCGCGCTTGTCTGTGGCGTTCTCACGACGCGCATGATCATCGGAGGCGCGGGCGTCGACAGCTTCGCCCTTTACACATTGCTGACCACGATCCCCTCGCTGCTGACGTTCACCGACCTCGGCAGCGGGGCGGTCCTGGTCAACGCCGTCGCGACGAGCGACGACGTGCGCACCGACGAGAAGCTGAGGTACCAGCTCACCTCCGTCGGACGCGTGCTGCTCATGTTCGCGGCCAGCGCGATGGCGATCAACACCGTCCTCGTCCTCACCGGCGCCTGGGAGCTGGTCTTCGGAGAGGCCGGCGGACGCCCGGGTGCGTCGCTGGCGGCGTTCTACTGCGTGACCATCTTCTGCCTGGGGATCCCGCTCGGCATCTGGGTGCGCATCATGCTCGGACAGCGCCGCAACCACGTCGTGATCCTGCTGCAGGGCTTGATCTCGCCACTCACGATGGCCGGGGTGTGGCTGATCCTCACGTTCGGCGGGGAGAACCTCCATTCATTCGTCGCGATCGCCTCGTTCGCGGCGTCCTTCTTGGTTTCCGTGCTGGGCATCCTGATCACGGCGCGCACGACGTCGCCGCTGATCCCGTCGGCCGTGCGGATGGTTCTGCGTCCGCGCCGTTTCCCCGGCGTGCGCGTGATGGATGTCGGCTGGCCGATGCTTGCGCAGATGGTGACCTATCCCATCGCCGTGGGATCCCAGCGATACGTCATCGCGCAGCTCGGCGGGCCGACCGATGTCGCCGAATACGGCGTGGCCGGACAGGTCTTCTTCGCTCTCAACGGGCTGGTGATGGCCGGTGGCCTGGCCCTGTGGCCACATTTCGCGCGAATGCGGCATGACGGCGATCTCCGGCGTGGCCCCTTTCTGCTCTCCGCCCTGTTCGCCGTCGCCATCGCGGTCGCGACAGTCATGGTCTGGCTGGTCGGTCCCTGGCTCTTCGGCTTCATCACGCAGGGCGAGCTGACGGTGCGGCCGAGCACCATCTTCGCCTTCGGGCTGATGATCATGATGACCGCGGCCGTGTATCCGCTGGGCATGTTCATCATGGACAAGCCCGGCATCCGATTCCAGGTGATCCCCACGTTGAGCATGGCGGCTGTCGGAATCGGACTCTCCTTCGTCCTCACCCCCGTGCTCGGAATCGCCGGACCTCTGATCGGCGTCGCGTTCGCGCTGCTGGTGTGCCAGCTGATCCCGTTCTCGATCTACATCGTGCGACACAAGACCCGGCTCACCGTCGGCAGCCAGGAGTCGGTGCCGCAGCCGAGCGACGACGCCGCGTAGCCAGGCGTCCGCACGCGGCCGCCCCGCGGCCAGAGTCAGCGCAGGACGTGTGCCGTGATGCTCGCGCGATACACGTCAGGGGCGTGGCGGCGGAGAGCCTCCGCACGGCTGTCTGCGACGGTGGACACGATCTCGTCCCATCGCGTGTGGATGTCGGTCAGTGCGGCGGCGATCGATTCCGCATCGCCCGGGGTGACCAGTTGGGCGGTCGCGTAGCCGCCGGCTGCCTCTCGGAGCCCGCTGCTGTCGCTCGCGATCACGGGCCGCAGAGCGAGGATGCCTTCGACCGCCGTGTTCCCGAACGGCTCGTCGACGCGAGAGGGGACGACGAGCACATCCGCCTCGGCGAGGAACGGCCAGATCGCGGCGTGGAAGCCCGCGAAGTCGACGGAGATGCCCGCCACTGCGGCCTGTTCGCGAAGGTCGCGCTCGAACCACTCGTATCCTTCGAAGACCGCACCGAGGAGCGTGACGTCGACCTCGCGACCCGTGGCGTGCAGCACCGAGGCCGCCTCGATGACGAGGTCGGGACCCTTACGCGGAGACAGTCTGCCGATGTAGAGGACGCGGAGCGCCTGCTCGATGCGCGGCCGGGGTGAGAGGGGTTGCGGAGGCGAGGCGACGCCGTTGTAGACCACGTGCGCGCGACGCGCGAGCGCGGGCAGCGCGGCACGGATCGTGTCGAGACTGAACCGGCTGTTCACGATCGTGCGCTCGGAGGCGAGATGGGGGGAGTAGAGGATGCCGTTCACGAGCCTGTTGCCCGACGCCTCGGCTTCGTGCACATGGCTCACCGAGCGGGTCCGCCGTAACCGCGCGATCAGCGGCCACTGCGGGATGATGATCGTCGAGACGTACACGACATCGGGGCGAATCCGACCGATCAGACGCCAGGCCGCGCCGAGACCCCGGAAGGTGTCGCGGAAGAGGCGGGGCAGTCCGCGCGGAGTCAGCAGGACCTTGCGCAGGACGAGCATCGGGAGGATGACGACTTCAGCACCGGCCGCGCGCAGCTCCGGGACGAGAAGCCCCGAGCTCGGCAGCGCGACCACGACCCGTGCACCCGCTTCGATGAGGCCGATCGCACTCTCGAGCAGCATGCGGTCCGAGCCGAACAGTTCCGCACCGGGGTGCACGAGAAGGACCGTGCGCCGGTCTCCGTCGCCCCTCATCGCGTTACCGGACCAGCAGGAGCGGGGGACCAGTCGGTGGCGCGTCGCCGCGCACGTCGAGCTGACGGGTGGATGCTCGATCCCTCAGCGAGCCGGTGCGCGAGGGCTTCGTACTCGTCCGCGACATCGTCCCAACGGAACCGGGTTCGGGCGATCTCCTGCACGATCTTGCCGCGTGACGCGGTCAGGTTCGGGTCTGCCTCCGCATCGACGACCTGAGCCGCGACGTCGGCAGCGTCGGTGAAGAACCACCCGTTGCCGTCGAGGACTTCGCGGTTGAAGGGCACGTCGAAGCCGATCACTGCCGTTCCAGTACCCATGGCGCGCAGGAGCGAAGGGTTCGTGCCCCCCACCGAATGACCGTGCAGGTACGTCAGCGCGTTGGCATAGAGGGCATCGAGCAACTCCTGGTCGTACACCCCGCCGACGAGCTTGATCCGGTCGTCGCCGTCCGCCACGCGCTGGATCTCCTGCGTGTACCCCGCGCTGTAGGGTGCCGACCCGACGACGACGAGCGGGAGCGTGGCGTCGCTGTCACGATAGCCTTCGACGATCTCGAGCACGTGGTTCTCGGGCTCGAACCTGGCAACGACCAGGTGATAGCCGTCTGTGGTGAGTCCCATCTCCGCGACGCCGCGTTCCGGCAGCTCTTCGAGGATCGGGGCGCCGTAGCGGATCATCTCCGTCGGAACGTCGAACTGATGGCGATAGTAGTCGGCGATGCCCGGGGCATCCGCGATCAGGGCGTCGGCGGTGCGGACTCCGAACTGCTCGGCCCAGCGGTAGTAAGCCCTGCCACGCGGGCCCCACTTCGAGCGGCGCCATTCGAGGCCGTCCATGTGCAGGGCTACCGGGGCTCGGCGCAGACGGAGGAGCGGGAGGAAGGGGGAGTTGGCGGCGTTGAAGACGAAGGTCGCATCCGGGCGGCGCCGGAAGAAGAGGTGCAGCGCCGAGAGCCCGGTGTGGCTGAGCGTCTCGATCTGCTTCACGGGGACGGCAGGAAGGTGTACGACCCTCATGCCGAGGTACTCCTTCTCCCGTCGCTCCGACCCGCGGGTGTACACGACGACGTCGTGACCGCGGTCCGCGAGACGGCGGCCGACTTCCTCGACCGCCGTCTCGAATCCGCCGTAGGCCGCGGGCACTCCTCGGGTCCCCACCATCGCGATGGTGAGGCGGTTCGAATTGCTCATCCGATCAGTATGCCCCGCTGGGCTGCACCATGACCTTGGCGGTGCGCCACATGATCTGCAGATCGTTCATCACGGACCAGTTCTCGACATACCGCAGATCGAGTCGCACACTCTCGTCCCAGGAGAGATCGCTGCGTCCGGAGACCTGCCACAGACCGGTGATCCCGGGCTTGATGTAGAGGCGGCGGAAGACCGTGCCGTCGTAAGCGGTGACCTCGCTGGGCAGCGGCGGGCGGGGCCCGACGACGCTCATGTCGCCCACGAGCACGTTCCAGAACTGCGGCAGCTCGTCGAGCGAGAGCTTGCGCAGCACTCGGCCCACACGGGTGACGCGCGGGTCGTCCTTCATCTTGAAGAGAAGTCCGGCGCCCTCGTTCTGTGCCTTGAGCGCGGCGAGCTGCTGCTCGGCGTCGGTCTTCATGGAGCGGAACTTGACCATCTTGAAGCGACGCCCGTCGCGGCCGACCCGCTCCTGGAAGAAGAAGACCGGGCCCGGCGAGTCGAGCTTGATGAGCAGCGCCAGCACCGGGGCGAGCAGAGCGATCGGGATGAGCGCCAAGGTCGCCACTGCGGCGTCCAGCGCGCGCTTGAGCAGGTGCTGACCACCCTCGTACCGCGGGATCTGCACCTGGATGAGGGGCAGGCCCTCGACGGGGGCGAAGGAGATGCGCGGACCGGCCACATCGGTGAGTCGGCTCGACAGCACGAGCTCGGCAGCGGTCCCCTCGAGCTGCCAGCTCAGCTGCTTCACGAACTCCGGCTCGCCTTCGGGGCGGCTCGCCACGATGATCGTGTCGGCACCGACCTCGGCGGCAACCGACGACACGGAGTTCACGTTCCCCAGAACCGGGAACTTCGTGTCGCCGACCTCGATGTCACGCGCGTTGCCGTCGAGCAGCGTCGCGCCCACCACCTGGTAACCGGACGCGCCGATCGGGTGCAGCGTGCGCACCACATACTCGACGTCGTCCCGGTTGCCCACGACGAGCGTGCGGGAGGCGAACCGCCCGTGCGAACGCTGCGTCTGCAGCCAGTGGCGCCACATCCATCGGGTCACGAGAAGAGTCAACACTCCGATGGGCAGCCCCAGCAGCAGCATCGGTTGCATCGACTCCCACGCGAGCAGCACCGCCACGATGGCGATGATCCCGAAGGCGAGCCCGCTGGCGTGGACCACGCCTCGGTACTCGGTGGCACTCGCGCGGAACAGCGCGGCGTCCCGCGTGTGCAGCCCGCTCAGCATGAGGTACCACAGAGCAGCGAGCGGAACGGCGCCGCTCAGCACCTCGATCGCGGAGACGCCGATGAACAGCTGGACTGCTGCCGCCAGACCGACGGCGAACAGGATGACGGCTGCATCCGTCAACCGCAGCCGAATCCGGTAGCGGCGTTCCCACTGTCGGCGCCTCTCCAGAGTCGCCGAAGTGCGCGGTGTGACCACCGTGCGCGTCACCGACTTGGTGGCTCGCGGAGCCGCGACCGGCACGAAGCCCGTACGAGCGATGCTCAGAGCATCCTCGACGGAAGTCATGCCGAGGCCCCTTGAGCCGTGAATGTACGCAGAATTCCCCAGTGCGTCATTTGATTCCCCAGATTTCCCCAGACCATGAACCCCACGTTCACGGCATTCGTCTGCGTCCCGACCCCTCGGGTCCTGCTGAAACCCTCTGTGATTCCCACATCACGGAGTGCGTTTTCACCGTCCCACACGGTGATCGCTGACAGCAGGCACTGCAGACTTTCTTACTGTAGCGGAACCTGCCTATGAATCGGAAGTATTTCTCACGAATGGATGAACCCGGTTTCCGAACGGGTGTCGTGCGAGCGCTATCCTGTGGCGGTGAACGCCGACTCATCCGCCTCGCGCTTCCGTCTGCGCACGATGGCGCCCCGGGATCCCTCGCAGCCGCATCGCACCGCGAGCACCCTCGAGCTGTTCTTCGACCTGGTGTTCGTCGTGGCGGTGAGCATCGCCTCCGCTCAGCTGCATCACGCACTCGGCCACGGCGACTTCCTGCACGGCGTCACCTCTTATGCAATGGTGTTCTTCGCGATCTGGTGGGCGTGGATGAACTTCACGTGGTTCGCCACCTCGTTCGACACCGATGACTGGCTCTACCGCGTGACGACGTTCGTCCAGATGGGGGGAGTCCTGGTACTCGCCGCCGGTGTCCCCGGCGCGTTCGTCGAGGGGGACTTCACGGTCCCGGTGCTCGGCTACGTCGTGATGCGCGTCGCGATGGTCGCGCAGTGGCTCCGTGCCTCGCGTTCTGCTGGGCCGCTGCGTTCGGCGACGCGACGGTACGCCTTCGGTATCGCTGCGGTGCAGGTGCTGTGGATTCTGTTCCTCCTCATCCCGTCCGGACCTCTGCAGCTGACCGCCTTCGTGGTGTTCGCGCTCGTCGAGATCGGCGTCCCGGTGTTCGCCGAACACCGCCGACAGACGCCGTGGCACCCGCATCACATCACCGAGAGGTACGGCCTGTTCACGCTGATCGTTCTCGGCGAGAGCCTGCTGGCGTCGGCCAACGCCATCATCGACGCGCTCGACGAGGTCGAATCCCTCGGCCCGCTGATCGCGATCGCGGTGCTGACCCTCGTGGTGACGGCGTCTCTTTGGTGGATCTACTTCTGGCCACCCCATCACCGTGCGATCACGACCTTCCGCCGCTCGCTCCGCTACGGCTACACCCACTACTTCGTGTTCGCGGCCGCCGCGGCCTTCTCGGCAGGGATCGAAGTGGAGATCGATGTGCTCACGGGGGAGAGCCATCTGTCCAACGTCGCGGCTTCCTTCACGGTCACGATCCCGATCGCGATCTTCCTCATCGGCATCTGGTGGATCGCGATTCGCGAGAATGCCGACCGCGTCGTGAACACGGTCGTCCCCCTGGGCGCGCTCCTGGTGCTGCTCGACCCCGTGCTCCCGATCCCGGTGACGCTCACCGCGCTGATCCTCGTCGGCATCGTCGTGGTGCTCGTGCTCCGTCCACCGGCGGCCCGCGCGGACATAGACAGGGCATAGGCGCCGCAGAGGGCCCTGATCAGGTGCTCGGGGACCATGGTGACCCACCATCACCGGTCCGCTCGAGAGGAACCAGATCATGCGCATTCCCGAACCCACCCAAACCCCCGATGGTCCGTCGTACGAGGGGCGACTGCTCGACCGCGTCGATGAGGAGGTCGTCGACCAGGGCGCCGCATTCGACATCCGCACGCTGATGAGCAGGCGCGGCGTCCTGGGGCTCGCCGGTGTCGGCCTGGGGGCCGTCGTGCTCGCGGCCTGCGCACCGGCGGCGTCTGGCGGCGCGTCGAGCACGCCCACTCCGACCACTTCCTCCGGCGCCGATGCGGGCTCGGCGAGCGTGACCGAGATCCCCGATGAGACGGCGGGGCCCTATCCGGGCGACGGGTCGAACGGCCCCGACGTGCTCGAGGACTCGGGTATCGTCCGGCAGGACATCCGCTCCTCGATCGATGGGGCGGCGACCGCCGACGGTGTGCCGCTCGCCTTCGACCTGCAGATCCTCGATCTCGCGAACGGGGGCGTTCCCTTCGCGGGGGTCGCGGTCTACGCGTGGCACTGCACCGCTCAGGGGGAGTACTCGATGTACCCTTCCGGCCTGGAAGACGTCACCTACCTGCGCGGTGTGCAGGTGGCGGATGCCGACGGCAAGGTGTCGTTCACCTCGATCTTCCCCGGCTGCTACTCCGGTCGCTGGCCGCACATCCACTTCGAGATCTACCCGGACGTCGCGTCGATCACCGACTCGACGACAGCGATCGCCACGTCGCAGCTGGCCCTTCCGCAGGATGCCTGCGCGGCCGTGTACGCCGAGGCGGCGTACGACGGCTCTGCGCGGAACCTCTCTCAGATCACGCTCGCGAGCGACAACGTGTTCGGTGAGGACTCCGGCGCCCTGCAGGTCGCGACCGTCAGCGGGAGTGTCTCGGGGGGCTACGCCGCCACCCTGATGGTCGGCGTCGACACGACGACGGCACCTACCGCCGGCGCCGCGCCCGGCGGCGGTGCAGGAAGGCCAGGCGGCGGCGGACAGCCGCCGGCCGGGTGAGGGCGACACGGCGCGATTCGAGGCCGGGAGGGAGATCTGCTATCCTGATCATGCAACGTGTGTGCTTCGCCCCTCTCGGCCGCCACGTCGCCACTGATCAGGGCCGTAAAGGACCGCGCACATCGATGCGTGCGGTATCCGCCTCGATCTCACATCTTGCGGAGCGCCGACGCGTGTCCGCCACACAGCAATGAGCATCACCATGAGCACGACCACTTATCCACCATCCGATCCGTTGACCTGGAAGCAGGCCGACGCCGACGTGCACGTCGCGACGCGTGCCGGCGAATTCGCCGGCTTCGTCGAGTTCGACGGCACCACGCACCTCGTGCGCGACAACCACGGCGCCGAGCTTGGTGCCTTCGCCGCCCTCGACGACGCCTTCCGCGCGCTCGAAGACGCGCATGCGCCCACACGGCATGGATCCGCCTTCGCTCCGATTCTTCCGCGGGCCTGGCGGCGCAAGACGCGCCGCGCTCGCGCCTGAAATCAGGGCTTCACGCACACTGAACGCGCTCCGTCAAGGGGTGCGGATGTATTCCCGAAGGCGCATGCGGGCAGGGCTACTGTGAGGTAAGCGTTGGGCAGCTGCCTTGGGCTTCCACAGCTCAAGGGCTCCGATCGTCAGGAGAAGATCATCTCCATCACACAGATCGAACCGACCGCGGCAACGCTGGGTCCGATTCGTCAGACGTATTCCGGCAACGCGGACTTCCCGCCCATGGCCAAGGCTTACAAGCAGGTGTCGCAGGTGGTCAAGGAGACCGGCCTGCTGCAGCGCACCCAGTGGTTCTACGTCTTCGTGGCCGCCGGTATCGCTGTCGCCCTCGGTGGACTCATCACCGGCTTCATCCTGCTCGGCGACAGCTGGTTCCAGCTGCTCATCGCCGCGGGCCTCGGCATCGTCCTGACGCAGATCGCGTTCCTCGGTCACGAGGCAGCGCACCGTCAGATCCTCACCACCGGGCCGGCGAACTTCAAGCTCGCCCGCATCGTCATCGCCAGCATCGGCATGAGCTACTCGTGGTGGGACTCGAAGCACACCAAGCACCACGGAAACCCGAACCAGGTCGGCAAGGACCCCGACATCGAGGTCGACACGATCTCGTTCCTCGAAGAGGACGCGGCGAAGGCGAAGGGCCTGATCAAGCTGATCACCCGCAAGCAGGGCTGGCTCTTCTTCCCGCTGCTCACGCTAGAGGGACTGAACCTCCACTTCCTCGGCCTGAAGTACCTCCTCACGACGAAGAACGTCAAGGGACGCTGGATCGAGCTCAGCATCATCGCGCTGCGGTTCGCCCTCATCCTCGTGCCCGTGTTCATGATGCTTCCGCTCGGCATGGCTTTCGCCTTCATGGGCGTGCAGTTCGCGGTGTTCGGCGTCTACATGGGAGCCGCGTTCGCACCGAACCACAAGGGCATGCCGATCATCGAGCCCGGCGCCCGTCTCGACTTCTTCACCAAGCAGGTCCGCACCTCCCGCAACATCAGCGGTGGATGGTGGACGACCTGGCTCATGGGCGGCCTCAACTACCAGGTGGAGCACCACCTCTTCCCGAGCATGCCGCGACCGCACCTGGCGAAGGCGCGCGAGATCGTGCGTGACTACTGCGCGGCGAACGACGTGCCGTACACGGAGACCAGCCTCGGCCGCTCGTACATGATCGTGATCGAGTACCTGAACCGCGTCGGACTCTCCGCCGGCGCCGACCCCTTCGACTGCCCCGCAGTGGCGCAGTTCGGTCGACCGTAAACCCCAGACATCACCGGGCCTGATCAGTCCGGCAACGACAGAGGCGCGAGCAGGAATCCCTGCTCGCGCCTCTGTCGTTCGTGCGCCTACTTGGAGGACTTCTTCTTGGTCTCCACGACGTCGATCGTGATCTTCTCGAGCGGGCGGTCGTCGTCGAGTTCGTCTTCGAGGACTTCGTCGCCGAGGAAGGTCTCCTCCGGCGTCTCGTCTCCGCCGGCGTCCGCAGGGGCCGGGGCAGCGGGTACGTCCGCTCCGGTGATCTCCGTGGGCAGCGAGTCGTCCGAGAAGATCCCGTCGGGACGGATGAGCTCCTTGACTTCAGCCATGAAGCTCGACAGCTGCTGCTGCTGCCACCGCAGCTGACGGGTGCGGTCTTCCGCGTCGTGCAGCACCGCGGTGGTGTGACCGGTGACCGAATCGACGATCTTCTGAGCCTTCGCACGAGCGCGCTCGAGGGTCTCGCGGGCACGCACCTGGGCTTCGGCTTCGATGGCCTGCGCCTGCGAGCGGGTCAGGCGCTCGTAGTCCTCGGCCCGAGCCGAGATGCGCTGTGCATGCTCGAGCGATGCCGAGACCTGCTCGTTCGCGTCGTTCGTGATGCGCTCGGCGTGAGCGACGGCCTGGTTGTGCAGCACGAGGAACTCCTGCTGCGCGTCGTCCTGGCGGCGGGTGAGGGTCTCCTCGAACTCGAGCACGCGGGCGTTCATGTCGCGCACGTCGCGTTCGGCGTCGGCGCGCAGCTGGGCCGTCTCGCGGGTGACGAGGGAGCGCAGGGCTGCTGCGCCCTTCTCGGCCTCGGTACGGATCGCCGTGGCCTCCTGAGCAGCCTGGTTCACCTTCTCCGTTGCATGTGCGGCTTCGCGTTCGATGCGGGCCTCGTGCGCCGTGTACTCGGTGTCCATCTTCAGGCGTACCTGGTCGGCGTCGCGCTGCGCCTGCGCGGTGATCCGCTCGGCGTCGGCGTCGGCCTCGGCACGCTGCGCGGTCACCTCCTCGCGGGCAGAGGTCATCAGGCGGTCGGCCTGCACGGCCGCGTTCTGGATGAGTACGTTCGCCTGCTCCTCGGCGACCCGCAGGATCGCCTCGAACTGCTGGCGCGACGGTGCCTCTTCGCCGTCGGGCTGCGGAGCGTCGACGAGTTCGGAGGTGAGCGTCGCGACCTGCTGCTCGGCGTCGGATGCCTTGGCGTTCGCCGCCGTCAGGTCGCTCTCGAGGGCTTCGCGGGCCTTGCGCTCCTCTTCCCGCACCGCTTCGACGGCTTCCTCTTCGCGGGCCTGCGCCTCGGCGACATCGGCGGCGGCCTGCTTGAGCTGATTGCGAAGGGTCGCGAGTGCGGCGTCGACCTCTCCCTTGTCGTAGCCGCGGAAGCCGACGGTGAACGCGCCCTGCTGGTCGCGCGGCGGGGTCTCGATCAGCTGGTCGAAGAAGTCCGGCGAGCGCTCGCCGTCGCGGTCGGCGGTTCCGGAGGATTCGCTCATGAGGTTCATGCCTTTCTGGCGTGGCCACACGGCGGAGCTGCGGCTCCATCCCGATGGACGGGATCGTGCGACCGGAGGAGGAGGTCGTCTGGGCTCACGCCACGACCGTGACCCGGCGGAGGTCCGGCAGGGCGGGGCGCGCCTCCCAGCCTACTTGCGGAGGCCGAATATTGTGTGCCGGGTTTCTGCGGCGGACAGCTCGTCAGCTCGGAGCGATCAGGTGGTCCAGAACCAGTTCGCCGGTGGCGTTGAGAGCCTTCATCATCTCGGCGACCAGCCGCGCATCGACGGACGGTGGTTCGGCGTTGTCGAACCCGAACTGCAGGGGGATCGCGGGATGGATCCATACGGTCGCCCGCTTGTCGGTTCCGCTCGACGGGCGCCACGTCATCATGAAGCTCTCCTGGCGGCGGAGCTTGGTCGCGATCACGATCTTCAGGTGCGCGAGCGTCTCGTCCTCGATGAGGATCGGCTCCGACGTCCCGTCGTACCTGAGTCTGCCCATGAATGCACGGTACACCGTGGGTGCGCACGGATACTCCGGTTCCTCGGCGGCGTTCGCGGAAGGAGAGCGCAGCCCTGGTACGGTGACGGCGGAGGGCATCACGTCCTTGGGGCCGCCGAGCAAGAGAGAACTTCGAGATGAAGCGACCGTCCCGCGTGCGCCTCGCCCGCATCGGGATCGCCACCGCGCTCGCGGTCGTGATCGGAGCAGTGGCACCGTCCCTGACAGCGAGCACCGTCGCCACCGCCGCCGTCAACGACCAGATGGTGTACCCGTCTTCGGGCAACATCCAATCGAAGGTCGGCGACGGCTGTCGGGGAAACTACCGTGCGCACGACGGCATCGACATCGGCGGAGGGGGCGGCACGCCGATCGTGGCCTCCTACGGCGGAGTGATCAAGTCCCGCACCTCGAACAGCGGCTACGGCAACTACACCGACGTCGAGCATGCCGGCGGATATGTCACCCGGTATGCGCATATGGCCGCGCCCGGAAAGTACGCGCCCGGCACCAGAGTGACCCGCGGGCAGCAGATCGGCGTCGTCGGCAACACCGGAAACTCTCCCGCGTACCACCTGCACTTCGAGGTGCGGCTGAACGGTGCGGTGTACACGGCGATCAACAACGGGTTCACGTGCCTGTCGAACGTCACCCGCGGCGGGATTCTCCCGTTGAACTTCCCCGGACTCGGTTCCGGTCAGCCGCCGGGCGTCGCTTCGGCCGACTACTCCGGTGACAAGAAAGCCGATCTGCTGACGATCGCCGGGAACGGTGATCTCCGGCTGCGTGCGGGCACCGGTTCCGGCAGCTTCTCGGCGGCGAAGACTCTCTTCGGCGGTTGGGGCGGATCCCGCAGACACCTCACCCATGCGGACTTCAACAACGACGGCAGGGCCGACATCCTCGCGACCAGATCGGATGGTGACCTGGAGTTCTACGCCGGCAACGGCGCAGGCGGATTCGCGCCGGCCGTCAGCATCGGCAAGGTCTGGTACGACCTGCTTCATGTGACGTCGGGCGCGGACTACACGGGAGACGGCAAGCAGGACGTGATCGGCGTCTCCGCGACAGGCCTCCTGACGATCTACCGGGGAAACGGTGCCGGTGCCTTCAGCGGCCCGCACATCTCGCTCGGCGGAGGGTGGCAAGGGTTCCACTTCCTCGTCGGCGGTGATTTCGACAACGACGGCAGCGGCGACATCATGGCAATCGATACGGACGGCGCTCTCAGGTTCTATTCGGGAGTCCCCGGGGGCTTCCGAGCGATGCGTCTGGTCGGGTCCGGATGGGGTGAGTTCACCGCCCTCACCGGAGGGGTCGACTACAACGGCGACGGTCATGCCGACCTGCTGGCGCGAACCGCCTCCGGACAGCTCTATCTGTACCCCGGCCTCGGAAACGGCACGTTCGGCGGACGCACCCTGATCAGCGCCGACTGGGCGGACCACCTCGCCATCGAGTAGCGACGACCTCTCCCGCCTCGCAGGAGGGCACGCGGCGTATCGTTGGCGCATGGCCGACCCGACGTTCGAAGAGATCGCCGCCGCCCTGTACGCCGGTCCGCCGGAAGCCTTCGTGTCGTCGCGGAAAGCCCGTGCAGAGAGTGTCGACGACCGCGAACTCGCGACCCGGATCCGTGCGCTGCGAAAGCCGTCGGTCGCCGCCTGGGTGGTGAACGTGTTCGCCCAGGAGCGCGCCGGTCAGCTGGGGGAGGCGCTGCAGCTGGCGGCCGAGCTGCGTGAGGCCCAGGACGACCTGGATGCGCCGGCACTGGCGAAGCTCGGCAGGGAGCGCCGTGCGCTCACGAGGCACCTCGCGGAGATGGCGGCCGAGCTGGCCGGTTCCCGGGGTGAGAAGATCACACCCGCGACGCGGGAGGCGGTGGAAGGCAGCATCTCGGCCGCCTTCTTCGCCACGGCGGCGGCGGGCGCGGTCGCCTCCGGTCGGCTAGCGCGGGCGATCGAGCCCTCGGCATCGACCGAAGACATCCGGGATGCCGTGGCAGGTGAGATTCCGGAGTTGGAGTCGGTGCCGCAGCGACCGCCGGACGAGCTGCAGGCGAGACGCCTCCGCCGGGATGCGGAGCGACAGCTTGCGAGCGTGGAGAAGGAGCACAAGGCGGCGGAGCGCGAACTCACCATGCGCGACGCGGCCCTGCAGGAGCTGCAGACCAGGGCGACAGACCTCGCCCGGAGCGTGGCCGAGCTCGAAGCTCAGCTCGCCAAGACCCGTGCGGAGGCGGAGCGCGTGGGGGAGGAGCTGCCGCAGGCGAAGGAACGGCAGGCCGATGCTCGGCAGCAGGCGAAGGCTGCGGCGGGAGCCGTCACGCACGCCCAGAAGTCGCTGGACGAGCTGTAGGGCGTCCAGACGGCGGGGTCAGCCGCGGCTACGGCCGAGGCGCCCGGGCAGGAAGGGAAGCATCGGCGCCCGGTACTCCCACGCGGCGGCATCCTCCGGATCGACGGCGGCCTCCGCCTGGCCGAAGCGCCACACCCGGTTGAAGAGGTAGACGCCGATTGTCACCGACCGGTCGGACGGAACCTGCCACGTGCCTCGACCCCATTGCGTCGGCTGACCGCGATCACCGATGACGAGCGTCGGCTTGATCCCCGCATAGAGAGCGAACCGCGGACGTCGCATGGTGAGCTCGATCCGACGGACGTTCATTCGATCCCTCGTACGGGTGCGGGGCGGGCGTCATCCATGATGATCGAAGCCTAGGGGGAAAGGCAAAACCCCCGCCATGTAGAAGCTAGGCGAGGGTTTCTAAGGTGATTGTAATGATCACCCTGTGGCTCCGACGGGCGTCGATCCCGTGACCTCACGATTTTCAGTCGTGCGCTCTACCAACTGAGCTACAGAGCCGTGGTGCGACCGGCGAACCTGTCGCGTCCTAGACGAAGGGCTCTCTCCGAAGAAAGAGCCCGTCGAACGGAGCGACCCTGACGGGACTTGAACCCGCGACCTCCGCCGTGACAGGGCGGCACGCTAACCAACTGCGCTACAGGGCCATACTTGTTTTCAATTGTATCGGAAGGTGTGACCCCAACGGGATTCGAACCCGTGCTACCGCCGTGAAAGGGCGGCGTCCTAGGCCGCTAAACGATGGGGCCGAGTCAGTCCCGGGGGACTTCCTTGCCGACGCTCAAGCATAAGGGATGTTCTGGGCAAATCGCGAATCGAGGGCGCGGCGGCTTCCCCCGGGCGTGTTTCAGGAGGACGATGGACCCGTCAGGCGTGCGCTGGCGACCGCATGCTCGGCCTGGTGCAGATGTGACGGTTGTTGTTAGTGTGGCATTTGTGAAACCGGCGGAAGGGGCCGTGTGAACGACGACCAGAACACTCTGGACGCTGCGGTTGCCGCGGCTTCAGACGATTGCGGCTGCGCGCCCAGCCCGACCGAACGCCGTGCGTTCGGTAAAGACGGCCTCAGCCGCCGTGGTGCACTCGGTCTCGGCGTGCTCAGCGTCGTGGCGCTCAGCGCCTTCGGCATCTCCAACGGAGTCTCCGCCGCCTATGCCGCCTCGTACCCGAGCTGGGACGACGTGCAGCGTGCGAAGAGCAGCGAAGCGGCCAAAGCCGCCGAGGTCACCCGCATCGAAGGGCTCATCCAGTCGCTGACCCAGAAGGTCGCCGAGACGCAGGCGGTCGCGAAGGCCACAGCAGACGAGTTCTACGACGCCCAGCAGAAGTACTTCGCTGCAGCCACCGAAGCCGATTCCCTGCAGGCCAAGGCCGACGAGCAGTCGGCGAAGGCCGACGAGTCCGCGAAGAAGGCCGGCCAGGTTGCCGCGCAGCTCTACCGCAACGGCGGTGACGACACCTCGCTCGAGCTGCTCTTCACCGGCTCTGCCGATAACGCCGACGAGTTGCTCGCGCGGCTCGGCACGATGGACAAGCTCTTCGAGTACAACCAGTCGGTGTACGACGATGCGGTCGCCGCCCGGAACTCCGCGCAGTCGATGAGCGACCAGGCCGTGGTCGCCCGCGACGAGCGCGATCGGCTGCAGAAGATCGCCGAAGAGAAGATGGTCGTGGCACAGCAGGCTGCCGACGCCGCTCAGGCCGCGCTCGACGAGCAGTCCGCCAACCTCGCCACCATGCAGGCGCAGCTCGCAGCACTCAAGGACGCGACGGCGAAGACCGTCGAAGGCTACAAGGCCGGTGTCGCCCTCGAGGAGAAGAAGCGCAAGGAACGCGAGGCCCGCGAGGCAGCAGCGGCTGCCGC
>NZ_JAAUVO010000030.1:0-33817 GCF_012030385.1 Microbacterium sp. B19(2022)
CCCCCGGCCCCGTGGCCGGAGCCGATGAGGTCATCGCCTTCGCGAAGGAGTTCGGCCTCCCGATCGCCATCAAGGCGGCCTACGGCGGCGGCGGACGCGGCCTCAAGGTCGCCCGCGAACTCGACGAGGTCGCCGAGCTGTTCGAATCGGCCACCCGCGAAGCCGTCGCCGCCTTCGGTCGCGGCGAGTGCTTCGTCGAGAAGTACCTCGACAAGCCGCGCCACGTCGAGACCCAGTGCCTGGCAGACGTCGAGGGCAACGTCGTCGTCATCTCGACGCGCGACTGCTCGCTGCAGCGCCGCCACCAGAAGCTCGTCGAAGAGGCCCCTGCGCCGTTCCTGACCGCGGAGCAGAACGACCTGCTCTATTCGGCGTCCAAGGCCATCCTCAAGGAGGTCGGTTACGTCGGTGCAGGCACCTGCGAGTTCCTGATCGGCGCCGACGGCACGGTCTCGTTCCTCGAGGTGAACACGCGTCTGCAGGTCGAGCACCCGGTCTCCGAGGAGGTCACCGGCATCGACCTGGTGCGCGAGCAGTTCCGCATCGCGGCCGGTGGCACCATCGACTACGACGACCCGAAGCCGCAGGGCCACTCGATCGAGTTCCGCATCAACGGCGAGGACCCCGGTCGCGGATTCCTCCCCCAGCCCGGCCCGATCCACGTCTTCAAGACCTTCGGGGGTCCCGGCATCCGCCTCGACTCCGGCGTCACCGCGGGCGACTCCGTCTCGGGCGCGTTCGACTCGCTGCTCGCGAAGATCATCGTCACCGGCAAGGACAGGGCCGAGGCACTGGAGCGCTCGCGCCGCGCACTCGACGAATTCGAGGTCGCCGGTCTCCCCACCGTCATCCCGTTCCACCGCAAGGTCGTGCGCGACCCGGCGTTCACGGCCGAGAACGGCGAGTTCAGCATCTTCACCCGCTGGATCGAGACCGAGTTCGTCAACGACATCCCCGCGTGGGACGGCGAGCTCGAGTCACCGGCCGCCGGCGAGTCGCGCCACACGGTCGTCGTCGAGGTCTCCGGCAAGCGCCTCGAGGTGAGCCTGCCCGACCGCGTGGCCGTCGCTCCGGGCACTGCGGGTCGCCCCGCCGTCGTACCCCCGTCGCGTCGGAGCCACGCCACCACGGCGAACGCGGGCGCATCCGGCGATGCCGTGAAGTCGCCCATGCAGGCCACGGTCGTCAAGGTCGCCGTCGAAGACGGCCAGCAGGTCGTCAAGGGCGACCTCGTCGTCGTGCTCGAGGCGATGAAGATGGAGCAGCCGCTGCAGGCCCACAAGGACGGCGTCATCGGCAACATCAACGCGGATGCCGGGTTGACGGTCTCCGCCGGACACCAGCTGCTCACGATCAGCTGATCCTTCGCACACGAAGCTCAGGGACCGCGTCCCGGAAATGTGAAAGGCGCCCCACCGAGGTGGGGCGCCTTTCTCGTCCTGCGTCTCAGGAGATGTTCACGAGGTGCATCGCCCGGCTGGCGTCGGTGATGCTGCTCGAGAGCGACGGGTATGCCGCGAACACCCGCGAGACCTGGTCCACCGTGAGGCGACGCTCGACGGCCACGGCGATCGGATAGATCAGCTCGGAGGCCTTGGGGGCCACGATCACGCCGCCGATGACGGTGCCGGATCCCTTGCGGGCGATGAGCTTGACGAAGCCGTCCTTGATGCCCATCATCTTGGCGCGCGGGTTGGCCGCGAGCGGGAGCTTGTAGACCATGCCGTCCGCGACGCCGTCCTCGACGTCCTTGACCCCGTATCCGACCGTCGCGATCTCCGGAGCGGTGAAGATGTTCGAGGTGATCTTGATGAGCTCCAGCGGGATCACGATGTCGCCGAGCGCGTGGAAGACCGCCGTGCGCCCCTGCATGGACGCGACCGAGGCGAGCGGGAAGAAGTTCGTGCAGTCGCCGACCGCGTAGACGTTGGGCACCGAGGTGCGCGCGACCTTGTTCACCCGCACGTGACCCGTGTCGTCGAGCTCGACGCCCGCCTCCTCCAGGCCGATCCCCGCGGTGTTCGGGATCGAGCCGACGGCCATCAGGCAGTGGCTCCCCTCGACCGTGCGGCCGTCGGACAGCGTGACGGTCACGCCCTCTTTCGTGGCCTCGACCTTGTCGGCACGGGACTTCGAGAGCACCTGCATGCCGCCGCGCTTGAACACCTTCTCCAGGACGCTCGCCGCATCCTTGTCCTCGCCGGGGAGCACCTGCTCGCGGCTGGAGATGAGCGTGACCTTGGCACCGAGGTTCATGTAGGCGGAGGCGAACTCCGCGCCGGTCACGCCCGAGCCCACGACGATGAGGTGCTCCGGCAGCGCCTTCATGTCGTACAGCTGCGTCCACGTGAGGATGCGCTTGCCGTCGGGCTTCGCGGAATCGAGCTCACGGGGCGACGCCCCCACGGCCACGACGATGGTGTCGGCCTCGACGCGGTCGAAGTCCGTGCCTTTCTCGCCCGTCGACACCACGATCGCGGTGGGGCCTTCGAGGCGTCCGTGCCCGGAGAGAATCCGGACGCCGGCTTCGAGCAGGGTGGCTCGCATGTCCTCGGATTGCTGCCCGGCGAGCGCGATGAGACGCTTGTTGACGGCGGCGAGGTTGATCGCGATCTCGGGCTTGAGCGGCTTGCCGTTCTCCCCCTTGGCGTAGAAGTTCACGCCGAGGTCGCTCGCCTCGGAGATGGCCACCGCGGCATCGGCCGTCGCGATCAAGCTCTTGGAGGGCACGACGTCGGTGAGGACGGCCGATCCACCGACTCCCACCCGCTCGACCAGGGTGACCTCCGCTCCGAGCTGAGCGGCCGCGAGGGCCGCCTCGTAACCGCCGGGACCGCCGCCGAGGACGGCGACGCGCTGAGTGCGCTCGAAAGTGGTGGAAGACATGCAACCCATTCTTCCGCAATCCTGGCCCCGGAGCCTGCACCTTCCTAGAGTGGATCCATGCCCGAAACGCACAGCAACCCTCTCGATGACCCGACCGCGAACCCGTTCGAGGTCGCCGCACAGGCCGCCGCCGACATCGCGCGTCTGACCGGAGTCGAGAATCACGACATCGCCCTCACCCTCGGCAGCGGCTGGGGCAAGGCCGCCGACATCATCGGCGAGACCATCGCCACGATCCCCGCCACCGAGGTCACCGGGTTCTCCAAGCCCGCGCTGGAGGGCCATGTCGGCACGCTCCGCAGCATCCGCACGCCCGGCGGCAAGAACGTCCTCGTGATCGGCGCGCGCACGCACTACTACGAGGACCACGGCGTGCGCCGCGTCGTGCACAGCGTCCGCACCGCCGCCGCCACGGGGGCCAAGATCATGGTGCTCACGAACGGCGCCGGAGGCATCCGCGAGACCTGGACGCCCGGCCAGCCGGTGCTCATCAGCGACCACATCAACCTCACCGCCGACTCCCCGCTCGAGGGCGCGACCTTCATCGACCTGACGGACCTGTACTCGAAGCGCCTGCGCGACGTCGCGCGCAGCATCGATCCGATGCTCGACGAGGGCGTGTACACCCAGTTCCGCGGCCCCCACTACGAGACCCCGGCCGAGGTACAGATGGCGAAGCACATCGGCGGACACATCGTCGGCATGTCGACCGCGCTCGAGGCCATCGCCGCCCGCGAGGCCGGCATGGAGATCCTCGGCTTCTCCCTCATCACGAACCTCGCCGCCGGGATCCAGCAGACCCCGCTCAGCCACGCCGAGGTGATCGAGGCCGGGCGTGAGGCCGAGCCGGTGATCTCCGCGCTCCTGGCCAGGGTGGTCGAGGCGCTGTGAGCGAGGAGCGGATCGCACAGGCGCGCGCCTGGCTGCGACAGGACCCCGATCACGAGACCCGCGACGAGCTGGCCGGCCTCATCACGCGGGCCTCCGGCGGGGATCACGCCGCCGTCGCGGAACTCGACGACCGGTTCCGCGCGCGCCTGGAGTTCGGCACCGCCGGCCTCCGCGGCGAGCTCGGTGCCGGGAGCAACCGGATGAACCGCGTGCTCGTGGCACAGGCGGCCGCCGGATTCGCCGCCTACCTGCGCGAGAAGGCGGCGGAAGGGCACACCCCGACCGTCGTGATCGGCTACGACGGACGCCGGAACTCCCGCGTGTTCGCCACGGATTCGGCCGAGCTGTTCGCCGGAGCCGGCCTGCGCGCCATCCTGCTGCCCCGCTTGCTGCCGACGCCCGTGCTGGCCTTCGCCGTCCGCCACTTCGGCGCGGACGCCGGCGTGATGGTGACCGCGAGCCACAACCCGCCGAACGACAACGGCTACAAGGTGTACCTCGGCGGCGCCGACCAGGGCTCGCAGATCGTCGCCCCCGCCGATGCCGAGATCGCCGCGCACATCCAGCGCACGGCCGATACCGGCTCCGTGGCGGCGCTGCCCCGCTCCACGGCCTACGAGACCGCCGGCGAGGATGTCGTCGAGGCGTACATCGCGGCCACCGCGGCCGTGGCTCCCGCACCCGCCGGCTCCTCCGGCATGCGGTGGGTCTACACCGCCATGCACGGGGTGGGCTGGGAGACGCTGTCGCGCATCGTGCGGGACGCCGGCTACCCCCAGCCGTTCGTCGTCGACGAGCAGCTGACGCCCGACGCGACCTTCCGCACCGTCTCGTTCCCGAATCCCGAGGAACCGGGAGCGATGGACCTCGCCTTCGCGCGGGCCCGCCGTGTGAAAGCGGACTTCATCCTCGCCAACGACCCCGACGCCGACCGCCTGGCGGTCGCTGTTCCCGACGATTCCGCCGCGGACGGCTGGCGCCGTCTGACGGGCAACGAGGTGGGACTCCTGCTCGGCGCGAGGGCCGCCCGCGCCGCGGCCGGAACACCCGGAGCCTCGCTCGCCTGCTCGCTGGTATCGTCGCCCGGCCTCGGTGCCGTCGCTGCGCATCACGGTCTCGACTTCCACGAGACCCTGACCGGATTCAAGTGGATCTCCCGTGCCCCCGGTATCGTCTTCGGATTCGAGGAGGCGCTCGGGTACCTCGTGAACCCCGAGACGGTGCGCGACAAGGACGGCGTGTCCGCGGCGATCGCCGTGCTCGGACTCGCCGCCGAGGCGCGAGACCGCGGGGCCACGCTCATCGATCTGCTCGATGAGCTGGGCGAGACATACGGGCACTTCGCCAGCGGCCAGGTCTCGGTGCGGGTCGAGGATCTCGCCGTCATCGGCAACGTGATGCTCTCGCTGCGCTCGCTGCCGCCGACCCACATCGCCGGACGCACCATCACCTCGGCCGAAGACCTGCTGCAGGCGGCACCGGGACAGCCCTCCGGTGACGTGTTGCGGTATCGCCTCGGCGACGGCTCGCGCGTCATCGTCCGACCGAGCGGCACCGAACCGAAGCTCAAGGTCTACATCGACGCCCGAGCGGACTCCGCCGAAGCGGCACGCGGTGCCGTGGCAGAGCTCGAGGCGGGAGTGCGCGCCCTGCTCGACGAGCGCTCCTGAGCATGCCCACCCGACGCCTGATCGTCAGCGCGCACAACGGCGCGCACGCCCGCCCGGTGGCCGAGCTCGTGCGACTCGCGCACTCGCACGACGCCCCGGTGACCCTGCGCACCGCCGACGGCACGACCGTCGACCTGAGCAGCGTGCTGGCGGTCATGGACCTGGGGATCTCGTCCGGAGACGCGGTCGTGCTCGAGACGGCGGCCTCCGGCACCGCGGACGACATCCTGGATCAGCTCGCCGAGGTGCTCGCACCGCGGGAGTGAGCCTCGCGGATCAGCCGTCGATCACCGCGACGAGCTCGTCGAGGAAGGCCTCGAACGTGGTGCCCCTGCGCACGATGCGCTGCACGCTCTCGCGCTCGCTGAACACCTCGACCAGCTGCTCGAACACGGTCTGGAACGCCGCCCGATCGCTCTCGCTGAACGCGGCGAGCGCGACGACCTGCACACGTCCGTCGCCCCACGCGGCCGAGCCGTCCGCCACGCCGATCGCGATGGCCGTGCGGGTCGCCGTCATCTGCAGCGCGTGCGGCACCGCGAGCGCATCGGTGAAGGCGGTCGACGACATCCGCTCACGCACGATCGTGTTCTCGATGTAGTCCTCGCCGATCAGCCCCGCCTGCACGAGGAGCCCACCGAGGCGGCGGATGATCGTCTCCTCCCCCTCATCCTGCAGGGGAAAGACGTAGGCGTCGGCCAGGAAGTAGCGCGCGAGTTCGCCGCGCAGGCGGGTGAGGCGTCGCCCGCGTCGGACGCGGGCGGCGGCCTGCTGGATGCGGTCGACGTCGGTATCCGTCAGGAACGGCTGGATGCGGACGAAACGGTCACCCGCATCCCCCGGTTCGATCGTGCTCAGGACGAGATCGGTGTCGAACGATGCCCAGTCCGGATCCACGTTCGTGACGACGGTCGTGACCTCGATCGCAGAGCCGAGTGAGCGGTCGACGCTGGAGCGCAGCAGCTCGTGCAACTCCTGGTACCCGGGGCAGACGATCGTGGCGGTCAGGATCGACTCCGCCTTGCGACTGCGCTCGAGTCGCCCGCCGACGTGCATGGCGATGTACGCGATCTCGTCATCGTGGATGGGTGTGCCGACGCGATCGTGGAGTCCGCTCGCGATCGACACCGCCACCTCGAAGATCATCGGATATGTCGTCTTGAGCGAGCGCGTGAGCGGGTTGCGCGTCAGCGCGCTCTCCTCGGCCCGCCGCAGCAGGTTCTGCACGTGCAGGGCGAGTCGGAGGACGAAGGTCTCGTCCACGAGATCGACCTGGAAGTCTTCGGCGGCGCGCGCGATCTCCGCCCGGACCGCGGCTTCGACGGCCGGATCCACACCGCTGCGCGCGACCTCCCGGGTCGCATCCTCCCCCGGCGCGACGATGCGGGTCAGGACCAGCGAGGCGAGGTGGCCGCTGTCGCCGTCGCCGAGGGCCACGTCGAAGTGCTCGGCGGCGAGCCGGGCGATGACGGCGCCCACCCGCGGAATCTCCTCCCGGGCACCCGCCGGCGACGATTCGAGGGCGTGCCCCGCGGCCACCCGCTCGGCGGCGATCGCGATGTGCAGGAGGACGTCGGCGATCGCGAGCTCGTTCACGTAGTAGCCGAGCTCGCCGAGCTCCCGCACCAGCGATGTCTTGAACGGACCGACCGCGCTGGCGGCCACCGCCGACCGCGACAGGGCACGCCGGAAGGTCTCGGGGTGGAAGGAGGCGTCGTCCATCTCGTCATGCGCGAGTCTGCTGAGCAGGCGCCGCTGCGCGGCTTCGTTCCCCCGCAGTCGCACCCTTTCCCGGTCGCGCTCGAGCGCGAGTTCGGTGCCGTCGAGCAGGCTGCGCACCCGCACCAGGTCCGCCTCGAGAGTCGCCTCACTCACGTGCAGCTCGTCGGCCGTGTCGAACACGTCTATCCCGGCGGGCTCGTCGAGCAGCAGCCGCACCAGAGTGTGCAGCCGATCGCGGGGAGCGGACTCGCCGGTCTGACGCATCCGGAGCGCACCGCGGGCACCGGATCCTGCGCGGTACCCGGCCGGGCCGGACTCGATCACGCCGGCCCCCGGGGTCCGCGCGTTCAGCGCTGCCACGTACGACCGGATGCTGCGGGGCGTGACCCCGAGCAGATCGGCGAGGCTGGCAGCCGTCGCCCACCCTTCCTGGCGCAGCAGGGCGGT
The DNA here is from genome assembly GCF_012030385.1 of Microbacterium sp. B19(2022). Lineage (NCBI taxonomy): Bacteria > Bacillati > Actinomycetota > Actinomycetes > Micrococcales > Microbacteriaceae > Microbacterium > Microbacterium sp. B19(2022). The sequence goes on from NZ_JAAUVO010000030.1 coordinate 7,617, forward strand.
GAGGAGCTGGTCCTGACGCTGGCGCGACATGATCCTCCCCTTCCCGCTTGGTGACCGCACTGTCTCGACGTGGTCTCCATGATGTCAGCATGCCGGCATCCCCGGGCGGAAACCGGGGTTCCGCAGGGGCGGAAAGGAACCTGTTGGTGCGGCAACCCTCCCGGTTCCCAGACTGTTCTCAGGAAGGTGGGAATCGATGAGGATCCTCGTGGTGTGCGGCGCCGGTGCGTCGAGCACGTTCGTCGCGCTGCGGCTCCGCACAGCGGCAGCAGCGGCCGGTCTCGGCTGGGATGCCGTGGCGGGCACCGAGAGTTCCGTCGCCGGCTCCGACCACGACCTCGTCCTCGTCGGTCCGCATCTCGGTGACCGGCTCGAGGCGATGCGCCGCAGCGTGGAAGCGCCCGTCGCCGTGCTGCCGGACGACGTCTTCACCGACCGTGACGGCTCCCGCACCCTCGACTTCGCCCGATCGATCCTCGCCGCCGCCGGCGACACCCCGAAAGGAACATCATGACCGCCACCCGCACCGTCCGGATCGGCTCTTCCCATGGACTGCACGCCCGCCCCGCGAAGCTCTTCGCACAGGCGGCCAAGGACTCGGGCCTCGCCGTGACGATCGCGAAGGACTCGGGCAAACCGGTCAACGCCGCCAGCATCCTCGGCGTGATCGCGCTCGCGATCGAGTACGGCGACTACGTGACGCTGACGGCCGAGGGCGAGGGAGCCGAAGGCGTGCTGGACACGCTCACCGAGCTCCTCACCACGGACCATGACCAGGACGCCGCCGGATGAGCGAGCTGCGCGGGGTAGGCATCGGTCTGGGCGTGGCCCAGGGACCGGTCGTCCGCATGGCCGAGGCGATGCCGGCTCCGGAGAACACGCCGAGCACGGCGGGCGCCGAAGCCGAGCGTGCGCGGGTTCACGAGGCGGTGGCGACGGTCGCCCGCGAACTGAACGAACGCGGTGAGGCGGCAGGAGGCGCCGCTCAAGAGGTACTGGAAGCGCAGGCGATGATCGCCGAGGATCCGACGCTGCAGGACGAGGTGGACACCCGGATCGATGCCGGGGCGACGGCGGAATGGGCCGTGCACGACGCGTTCGCAGGTTTCCGCGCCACGCTCGAGGCCGTCGGCGGCTACCTCGGCGAGCGCGCCGCCGACCTCGACGACATCGCCCAGCGCGTCCTGGCGCATCTCCGCGGCGTCGATGCGCCCGGTGTTCCGAACCCGGGGCACCCGTTCGTCCTGGTCGCCCGTGACCTCGCTCCGGCCGACACCGCACTCCTCGACCTGGATCAGGTGCTCGCCCTGATCACGACCGACGGCGGGCCGACCTCCCACACCGCGATCCTCGCGAGGGAGAAGGGCATCGTCGCGATCGTCGGCGTCGGAGTCGGCACGCAGCTCGTCACGGGCGAGACGGTGATCGTCGATGCCGCCAGCGGCGTGGTCACCCGCGAGCCGACGGAGGACGAGAAGGACCGCGCAGCTCAGCGCGCCGCTGCCCGCCAGTCGGCCGACACCGCTCCTCCCACTCCCGGCGCCCTCGCCGACGGCACACCTGTCGCGCTGCTCGCGAACCTGGGGAAGCCCGCAGATGCGGCCGATGCGGTCGTTCGGGGGGCCGAGGGCGTCGGGCTGTTCCGCACGGAGTTCCTGTTCCTCTCCTCGGCACAGGCGCCGACCATCGCTCAGCAACGGGAGTCGTACCGCGAGCTGCTGGCCGCCTTTCCCGGTAAGAAGGTCGTGGTCCGGATGCTCGATGCGGGCGCCGACAAGCCGCTGGCGTTCCTCAACGACGCGCACGAGGAGAATCCGGCGCTGGGACTGCGCGGCCTCCGGGCGCTGCGCGCGAGCGAGGACATCCTGCGCGAGCAGTTGACCGCCCTGGCCGAAGCCGACGCCGAGACCGACGCCGACCTGTGGGTGATGGCTCCGATGGTGGCCACCGTCGAGGAGACGATCTACTTCACGGGGCTCGCCCGCGAGTACGGACTGCAGACCGCAGGGGTCATGGTCGAGATCCCGGCGAGCGCCCTGCTGGCCGACCGCGTGCTCGCGCACGCCGACTTCGCCTCGATCGGCACGAACGACCTCACGCAGTACACCATGGCGGCCGACCGCATGCTCGGCTCGGTCGCCGGATTCCAGGACCCCTGGCATCCGGCCGTGCTTCGTCTGGTGCGCGAGGTCGGTGACGCCGGTGCCCGCCTGGGCAAACCGGTCGGAATCTGCGGCGAGGCCGCAGCAGATCCACTCCTCGCCGTCGTGCTCGTCGGGCTCGGTGCCACGAGTCTCTCGATGGCTCCCTCGGCGCTGGCCGATGTGCGACACGCGCTCTCCGAACGCACCCCGTCCGAGGCGCGGAGCCTCGCGGAGGCCGCACTGGCCGCCGACGATGCCCCCTCCGCCCGAACCGCCGTGGCGACGCTCGCCGCGGCACTCCCCCTTCACAAGAAAGAGACGACATCATGACGACGACGTCACCTGCCGCGACCAAACCCGGCGGCCTCCGCGTAGGAGTACAGCGATTCGGCACGTTCCTCTCCGGCATGATCATGCCGAACATCGCCGCCTTCATCGCCTGGGGCTTCATCACGATGCTCTTCATTCCCCGAGGCTTCTTCGGTGCCGAGAGCCCCTTCGGCTGGCACTGGGAAGGGGTGTCCGAGATCCTCGGCGGCGGCGGTGACTCCGTCATCATCGGGTGGCAGGGCGCGATGACATCGGTCGCCGAGACCGCCGACGGCAACATCCTCGCCTACGTCGGCCTGGTCGGTCCGATGGTCACATATCTGCTGCCGCTGCTGATCGCCAACACCGCGGGCCGTATGGTCTACGGCGACCGCGGCGGCGTGGTCGCCTCCATCGCCACCGTGGGCGTGATCGTCGGCACGAACATCCCGATGTTCCTCGGCGCGATGATCATGGGGCCGCTCGCGGCCTGGATCATGAAGCAGGTCGACCGGATCTGGGACGGCAAGATCCGTCCCGGCTTCGAGATGCTGGTGAACAACTTCTCCGCCGGCATCCTGGGGATGCTTCTCGCGATCTTCGGCTTCTTCGCCTTCGGTCCGGTGATGCTCGGCATCAGCGCCGCGCTGGGTGCCGCCGTCGACTGGCTCGTGGCGGCGCAGCTGCTGCCGCTCGTGTCGATCATCGTCGAGCCGGCGAAGGTGCTGTTCCTCAACAACGCCATCAACCACGGCGTGTTCACCCCGCTCGGATTCGAGCAGGCCTCGGAGGCCGGCAAGTCGATCCTGTTCCTCATCGAGGCGAACCCCGGCCCCGGTATCGGTCTGCTGCTGGCGTTCAGCTTCTTCGGAGTCGGTGTCGCGAAGGCGTCGGCCCCCGGCGCGGCGATCATCCAGTTCTTCGGCGGCATCCACGAGATCTACTTCCCGTACGCGCTGAGCAAGCCGACCACGATCCTCGCGCTCATCGCGGGTGGTGCCGCCGGCGTGACCACGAACATGCTTCTGAACGGTGGGCTCGTGTTCCCGGCCGCTCCCGGCAGCATCATCGCCGTGACCGTCGCGGCCGTCGGTGCGGGCGTCCCCAACCTCCTGGTCGTCTACCTGTCGGTCCTCATCGCCGCCACCGTGACGTTCCTCATCACCGGCGTGATCCTGCGGGCCTCCCGCAAGCGCGACCTCGAGGCCGAGGGCGACACCTTCGGTGCCGCGATCGCGCAGACCGAGGCGAACAAGGGCAAGTCGTCCGCCGCGATGGATGCGCTGCGCACGTCGACGGGCTCGTCGGCGGCGGAGACGTCCGCACCGAGCACCACCGCCGTCGCCACCGCGCCGATCGAGCGGATCGTGTTCGCGTGCGACGCCGGTATGGGCTCGTCCGCGATGGGCGCCAGCGTCCTGCGCAACAAGCTCAAGAAGGCCGGCATCGAGGACGTGAACGTCACCAACCAGGCGATCGCGAACCTCGACGGCACCGCCGACGTGGTCATCACGCAGCAGCAGCTCACCGAGCGCGCCGCGGCGAAGTCGCCGAACTCGGTGCACGTGTCGGTCGACAACTTCATGAACTCGCCCCGCTACGAAGAGGTCGTCGAGATGGTGCGGGCACAGCGAAAGGAACAAGAATGAGCGTTCTCACCCCGGACCAGGTCCGCATCCACCCCGGCGGTGCGACGCGAGACGAGGCGCTCCAGGAGGCCACGGACATCCTCGTCGCCGCCGGAGCCGTGACCCCCGCGTACGTCGACGCGATGCGGCAGCGCGAGGAGACCGTGTCGACCTTCATGGGCAACGGTCTCGCGATCCCGCACGGTACCAACGACGCGAAGGACACCATCCTCGCCTCGGCACTGTCCGTCGTCCGTTACGACGGCGGCGTGGACTGGGCAGGGGATCCCGCGACCTTCGTGATCGGCATCGCCGGGATCGGTGACGAGCACCTGGAGATCCTGTCCCGGATCGCGATCCTGTTCTCCGAGGAGGACGACGTCGCGCGGCTCTCGGCGGCGCAGACCCCGGAGGAGCTCTACGCCCTCCTGTCGGAGGTGAACGAGGGATGAAGGCGGTCCACTTCGGGGCGGGCAACATCGGGCGCGGGTTCGTCGGTCTGCTGCTGCGCCAGGGCGGGTACGAGGTCGTGTTCTCCGACGTCGCCGACGCCCTGGTGGATGCGATCAACGCGGTCGACTCGTACACCGTGCACGAAGCCGGCCCCGGAGGGACCGATCACGTCGTCACCGGCTTCCGGGCTGTCAACAGCCGCACGGATCCCGCCGTGGCCGAGGAGGTCGCGACGGCCGATGTGGTCACGACCGCGGTCGGGCCCACCGTGCTGCGGTTCGTGGCACCGTCGATCGTGGCCGGACTCGCGCTCCGCTCCCCCGATGCCGCACCGCTCCAGGTGATGGCCTGCGAGAACGCGATCGGCGCCACCGATCTGCTCCGCCAGGAGATCGCGACGGCGGCGGGGGCGGATGCCGAAATGCTGCTCGCCCGCGCGATCTTCGCGAACACGGCTGTCGATCGCATCGTGCCGGCACAGCCCGCAGACGGCGGGGTCGACGTCACGGTCGAGCCGTACTTCGAGTGGGCGATCGAATCGGGTCCGTTCGGCGGGGCACTGCCGGCCATCCCCGGCGCGCACTTCGTCGACGACCTGGCGCCGTACATCGAGCGCAAGCTCTTCACGGTGAACACGGGGCACGCCGCGACGGCCTACTTCGGCGCCCGCGCAGGGATCGAACGGATCTCGGATGCCTTGGCCGACCCCGCCATCGCGGCGAGCGTCTCGGCCGCGCTGGAGGAGACCTCGGCTGTACTGGTCGCCGAGCACGGGCTCGACCCCGCCGACCTCGCGGCGTATCGCGCGACGATCCTCGAGCGGTTCCGCAATCCTGCGCTCGTCGACACGGTGCAGCGGGTGGGACGGCAGCCGTTGCGCAAGATCTCACGGCACGAGCGCTTCGTCGGACCCGCCGCGATGGCCGCGGAGCGTGGCTTGCCGACCGCGGCTCTCGTGGCGGCCGTGTCGGCGGCACTGGAGTTCGACGATCCGGCCGACGAGCAGTCGGCGGAGCTCCAGCAGCTGCTGCGCACGGAGGAGCCCGCCGCGTTCACCGCCCGCACCACGAGCCTGGACCCCGAGCATCCGCTGTTCACCGCCATCCGGGAGGCCGTCGCCGCGCGTCAGCAGCACCTCGGAGCCGCCTGACCTCGCGGAACTCGACGCCCCCGCCCACCCATTACGATCGGTGAGCGGGGGCGTTTTTCGAGCACACTGACGTGCGGGGAGCAGCATGAACAGATACGCCGTGATCGGCGCGGGTCCATCGGGGTTGGCCGCGGCGCGCGCGCTGCAGAAGCGCGGAATCGCCGTGGACGGCTATGAGGCCTCCCACAGCGTGGGCGGCCTCTGGGACATCACCAACCCCCGCAGCACGATGTACGAATCCGCGCATCTGATCTCGTCGCGCACCACGACCGAGTTCGCCGAGTTCCCGATGCGCTCGCGGGTCGACTACCCCGGCCACCGGGTGCTGAAGGAGTACTTCGACGACTTCGCCGACCACTTCGGGCTCACCGGCCTGTTCCGGTTCGACGCGCGCGTCACGCGCCTCGAGCCTGCCGACGGCGGCTGGGACCTCACCAGTTCCGGCCCCGACGGTACCGACACCCGCTGGTACGCCGGCGTCGTCCTCGCCAACGGAACACTCGCCGAGCCGAACGTGCCGACGTTCCGCGGGGACTTCACGGGCGAACTGCTGCACACCAGCGCCTACAAGTCGCCGGAGCAGCTGCGCGGCAAGCGGGTGCTGCTGATCGGCGCCGGCAACTCGGGCTGCGACATCGCCGTGGATGCCGTGCACCACGCCGTGTCCGTCGACATGAGCGTGCGACGCGGGTACTACTTCGTGCCGCGCTACCTGTTCGGCAAGCCCAGCGACACCCTCAACCAGGGCCGCCCGCTGCCGGCGCGCATCAAGCAGGCGGTCGACAGCCGCGTCCTGCGGGCGTTCACGGGCGACCCCGTGCGGTTCGGGTTCCCGAAGCCCGACTACCGCATCTACGAGTCACACCCGATCGTGAACACCCTGATCCTCAACCACCTGGGCCAGGGCGACCTGCGCATCCGCCCGGACATCGACCACTTCGACGGGCACACGGTGCACTTCCGCGACGGCAGCGCCGACGAGTACGACCTCGTGCTGCTCGCGACCGGCTACACCCTGGACTATCCGTTCGTCGACCGGGAGCACCTGCACTGGCAGGGCGCCTCGCCACGACTCTTCCTGAATGTCTTCCCCGCCTCTTTCAACGGGCTCTACGTGATGGGCATGATCGAGGCGTCGGGCATCGGCTGGCAGGGCCGCTACGAACAGGCCGAGCTGCTCGCCGCCTACCTCGACGCGGTCGAGACCGATCCCGCGCGGGCCGCCCGCTTCCGCGAGCGGGTCACCGGAACGTCGTGGCCGGATCTGACGGGCGGTTATCACTACCTGGGCCTCGACCGGATGGCGTACTACGTGAACAAGGATGCCTACCGGGGCGCCGTACGGGATGAGAAGCGCGCACTGGAGGCCTCGGCATGAACGTCGACGACGTCGTCCTCTCGTTCACACCCGGCACGCTGACGATCCTCAACGTGGTCCTCGGTCTCATCATGTTCGGCATCGCGCTGGACACCTCGCCGAGTGACTTCCGCGTCGTAGCGAAGCATCCGAAACCGTTCGCGATCGCGATCCTCGCCCAGCTGCTCCTGCTGCCCATCGCGACGTTCCTGCTCACACTCGTGCTCCCTGTTCCGCCGTCGATGGCGCTCGGGATGCTGCTCGTGGCCTGCTGCCCTCCGGGGAACATCTCGCAGGTGCTGACCCACCGCGCCGGCGGCAACGTCGCCCTCTCGGTGTCGCTCACGGCGGTGGGAAACCTCATCTACATCGTCGCGATGCCGCTGAGCATCACGTTCTGGGCCTCGCTGCATCCGACCGCCCGCACTCTGCTGCGCGACATCACGCTCGACCCGTGGCGGATGCTTTTGGAGATCTTCCTCATCGTCGGTCTCCCCTTCGCCGTCGGTCTGCTCCTGCGCGCCAAGGCACCGGGCTTCAGCGCCCGCGTGCAGCCGTTCGTGAAGTGGTTCAGCCTGATCGCGCTGCTCGGCTTCATCATCGCCGCGCTCGTCGGCAACTGGGCGGTGTTCGTGCAGGTTCTCGGCATCATCCTGCTGGTGGTCGCGGTGCACGACGCGGTGGCGCTCGCGCTCGGCTACGGCACAGCGGTGGTCGGCGGACTCGGCACCCGCGAGCGCAAGGCCATGACGTTCGAAGTCGGCATCCGCAACGCCGGCCTCGGGCTCGGCCTGGTGTTCCTGTTCTTCGACGGACTCGGCGGCATGGCGATCGTGGCCGGCTGGTGGGGCATCTGGGACATCGTCGCCGGCCTCGTCCTGGCCGGACTCTGGGCACGGCACACCAGGAAGCGCACGGGCTCGAGCACCGGCGACGCGAGCGGCCGCACGACCGTCGAGGCCGCCTGATGCCCCGGGTGCTGATTACGGGCGGCAGCGGCTTCCTCGGCTCGCACGTGGCTGAGGCCCTCGCGGCCCGTGACGACGTCGAGGTCGTGGTCGCCGCGGACCTGCGAGCGGGCGCACCCCGCGCGGGCGTCATCGATGCGACGCTGGACGTGACGGATGCCGCGGCGATCGCTCCCGTGCTGCGGCAGCACCGCATCGACACGGTCGTGCACCTCGCGGCGATTGTGAATCCCGGCCACGACGTCGATCTGGAGTACCGCGTCGATGTGACCGGTTCCGCCAACGTCCTCGCCGCGTGCGTCGAGGCGGGAGTCCGCCGCATCGTGGTCTCCAGCTCGGGTGCCGCGTACGGATACCACGCGGACAACCCGGAGTGGATCGACGAGGACCAGCCGCTTCGAGGCAACGACGCGTTCCCGTACGCCCGGCACAAGCGGCTGGTCGAGGAGATGCTGGCCGAGCACCGGCGTACCCACCCCGATCTCGACCAGGTGATCTTCCGCATCGGCACGATCCTCGGTCCGACCGTGCGCAACCAGATCACCGCGCTCTGGGACGGCCGGCGGATCCTTCGCATCTCCGGCTCGGAGTCGCCCTTCGTGTTCATCTGGGTGGACGATGTGGCGGCCGCGATGGTGCGGGCGGCGACCGACGGCCCCGCGGGCATCTTCAACGTCGCGGGCGACGGACGGATGACGGTGCCGGAGATCGCTGCTCGTCTCGGCAAACCGCAGATCGTGCTGCCCGCGTGGGCACTGTCGAGCGTGCTGCGGATCGGACGAATGCTGCGGCTCACCCCGCACGGACCGGAGAAGGTCCCGTTCCTGCGGTACCGCCCGGTGCTGGCGAATCGCCGACTGAAGGAGGTGTTCGGCTACACGCCTCGCCGCACCACGCGGGAGGCCTTCGAGGAGTACCTCCGTACGCACTCAGCCGTCGCTCGGACGGGCGTCGACGCGGGGTAGCGTTGATCCGTGCAGAAGAAGCGTGGCCGCCGGGTCCTGAAACGTGTGCTGTGGAGTCTCGCGATCGTGCTGGTGCTGGCGGTGGTCGGCGTCGTCGCGTACACGCAGATCGGTGTCATGGCCGCCGAGCCGGAACCGCTCGCGAGCGTGCGGGAGAACCCCGCGATCACGGTCACCGACGCGGACGAGGGCATCGTGCTCGCCCCCGCCGACGGCGACTCGGATCTCGGCCTGGTCTTCATCCCGGGCGCCAAGGTCGACCCGTGGGCCTACGCGGCCATCCTCCAGGGGCTCGCCGAGGAGGGAACCACGGTCGTGATCACCCGCCCCTGGCTGAACCTGGCCTTCTTCGACCCGCGCGGACTCGACGCCTTCACCTCGGCCGCCCCCGACGTCGATGTCTGGGGCGTCGGCGGACACTCGCTGGGCGGCGTCCGCGCCTGCCAGCTCGCCGCGGATGCCGACGCGCTCGTGCTGTTCGGGTCGTACTGCGCGACCGACGTGTCGGAGAACGGGCTTCCCGTCCTCAGCCTCTCCGGAAGCGAAGACGGCCTCTCCACTCCGGAGAAGATCGCCGACGCGCGGGATCTGCTGCCCGCCGACGCCGAGATGGTGGAGATCGAAGGGGCGTCGCACGCGTCCTTCGGCGATTACGGCCCTCAGGACGGCGACGGCACCCCGACGATCTCGACGGAAGAGATGCACGACGAGGTCACGCGCCTCACCGAAGAGTTCCTCGCGCCGCTCGCGCCCTGACGTTCACTCCCCCGCCGAGCCGACGACCGCATCCAGCAGCGGATGCAGGTGCCGCGAACGGAGAACGGTTGCGGCTGTCCGCGCGCCCGCCTCGAGTGCCGCGCCGACTCCCGCCCCGTCCAGGCGCGCATCGAGCACGCCCGCGAGGAAGGCGTCGCCCGCACCGTTCGTGTCGATGACCTCGACGGGCACGGCGGCCACCCGGTACTCGATTCCGTCTGCATCCACGGCCACCGCGCCCTCCGCCCCGAGCGTGCACACGGCGAGTGAGGCACCGGCCGCGATACGCGAGTGCAGGAACGCGACCGGGTTTGCAAGGCGATCCGCGTTGCAGAACACGGCGTCCGCCGCCGCCAGGAACGGGCGGTGGAACGCGGCCTCACCGTCGTAGTCGTGCACGTCGACCCAGATCGGGACGCCCGTCTCGCGCGCGACCGGCAGGAGCCGCCGCGGTTCGGCAGCGAGGTCGAGCACGATCGCGCCCGCCTCCCCCATCCGTTCGCGCACCCACGCGTCGTCCTCGCCCGTGGTCGCGTCCGGCGACGACAGGTACAGCGAAACCCGGGCTCCCTCGCGGGTCATGAGGTTCAGATGCCGCTCGGTGGTTCCTTGACCCCAGCGCACTCGCACTCCCGCACCGTCGAGGGCCGCACGCACGCGGTCGCCCTCCTCATCGGGTCCGGCGAGGGCATCGAGCTGCGTCGCACGCCCGAGCCCGGTGAGGCTCAGGGCCTTGCCGGCACTCGTGCCGCCCACGGTCGCCCACGTCTCCTCGGCGAACTGCATGTGGGGCACCGGCTCGGGGAGTCGATCGAGCACGACGATCGTGTTCCATGAGGCGGGACCGGCGATGAAGACGGAATCAGGCATGCGACTATCCTGCCGCCCCGACGCCGTCAGCCGATGCGCGATACCAGGGCGTCGAGTCCCATCCCGTAGTCGATGCGCACCACGGGGAGGGCGAGCTTGTCGGTGCCGATGGTCACGAACCCGGGTTCGATCGTCCGCGCCATCTCGTAGCCGGCCTGCGTGACGCCCTGCTTGGCGGTGTCGTTGTAGTGCCCGAAGGGATACGCGATGACCTCGCGAACGCCCAGAGTGTCGCCGGAGAGGTTGAGGTCGGCGGCGATCTGATCCGCGGTCCAGTTGACCATCAGGCCGTCGCCGTTGTCGCCCGCCTTGTGCATGTCGTGCGTATGGGAGCGGCGCAGCACGTGGATCGACGGCGGCGGGTCGGACCGGTACGCCGTCACCATGAAAGAGGTCGCGAGCAGCTTGTGCGCCGCCACGACCGGGGCCCCGAGGTCGAACCAGGTCTGGTCGGCATCGTCATCCGTGATGATCACGCTCCGCGCGGGCAGCGAGAGCCGACCGTCGATGAAGGCGCTGAGCTCGTCCCAGGTGGGCAGGTAGAAGCCCGTCGTCGCGATGTGGTTCATGTGCGCGTCGAAGTCGCCGATGTACGCGTAGTTCCCGCGCAGCCACCCGGACTCGCCCTCGGGATTCGCCGTGAACTGGTGGTACATGAGGATCGGGACCTGCACGCCCTCGGCCGTGTTCTGCTCCGGCGTCTTCCAGGCGGCGAAGAGCTCGACCTGCTGCTGGTCGCAGACGACGGGGTCCGCACCGTTGACCCGCGCGGCGACGGTGTAGGCCGCGGCATCCGCCGCCGTCGCGTACCAGCCGGCGAACACGCGGCCGGCGACCGCCGGGATCGGGAGTGCCTGGTACAGACCGTCCTGCCGCTGCAGCTGGGGGTCGGCCGGAACCCCTTCGCCCGTGAATGTCACCGCGCAGGCGAGCGGATCATCGGCGTCCGCGATGAGCTGCTCCGCCGGTGTCAGTGGCGTCGGGGTCACGACCGGCGTCGGCGTCCGTGTCGGCTTCGCTTCGGCCTCGGCCGGTGCGTGGTTCAGCCAGACGTATGCCGTGAAGCCGGCGCCCACGACGACGATCACCGCCGCGATGATGATGCCCGCGACGCCCCCGCGCCGCCTCCCCCCGGAAGCCACGGTCAGATGTCGAATCCCTCGGCGATCAACTCGACGAGCTCCTCCCGCTCCTCGACGGGGAGGAACGCGGCCGCAGCCGCATTGAACTGGAACGTCTCGAGATCGTCGAGGTCGTACTCGAACGTCTCCACGAGCAGGGCGAGCTCGCGCGTCAGCGAGGTGGCGCTCATCGTGCGATTGTCGACGTTCACCGTCACCGCGAATCCGAGCTGGTACAACAGGTCGAACGGGTGGTCGGCCAGGGTGTCGCCCCACGCGGCGATCGCTCCGGTCTGCAGGTTCGACGACGGCGAGAGCTCGAGCGGGATCTCACGGTCGCGCACCCAGCGGGCCAGATCGCCGAACTGCACCTGTACCTCGTCGCCCTCCTGCGTGACGACCTGGAGGTCTTCGGCGATACGCACGCCGTGGCCCAGGCGCAGCGCGCGACCGTCGATCAGCGCCGATCGGATCGAGGCGAGACCTGCGGCCTCGCCCGCGTGTACGGTGACCGGGAAGAAGTTGTCGGCGAGGTAGTCGAAAGCCGCGCGGTGGTTCGACGGCGGGAAGCCGTCTTCCGGGCCGGCGATGTCGAAGCCGACGGCACCGCGACCGCGGAAGTCGACCGCGAGCTCCGCGATCTCCCGGGCACGGTCGGTGTGGCGCATCGCCGTGATGAGCTGGCCGACGCGGATGCTGCGACCGTCACGGTCCGCCGCGTCCTCACCCTCCTCGATGCCCTGCTGCACGGCTTCGACGGTCTGCTCGAGCGTGAGGCCCTGCGCCTGGTGCTGCTCCGGAGCCCAGCGCACCTCGCCGTAGACCACACCGTCGGCTGCGAGGTCCTGGACGAACTCGCGCGCGACGCGGGTGAGTCCCTCCTGGGTCTGCATGACAGCGGTGGTCAGGTCGAACGTCTTGAGGTACTCGACCAGCGAACCGGAGTCGCTCTGCTTCGCGAACCACTTTCCGAGGGCTGCGGGCGTGGATTCCGGGACCTCGAGGCCGATGGAGTCCGCGAGCTCGAGGATCGTCGAGGGGCGCAGAGCGCCGTCGAGGTGGTCGTGCAGCGACACCTTCGGGAGGCTCCGCAGGGAGACGCCCTGCAGCGTGACGTCGCCGTTCGCATCGATCGACATGGTGATCCTCTCGGTCGCGGATGTGCTCAGTTCAGGCTAGCGGTCGCGCGTCACGCCGTGATGCGCTCGCGCACGATGGGACCGGTGGCCGGAGCCTCGTCGCCGATCTCCCACGAGCTCTCGAGAGCATCGAGAGCCCGGCCGAAGCGTGCGTCGTCGGCAGCGGAGAGGGTGAACAGCGGCTGCCCCGCGACGACGCGGTCACCGGGTTTGGCGTGCAGGTCGATCCCCGCCTCGAAGATCACCGGATCCTCGGCCCTGGCGCGACCGGCTCCGAGTCGCCAGGCGGCGATGCCGAACGGCAGTGCGTCCATGCGCGTCATCACACCGTCGGCCGGGGCCGTCACGACGTGCGTCTCCCGCGCGGTCGGCAGCGCCGCATCGGGGTCGCCGTCCTGGGCGCGGATCATCGCCTTCCAGGTGTCCATCGCCCGGCCGTCGTCGAGCGCGGCCTCCACGTCGGCATCCGGCTGTCCGGCGAGGGCGAGCATCTCCCGTGCCAGGGCGAGGGTCAGCTCGCGGACATCGGCGGGGCCGCCGCCGGCGAGGACCTCGACGGATTCGCGGACCTCGTTGGCATTGCCGATCGCGAGTCCGAGCGGCACGTTCATGTCGGTGAGGAGCGCGGTGGTCGCCACGCCGGAGTCGGTGCCGAGCGCGACCATCGTGCGCGCGAGTTCCCGGGCGCGGTCGATGTCCTGCATGAAGGCGCCGGAGCCGAACTTCACGTCGAGCACGAGCGCGTCGGTGCCCTCGGCGATCTTCTTCGACATGATGCTCGACGCGATCAGCGGGATCGCCTCGACCGTGCCGGTGACGTCGCGGAGGGCGTACAGCTTCTTGTCGGCGGGCGCGAGACCCGAGCCCGCCGAGCAGATGACCGCACCGACGTCGCCCTGCATCTGCGCGAACATCTCCTCGTTGCTGAGGGCGGCGCGCCAGCCGGGGATCGACTCGAGCTTGTCGAGCGTGCCGCCGGTGTGGCCGAGTCCGCGACCGCTGAGCTGGGGAACGGCGACGCCGAACGACGCGACCAGCGGAGCGAGCGGAAGGGTGATCTTGTCGCCGACACCGCCGGTGGAGTGCTTGTCGACGGTCTTCTTGCCGAGGGAGGCGAAGCTCATCCGCTCCCCCGACGCGATCATCGCGTCGGTCAGCACGCGGATCTCATCACGCTCCATCCCGCGCTGGAAGATCGCCATCGCGAACGAGGCCATCTGCGCATCGGAGACATAGCCGCGGGTGTACGCGTCGATCATCCACCGCAGCGCCGCCTCGGGGACCGCACCGCCGTCGCGCTTGGCGCGGATCACGTCCACCGCGTCGAAAGGCTCAACAGTCATCGTGCTTCCTCCAGGTCGCGCGGCCCGAATGCATCGGGCAGCACCTCGTCGATCGTGCGGATGCCGGAGACCGTCTCCAGCAGCATGCCCGGCATCGCGTGCTCGAACAGCAGCTGACGGCAGCGTCCGCACGGCATGATCGTCTGTCCGTCGTTGTTCACGCACACGAAGGCGACGAGCTGGCCGCCGCCCGACATGTGCAGATCGCCGACGAGGGCGCACTCGGCGCACAGGGTCACGCCGTAGGAGGCGTTCTCGACGTTGCAGCCGGCGACGATGCGACCGTCGCCGACGAGGGCCGCCGCCCCCACGCGATAGCGCGAGTACGGCGCGTACGCCTTCGTCATGGCATCCGTGGCGACCTGGCGCAGTTCGTCCCAGTCGATGTCTGTCATTGCGATACTTTTCCTCTTCCGACCGGGCTAGGACTTTATACGGGCTAGGACTTTATGTAGGGCTTGCCGTCGGCGGCGGGCGCCTTGATCTGACCGGCGAACCCGGCGACCGCGAGCAACGTCACGACGTAGGGCAGCATCAGCATGAACTCGCCCGGAATGGGTGTCTTCAGGATCGACAGCAGGTTCTGCAGGTTGGTGGCGAAGCCGAACAGCAGCGCCGCGAGCGTCGCGCGGATCGGGTCCCAGCGACCGAAGATCACGGCGGCGAGGGCGATGAAGCCGAGCCCGGCCGTCATGTCCTTGCCGAACTGCGGCACCGAGACGAGCGTGAAGTACGCACCACCCATACCGGCGATCGCGCCGGCGAGCAGCACGTTCCAGAACCGGGTCGGGTTCACCTTGATGCCCACGGTGTCGGCCGCCTGCGGGTGCTCGCCGACGGCACGCAGCCGCAGACCCCACCGGGTGCGATACAGCCCCCAGGCCACGACGGCGACGGTGATGAACATCAGATACCCGATGAACGTCTGGTTGAAGAGCACCGGCCCGATGATGGGGATGTCGCTGAGCACGGGGATCTCCACGCGCGGGAACCGCACCGGGGTGTTCAGCGTCAACTCGTTCGGTGCGAGCAGCGCCCCGTAGAGGAACCCGGTGAGACCGGTGACCAGGACGTTGAGTACGACACCGACGATCACCTGCTCGACGAGGTACTTGATCGCGAACGCGGCGAGGACGCTGGCGACCAGGACGCCGCCGATCATCGCGCCGACCAGACCCACGAACGGGTTGCCGGTGATGCTCGAGAGCAGAGCGGCCGAGAATGCCCCGAGAAGCAGCTGCCCCTCGATGGCGACGTTCACGACGCCGGCACGCTCGCCGATGACACCGCCCAGGGCGCCGAACACCAGCGGTACCGAGAGCGAGACCGCACCGAACAGCAGGCTCGTGACCGGCACGAGTCCGCCGGCGGACGCCCAGACGAGGAACGCGAAGACAGCCAGCACGCTGTAGGCGATGACCAGCCACAGCGAAGGCGTGCGGTAGGTCCACGCGCGGAGGAACGCTCCGACCGTCAAGACCACGAGGATTCCGAGCACGACCCAGAACGTCGAGGCCGTGGGCAGTGCGACGTCGGGCAGCGCGAGCGCAGACGACTGATCGGAGAGCCGGAAGGTGCTGATGCCGTCACGCGGCACGAACAGGAACAACAGCGCGAGGAGCACGGTGGCGCCTGCGAGGACGATCGGCGCCTTGAGGTGCCGCTCCTTCACGGTCGCCAGCTGTACCGTGCCGTCAGCGGCCTGGGTCTGCACGAGGGACATCATGCCGCCACCGCCTTCTTCGAGGCCTTGGCTCTCAGCCTGGCAGCCTTCTCGATATCGGTCTTCGGGAGGAAGAACACCGTCCGCAGCAGCGGCGGCGCCGCGATGAACAGCACCACGAGAGACTGCACCACGAGGACGATGTCGACCGGGATATCCTGCGCCTGCATCGAGAACGAGCCCGCCTTGAGCGCCCCGAACAGGATGCCGGCGGCGAACGTGCCCCAGGCGCGGCTGCGACCGAGGAGCGCGACCGTGATCGCGTCGAAGCCGATGCCGGCGTCGATCGTCTCGGTCACGCCGGTGGTGACGGCACCCTGGATCTGGTTCATGCCGGCGAGACCCGCCAGGCCTCCGGCGAACAGCATCGCGTAGACGTAGATGCGCTGCACACTGATGCCGGCGGCGCGTGCCGCATGGGGGTTCTCGCCCACGGCGCGCATCCGCATGCCGAGCGACGAGCGCTCGATCAGCCACCAGACGAACAGGGTCGCGACGATCACGATCACGAAGCCGAGATCGAGCAGCGGGAACTGCGGTCCGAGCAGGGTCGGGAACTGCGCGCTCTGCGGCGTCGCCGAGCCGAGTGCCTGGTTGGTGCCCGGCTTCTGCAGCAGGCCCGGCGTGCGGATCATCCACAGCAGCAGGTAGTAAGCGATGTAGTTGAGCATGATCGTGAGGATCACCTCGTGCGCACCGGTGCGCGCTTTGATGAGCCCCGCGATCGCGCCCCAGAGCGCGCCGCCGGCGATACCGGCGATCAGCGTCACCGGGATGTGCAGCCAGATCGGCAGGTCGAGGGAGAACGTCAGGAGCGCCGCAACCGCGACGCCGATGAGCATCTGGCCACGGGCACCGATGTTGAACAGGCCGACGCGGAATGCCAGAGCGACACCGAGGCCGGCCACGATCAGCGGAGCCGCGAAGCCGAGGGTGTTCGTCAGCGGACGGATCTGGGCTGCGAAGTCCGCGCCGCGGGCGTTGAAGATCGCCCCACGGAACAGCGCCTCGTAGCCGTTGTACACGGCGTTCCAGGCGGCGACGAAGGTGTCGCCCGGCTGGTTGAAGAAGTAGACCGATGCCGCCTGCACGTCTTCGTTCGTGAAGGCGATGAGGATGCCGCCCACGACGAGTGCCAGGACGATC
This sequence comes from Microbacterium sp. B19(2022), assembly GCF_012030385.1. NCBI lineage: Bacteria > Bacillati > Actinomycetota > Actinomycetes > Micrococcales > Microbacteriaceae > Microbacterium > Microbacterium sp. B19(2022). Next base: position 24,689 of record NZ_JAAUVO010000030.1, read on the forward strand.
GCGAGGATCGTCGTGACGGCGTTGCCGCGGAGGATCTCCTTGAGGATGAGGTTTCCGCGCGGGGGCGGGGGCACGTCGGAGGGGTCTCGAGGGACGGTGCCTGTGCTCGTGGCGAGCTCCTGCGGCGGGATCCCCTTGGTCACATCGCCCGCGCCGGGCGTCGCTCCGCTCACGCGGCCACCTCCCCTTCGGCCGCTCCGGCCATCATGAGTCCGAGCGTCTCCCGAGGCGTGTCGCCGGGGACGATGCCGACGATCGTGCCGCGGTACATGACCGCGATCCGGTCGGCGAGAGCTGCGACCTCGTCGAGCTCCGTGGAGACGACGATCACGGGGATGCCCGCATCGCGCGTCTCGATGATGCGCTTGTGGATGAACTCGATCGAGCCGACGTCCACGCCACGTGTCGGCTGCGCGGCGACGAGGAGCCGCAGGTCGCGGCTCATCTCCCGGGCGATGACGACCTTCTGCTGGTTACCGCCCGACAGCGTGCCCGCCGCCGTCTCCGGCCCCTGCGTGCGGATGTCGTACTCGGTGATGCGCGCACGGGCGAACTCGTCGAGGGCTGCGCGGCGCAACGTGCCGGCTCGGCTGAAGGCCGGGTCGTCCGAGCGGTCGAGGATGAGATTCTCCGCGACGGAGAATCCGGCGACCAGGCCGTCCTCCGTGCGATCTTCCGGGACGAAGCCGACGCCGGCGTCGAGGATGGCGCGCACGCTCTTACCGACGAGTTCCTTCCCGTCGAGCACGATGCTGCCTTCGACGCGGGCCGCGAGGCCGACGATGGCCTCCACCAGCTCGGTCTGGCCGTTGCCCTGCACGCCGGCGATCGCGAGGACCTCACCCGGTCGGACGGCGAGGTCGACACCGTCGACGACGATCGCGCCGGTGGGCGTCAGGACGCGCAGTCCCTTGACTTCGAAACCACCCTCGCCCAGGCGGGGCGGGTCCTTGTGCACGGTCAGTTCGACCGCGCGACCGACCATGAGGGAGGCGAGCTCCGCGTTCGTCGCGGTGGGCGAAGCCTCGCCGACGACCTTGCCGAGGCGGACGATGGTGATCTTGTCGGCCACCTCCCGCACCTCGCGCAGCTTGTGCGTGATGAACACGATCGCCGTGCCCTCATCGCGCAGCTGACGCATGATGTTCATCAGCTCGTCGGTCTCCTGCGGGGTGAGGACGGCCGTCGGCTCGTCGAACACGAGCACCTTCGCATCGCGGGACAGGGCCTTGATGATCTCGACCCGCTGCTGCACGCCGACGGGCAGGTCGCCCACGAGCGCATCCGGATCGATGTCGAATCCGAACCGGGCAGCCACCGACCGCACGTGCTCTCGCGCCTTCGCGATGTCGAGCCTTCCGAGCGCTTTGGTCTGCTCGTGACCGAGCATCACGTTCTCGGCCACGGTGAAGACCGGGACGAGCATGAAGTGCTGGTGGACCATGCCGATCCCCGCAGCCATCGCGTCGCCAGGACCGCGGAAGCGCTGCACCTCGTCATCGAGGAGGATCTCACCTTCATCGGCCTGATAGAGGCCGTAGAGGACGTTCATGAGTGTGGACTTGCCCGCGCCGTTCTCGCCGAGGAGCGCGTGGATCTCCCCCGGCTCGACCACCAGATCGATGTGGTCGTTGGCCACGAGGCTACCGAATCGCTTGGTGATGCCGCGAAGTTCGAGCTTCATATCTGCACCTTATCCAGAAGAGTTATCCAGAACAGTCATCCAGGAGAATCATCGTCCGTCCACGGCACGGGGCGAGTGGCAGACTGCTCACCACTCGCCCCGTGCTGGACCGGTTACGACTTACGGGGAGTTCTCGGACTCCACCGTGATGTCACCGGCGATGATCTGCTTCTGCAGCTCGGCCAGCTCGTCGACCAGGCCCTCGGGGAGGTCGCCCTCGAAGTCGCCGAAGCCGGAGAGCTTGACGCCCTCGTTCTCGAGCGTGCCCACGTACGGCGCTGCGTCGAACTCACCGGCGGCGGCGGCGACGGTGGCGTCATGCACGGCGACGTCGATCGCCTTCATGATCGAGACCAGCGTCATGCCGGCCACGTTCGGGTCAGCCACGGCCAGGTCGCTGTCGACGCCGAGCATCAGCGTGTCCTTGCCGCTGTCGGTGATCGCCGCAGCAGCGCTCTGGTAGACGGGACCGCCGACCGGGAGGATCACGTCGACGCCCTGGTCGAGCACGCCCTGCGCGGTCTGCTTGGCGGTGTCGTTCGCGTCGAAGCCGCCCGTGAACGATCCCTTCTGCGTCGCGGCGTCCCAACCGAAGACTTCGACCGCAGCCGACTTGTCCTCGTTGTACTTGTCGACGCCGAGCTGGTAGCCGTCCATGAACACGGCGACCGACGGGATCTGCATGCCGCCGAAGGTGCCGACCTTGTTCACGCCGCTCTGCGCGGACCAGGCTGCCGCGGCGTAGCCGCCGAGGTAGGCCGCCTGCGCGGTGTCGAAGACGAGGGGCTTGATGTTCGGAGCATCGGTGGTGCCGTCGAAGTCGTTGTCGGCGTAGTCGTCGATGATCGCGTAGTCGATCTCGGGGTTCGCGAGCGCGGACTCGACCGTGGCTGCCGAGAGCTTGAAGCCGACCGCGACGATGAGCGAGCAGCCTTCGGAGACGGCGGTCTCCAGGTTCGGGGCGTAGTCGTTGTCGTTCGCGGACTCGAACTCGAGCGGCTTGATGCTGAGTTCTTCAGCCGCGCTGTCCATGCCCTCCTTGGCCGACTGGTTGAACGACTTGTCGTTCCAGCCGCCCGCGTCGGAGATGAGGCAGGGAAGGAAGTCGGAGTCGACCGGCTTCTCGGAGCCTGCGGGCTTGTCGGTCGGTGCCTGACCGCAGCCGGCGAGCGCGAAGATGACGCCCGCGGCGACCGTCGCGCCGAGCAGCTTCTTGGTGGTGGAGATGGTCAACTGATGCCTCCCTCAACGAAACCGCGGCCATCGCGGATCGATCAAAGTTACCTACTGTTTCGCCTTTTGCGCACGTGCGCAGCGGATGCGCTGGCCAAAGGTTACAAAGCTGAAATCAAGCCACCCGATGAGCGTGAACGCCTGCTCATCGGCGCAGGCGTCAGAGCACGTCTCCCCGGCCGGTGAGCTTGAGGGACTCGACGACGCCCTTCACCCGCTGCGCGTGCTCGACCGTGGTGACCAGCAGAGCGTCGGGGGTGTCGACGACGACGATGTCCTGGACGCCCACCAGGCTGATCACCCGAGACGTCTGGCTGACGAGGATTCCGCTCGCGCCGTCGGTCAGCACCCGGGCGTTCGGCCCGAGGACGGCGAGGTCGTTCTTGCGCCCGTTGTTGATGAGCTTGGTCAGCGAGGCGAAGTCGCCCACGTCGTCCCAGTCGAAGTGACCGGGGACGACGGCGAGCCGTCCGCGGCGGGCGGCCGGCTCGGCCACCGCGTAGTCGATGGCGATCTTCTTCAGGCGCGGCCAGATGCGGTCGACCGCGGGTCCGCGCAGCTCGCGGTCGTCCCAGGCTTCGGCGAGTTCGAGGAGCCCGGCGTGCAGCTCGGGCTCGTTCGCGGCGAGTTCTTCCAGCAGCACGCTCGCCTTCGCGATGAACATGCCGGCGTTCCACAGATAGTCGCGATCGGCGAGGTACTCCTTCGCCGTCTCCAGGTCGGGCTTCTCGACGAAGCTCTCCACGAGCGCGGCCTCGCGCGCGCCGTCTACGACCAGTTCCGGACCCTTCTTGATGTAACCGAACCCGATCGCGGGCTCGGTGGGCGAGATGCCGATGGTGCAGATGTATCCCTCGCGGGCGACCTCGACGGCGTCGCGCACCGCGAACTCGAACACGCGCGTGCTGCGGATCACATGGTCCGCGCTGAACGAGCCGATGATCACGTCGGGCTCGCGCCGGTGCAGGATCGCGGCGGCGAGGCCGATCGCGGCGGCTGACTCCCGCGGCTCCGACTCCAGGAAGACGTTGAGGTCGGCGATGCCCGGCAGCTCGGCCTCGACCGCGGCACGGTGCGCGCGCCCGGTGACCACGGCGATCCGGTCGGATCCGCTGAGCGGCTCCAGGCGGTCCCAGGTGTCACGGAGCAGCGAATGCCCGGAACCCGTGAGGTCGTGCAGGAACTTGGGCGCGTCCGCACGGGAGAGCGGCCAGAGCCGGCTGCCGATGCCGCCGGCGGGAATCACTGCGTAGAAATCCTTGATGGGTGCGCTCACCCTGCCAGGGTAGCCCGACGAGACCTCTCGACATCGAGATACTTAGGCTCCCCTTCGTCGCTCCCAGTCTTCTGACAGGAATAGGATGGACAGCGATCGGGCGTGCCTGACTTCGACAGGCTCACACTTGAACGAGAGCAGCGCATGCGACCGACGCACATCGATCAGGGAGGACGACCGTGTCCACGAGCGCTCGCTTGACACCGTCGATTTCGGAAACCACGTCCAAGACCCCCCGCGGCACCCTTTATCGGGGCCGCGAAGGCATGTGGTCGTGGGTGCTTCACCGCATCACCGGAGTCGCCATCTTCTTCTTCCTGTTGGTGCACGTGCTCGACACGGCACTGATCAGGGTCTCGCCGGAGGCGTACAACGCCGTGATCGGCACGTACAAGAACCCCATCATGGCGCTCGGCGAGGTCGTGCTCGTGGCCGGCATCGTGTTCCACGCGATGAACGGGCTGCGCATCATCGCCGTCGACTTCTGGTCGAAGGGCGCCAAGTACCAGCGTCAGCTCTTCTGGGGCGTGCTGCTGGTCTGGGGCATCATCATGGCCGGCTTCGTGCCCCGCCACCTGATGCTCGCGTTCGCCGGATTCGGAGGGGGACACTGATGACCGCGCAGACCATCGCAGCCCCGGCTCGCCGCCGGCGCGGAGTCAACCTCGAGAAGTGGGGCTGGGTCTTCATGCGCGCCTCGGGCATCGTGCTCGTCGTGCTGATCTTCGGCCACCTCTTCGTCAACCTCATGGTCGGCGAGGGCATCCACGCCCTCGACTTCGCATTCATCGCCGGCAAGTTCGCCACGCCGTTCTGGCAGTGGTGGGACGTGCTGATGCTGTGGCTCGCACTGATCCACGGCGCCAACGGCATGCGCACGATCGTGAACGACTACGTCACGAACACCACCGCCCGGAAGGCCCTCACCTGGGCCCTCGGGCTCGCCGCCGGCCTGCTCATCATCCTGGGCACGCTCGTCGTCTTCACGTTCGACCCGTGCCTGGGTGCGACCGAGGACAGCGTCCTGTGGAGCGAATGCGCCGCACTGGTCGGGAACTGAGAAGAAGGCTAAGAAGAAGTGACTACCCAGACGCAGGATTCCGTCGTCCGTGACGGCGTGCATTACCACCAGTTCGACATCGTGATCGTGGGCGCCGGTGGCGCCGGCATGCGGGCGGCCATCGAGGCCGGCCCCGGCGCGAAGACCGCCGTGATCTCCAAGCTGTACCCCACGCGCTCGCACACCGGTGCAGCACAGGGCGGCATGGCGGCAGCCCTCGCGAACGTCGAAGAGGACTCGTGGGAGTGGCACACCTTCGACACCGTCAAGGGCGGCGACTACCTCGTCGACCAGGACGCGGCGGAGATCCTCGCGAAGGAGGCCATCGAGGCGGTCATCGACCTCGAGAACATGGGCCTCCCCTTCAACCGCACACCCGAGGGCAAGATCGACCAGCGCCGTTTCGGCGGGCACACGGCAGAGCACGGCAAGACCCCGGTCCGCCGCGCCTGCTACGCCGCCGACCGCACCGGCCACATGATCCTGCAGACGCTGTTCCAGAACTGCGTCAAGCTCGGCATCAACTTCTTCAACGAGTTCTATGTGCTCGACCTGCTGACGGTGAAGGATGCCGACGGCAAGACCCAGGTCTCGGGCGTCGTCGCGTACGACCTCTCGACCGGCGAGCTGCACGTGTTCCAGGCCAAGGCCGTGATCTTCGCGACCGGCGGCTTCGGCAAGATCTTCAAGACGACCTCGAACGCGCACACCCTCACGGGCGACGGCGTCGGCATCGTCTGGCGCAAGGGCCTCCCCCTCGAGGACCTGGAGTTCTTCCAGTTCCATCCGACCGGACTCGCCGGCCTCGGCATCCTCCTCACCGAGGGCGCACGAGGCGAGGGCGCGATCCTGCGCAACGCCTCGGGCGAGCGATTCATGGAGCGCTACGCCCCCACGATCAAGGACCTCGCTCCGCGTGACATCGTCGCGCGCTGCATGGTGCAGGAAGTCGCGGAAGGCCGCGGCGCCGGCCCGCACAAGGACTACGTGCTGCTGGACTGCACGCACCTGGGCGCCGAGGTCCTCGAGACCAAGCTGCCCGACATCACGGAGTTCGCCCGCACGTACCTGGGCGTCGACCCGGTCGTCGAGCCGGTCCCGGTGATGCCGACCGCGCACTACGCCATGGGCGGCATCCCGACCAACAACAACGGCGAGGTCCTGGCCGACAACGACACGGTCGTCCCCGGCCTGTACGCCGCCGGCGAGTGCGCCTGCGTCTCGGTGCACGGCGCCAACCGCCTCGGCACCAACTCGCTGCTCGACATCAACGTGTTCGGCAAGCGCAGCGGCCGCAACGCCGTCGAGTACGTCAAGACGGCCGAGTTCGTGCCGCTGCCCGAAAACCCCGCCGGTTTCGTCTCCGGCATGCTCGAGGACCTGCGCAACAACCAGGGCACCGAGCGCATCGCCGTGCTGCGCAAGACGCTGCAGGACGAGATGGACAAGGGCGCTCAGGTGTTCCGCACGCACGACTCGCTGCAGCACGTGCTGGGCGTGATCGCCGAGCTGCGTGAGCGCTACAAGAACGTGCACGTCGACGACAAGGGCAAGCGTTTCAACACCGACCTGCTCGAGGCCGTCGAGCTGGGCTTCCTGCTCGACATCGCCGAGGTCGTGGTCTACGCCGCGCAGAACCGCGAGGAGAGCCGTGGCGGCCACATGCGCGACGACTTCCCGACGCGTGACGACGAGAAGTACATGAAGCACACCATGGCCTACCTCACCGGCGACCCGCACTCGTCGACCCCGAGCGACCACATCAAGCTCGACTGGAAGCCCGTCGTCTTCACGAAGAACGATCAGGGCGAGTTGAACTACCCGCCGATGGAGAGGAAGTACTGAGAATGTCGAACGCCATCGCCGAAGCACCCGCGGACACGACCGAAGAGACCGGCATCCAGTCCTTCATCGTGACGTTCAACATCCGCCGCTTCGACCCCGAGGTCGACGCGGAACCGCACTGGGTCGACTACGACGTGGAGCTCTACTCCACCGACCGCGTCCTCGATGCGCTGCACAAGATCAAGTGGGAGGTCGACGGCTCGCTGACCTTCCGCCGCTCCTGCGCACACGGCATCTGTGGCTCCGACGCCATGCGCATCAACGGCCGCAACCGCCTGGCCTGCAAGACGCTGATCAAGGACCTCGACATCTCGAAGCCCATCTACGTGGAAGCCATCAAGGGTCTGCCGCTGGAGAAGGACCTCGTCGTCGACATGGAGCCGTTCTTCGCCTCATACCGCGAGGTGCAGCCGTTCCTCGTCGCCAGCTCCGTCCCGGAGAAGGGCAAGGAGCGCGTCCAGACCATCGCCGACCGCGAGATCTTCGACGACACCACCAAGTGCATCCTGTGCGCCGCGTGCACCTCGTCCTGCCCCGTGTTCTGGACAGACGGTCAGTACTTCGGCCCCGCCGCGATCGTGAACGCGCACCGCTTCATCTTCGACTCCCGCGACGACAACGCGGCCGTGCGTCTGGACATCCTCAACGACAAGGAAGGCGTGTGGCGCTGCCGCACGACCTTCAACTGCTCCGAGGCCTGCCCCCGCGGCATCGAGGTCACCAAGGCCATCGCCGAGGTCAAGCAGGCGGTCCTTCGCGGGCGTCCCTGACGCGCCGCATCAGGCCATCATCCGAGAACAGGCGGTTCCCTTCGGGGGCCGCCTGTTCTCATGTCGTCGCCTGTTCTCGCGTGCCCGGCTGCTCTCGCATCGCGCAGCGCTTGGATAGGGTGGGGACGTGTCTGAACCCGATGGCTCCGCGGCCGAGCCCGGTCGCCTCGATGCGGCCGTCGAGCGCGCGACCGCACTCACGCAGCGCACCCTCGGCCTGTTCCCCGTGCGCGTCTGGCGGCACTTCCTGCAGCACAACGGATTCCTGCTCGCTGCGGGTGTGAGCTATCAGGCGCTCTTCGCGATCTTCGCGGCCATCTACCTCGCCTTCGCCATCACCGGGCTCTGGCTCGGTGGCAGCGAGGAGGCCGTCAACGGTCTGATCGACATGATCAACCGCTACATCCCCAACCTGATCCTCCCCGAGGGCGGCGTCTTCACGCCGGAGCAGGTGCAGGATGTGGCCGCGAGCACGGCCAACGTCCTGGGCATCACCGGTCTGATCGCCCTCGGAACCGTCATCTGGACGGCCATCGGCTGGGTGACGTTCTCGCGGCGAGCGACGAGGGACATCTTCGGCCTTCCTCCGGACCGGCGCAGCTACGTCATCCTGAAGGCCCGCGACTTGCTCGCGGCCCTGATCTTCGGCGTCTCGCTGATCGTCGGCTCCCTCCTCAGCTCCGCCAGCGCCGCCGTGTTGAGCTGGCTCGTCAGTCTGCTGGGCTGGGATTCCGGCTCGGACGGGCTGAACCTCGGCATCCGCATCGCGACCGTCATCGTGTCGTTCGTCATCATGTCGACGGCGCTGGCCGCCATGGTCCGCTTCCTCACGGGAACGTCGCTGCAGTGGCGGACCATCTGGCCCGGCGCCCTTCTCGGCGGCGGCGCGATGACCGTGCTCCAGTACGGAGCCGGCTTCCTGCTGAGCTACACCCCGTCGAATCCGCTGCTCGCGACCTTCGCCATCTTCATCGGCCTCCTCCTCTGGTTCCGCATCAACGGCGTCGTGATGCTGGTGGCGTCGTCCTGGATCGCGGTCGCCGCGAACGACCGGGACCAGCCCCTGCTGGAGCAGACCGAGGCGGAGCGCCGACTGATCGAGTACGAGACGCTACTCACCGCCGCGCGGATCCGTGTGCGAGAGGCCCATGCGGCCCGCGACGCCGCCCCGTGGTTGCAGGCATGGACCGCCGGACGGGCGGTGCGGGCTGCGGAGAACGAGCTCGCGGCTCTCGAGGCCTCCCCTCCCCCGCCCGTGGAT